>DATKKX010000257.1:0-29369 GCA_035542775.1 Phycisphaerae bacterium | reverse complement strand
GCGGCCCACTCTTCCAGCAGCGCGCCGTTTTCATCGGCGACGGTCACCGTGGTTACCAGCCCCAACTGTATGTTGTCCGGGCCGTCATGGCTTCCCGAGGCGCTGCGGATCACCGCCAGGCTTCTGGCGTCCGGGCTCCAGTCGAAACGCGCCGCAACGTCTGAGGTGACCAGCCGCGGCGACCCACCCTCGACGGGCAGCACGTACAAGGACGCCGGGTGCTCTGTTCCCTCGGGTATCGGCATCACAAATGCAATGCGCCTGCTGTCGGGCGAAACCAGCATTGACGCTACAGGGTTCAAGCTGCGCAGCAGTGTCGCGCCGGGCTGCAAGTCTGTGTCGGTCAGGGTGAAAACCTGCAGGTTGGTGACGTCGGCATTTGCTTTTTCGAGGTCTCCCCATTGAGAGCCTACTTTTTCGGGCACACCCTCGAAGTACTTGTCGCGCAGGCAGAGCAGAATGCCTACTTCGGAGCCGGGCGCAAACTGCTTGCCGGGGTCGAACTCGAACGTCTTCCAATCGCCCTGGTAGGCAAGGATGCGCTCGCGCAAGGTCTTGGCTTCGTCTTCAATGCGGGTCGCCTCCTGCTCGCTGAAGAGCGGCTTGATGTCGGCCCAGTTGTGCGTGGTGATCGTGTGTTTGACGAGGAGCCGGTGACCATCGGGGAACCACACGCATCGCGCCGATGCCAGAGCGACATGCGGCGGCTTTACGTTGCCCGCGGCGTCGATGAAGTAGAGCCCGTCTTCCGCCATCACGGCGGCTCGCTCTCCGTCGGGCGACCAGGCGATTCGCTTCTCCGGAATGCAGCCAACAGCGGCCAGCAGCGTCAGAGAGGCAGCAAGAATTCTCAGACTCGGTTTCATGATGGTTCTCCTTTCCAAGAGGGCTTGAAGGGAGCGGGCCAGTCAATATGCTGGCCGCTTCCCACCAGGTGGGATTTCGTTTTCTCGCGGGCCGAAAGCGCCCAGAAGCTGTTGCCCGAGGCTTGCGAGCGGCCGAGTTCAGTGGCTGCGAGCCCTGAAATGCCGCCCTGGTTCGCCTGGGGCGAGATGGACGGGCTGAATCGCGTTCCCAGGAGGAATGTAAGAACGATGGTCGCGGCAAGTACAGCCGCGCGCGTCCACGTGCCGAAATGACTCCCAGTAAGACCCGTCCGCAACGACGGCCTGCGAGTCAGCGGTGGAAGGGCAGGCAGATTTTCCATGCACGTCGGCGCCGACGCTCGACGGGCGAGGTCCAGCGTTTCCTGGATGCTCGACCGCGCCTCGGCGGCGGTCGCGTTCATTGCCGCATAAGCATCCACCAACTCGGTGACGTCAGGCGGCAGTTCGCCAAGGTGGCGGTCAATCAGCAATCGTTGCAGGGTTTCAGGCTTCATCGTTCATTCTCCGGCTGCGGCTGACGCTCACCCGGGGTCGCCGCTCGCGGATCTTTTTGCCCCTCCATCATCTGAGCCCATCTTCGCAGCGCGTTCACGGCGTTGTGCATCCTCGAGCGGACCGTGCCAATTGGTATCTGCAGCGCTTCGGCGATTTCACCGTAAGAGAGCTCCTGGCCCAGCCTGAGATCGAGAACCTCGCGCTGACCATCGGGTAGTCGGGCGATGGCTTCGCGCATCGCTTCCAGCCGGCGGTCCTCATGTTGCGGCTCGACGGTCGGTGCTTCCCCGACATCCAGCGGCCGCAGTCGTCTTCGTTCATGACGCGTGTGCTCCCGGACAAGGTTGCGTGCGATTCCGATGAGCCAGGCCCGCTCGGAGACGGCGGCAGCCAGCTTGGCGGGGTCGGCGGCCGCGGCCAGGAAAGTCTCCTGGAGCAATTCCTCCGCGGCGTGCGAGTCCGCGATTCGCCGCCGCAGGTAGCTCCAGACCGATGGTCCCGCTTCCTGGTATAACCTCTCCAAGTTCATATCAGAGCCGCTTACGGTCTTCATCCTACTAGTGATTTGGAGCGATGGAAAAATTCACGCGGTTTCCAATGAATCTGACATTTTGTTCTTGCGTCACCCGAGGGAAGAATCGAGAACCCTGCCCTGGAGCTCAGGGGCCTATTGTGTACGCATCCTGGCGTGGAGGAAATGGGCTGGGAGGGTGACTTTCACCCGGGATTCGAGGGTGTGCTTGCCGGCGGTCGCACCCGCCTTTGACTGATGTGCTGCGCGGCACTATTGGCCGGCGGATGAAGAGCCCTCTTGCTGGAGCTTCGCCTTGAGCAGGTCGATCTTCTTCGAGATTTCGCCGTTGCGTCCAAGCTCCTTGGCCTTTTGGTAGGCTTCCAGGGCCGCCTGCCAATCGCCACGCTGAAATGCCTCGTCTCCGTGCTGAACGGCGAGAGCTTGTCGTACTCCGATGAGCTTGGTCTTGACGGCGGCATCGGTGGGAGGCGGGAGCGCAGGAATAGCCTCGCTGTACAGGCGTTCGGCTTCGGCGTAATTGCCTTTTTCGGCCTCGAGGTCGGCCTTGTGAGCGGTTCTGGCGGCCTCGAACACCGGGGCGAGCTTCTCGAGTCGTGTGCTGGCCTGCTGCGTGGGCGATTTCCAGATGGAGCTCTGCAGGTGTCGCTCCGCGGTCAGCAGATCTCCCTTTGCGTAAGCGTCCAGCGCCTTGTTGTACAACAGCAGGGCGGCGGCCAGCCTGGTCTTTTTCTCGATTTCAGCCGTGGCTTCTTTCTGATTAGCCTTCTCATAAGCCAGCGCGGCTTCGGCGTAGTCCTTGTCTTCCATGGCATTGTCGCCGCGCTGAATCCAGTCCGCTCTCTCTTTGGCATCTGAAATGCGTTGCCGGAGCCTGCGAGTGTCCGCGGACGAGCGAACGCGCTCCGCATCACCGACGGCAAAGGCCGCCCGGTCGAAGTCGCCCTGCTCGAGCGCCTGCTGGGCTCGTTTCATGGCCTCATCGTAGCGCTGGTCGGCCTTGGTCTGCTGGAGGCGGATTTCCAGCTTGGAGGAGTCCAGGCCGGACGCCTGGGCCTTTTCCTTGTATTCACCCAGCTTGAA
This sequence comes from Phycisphaerae bacterium, assembly GCA_035542775.1. Lineage (GTDB taxonomy): Bacteria > Planctomycetota > Phycisphaerae > UBA1845 > UTPLA1 > DATKKX01. The sequence goes on along the minus strand of DATKKX010000257.1, from coordinate 26,372 downwards.
CTCAGCCTCCTGCAGCCGGCCCTGCTCCAGGGCTTTGCTGCTTTCAGCCTCGAGGCGATATGCATCCTTCTTGGTCCAGCACAATTGCTGCAGTTCCGTGACCTCGGCCGGACTAATGCCCCGCTTCTCGGCTTGGCGGGCCAGGCGCAGGGCTTCGTCGAACTCGTTGCGAGCCAGGGCGAGACGGGCTTCGGTCATCGGCAACCAGGATTCCGCCCGGTCCCTCACTCGTGCATCCACCTCCGTGGTGATCGGTATTTCGGTGGCGGCGAGGAATTTCTGGTGGGCGGAGTCATATGAACCGCGCTGGTAGTCGGTCACACCCGCCGCGAGCAGTTGCTCGCTCTCGCGCGTCATCACGGAGCTTGCGTGGTAGTACCACATCGTCCCCACGCCCGCGACAACTGCCGCAAAGAACACGCTGGCAGCAACAAGCCAAGTAACCAAGTGCGGATGCTGCCGGTGTACTTCGTCCGCCTGCACCGGCGCAGGGATTGCTTCGGGCCGCATGGGGCGGGCCGGCGGTTTGGGGCCCGGCCGGGGCCTGAGACCGGGATGGCGGCCCGGCGCTCGAATCTTCAGGAATTCCACGGGCACAGCAGGCAGAACGGTCCGGGGCTCAACGGGCGGGCTCGGGGCTTCGGTGCGGACCGGCTGTCGGACGGTATGCTTCAACGTGGTCCGAACCGATGTCGCCGGGGCAGCCGGGGGGGTGCTCGGGGGCAGCAGCGCGCCTGGGCTCCGTGATTCAAGGATATAACCTTGTCGAGGCGCTCCTGAGATTGATGGGAGTACGGCAGCGGTGCCGAGTGGCATGAACTGCCGAGGTTCTGCACGTTCCGGTGATGCCTCAAAATGCCGCGCCAGGTCGTCGAGCACGTCCTGAATTGAGGCGTACCGTTCATCCAGCCTCTTGGCGGTCATCTTTCGAATGATCGAGGAGAGAGCAGGAAGCACCTGGGGATTCAGCTCGGCTGCGTCAGGCAGACTGGACGTCATGTCAGTGTGCCATCGCGTCCAGAAGTCGACGGCGGCGGGGGAACTTTCGACGGACTGACCGAAATGCTCATGCATTTCGCGGCGGCCCACGCAGAATTCGTAAATCGACAATCCGAGCGAGTAGATATCGATGCGATTGTCGTAGCTTTCGCCGATCAGAAGCTCGGGCGCGCAGTACTTGGGGCGAATCGTCGGCGGGGGCGTGGTGTCGCTTTCATGCGAAGCAGTACCCAGATTGGCGATCTTCACACTGTGATTACGGGCCACAACGATGTTGCCGGGATGAACGCCGCGGTGCATCAGGTCCAGCGAATGCAGCGTGCGAAGGCCTTGGGCCGCGGTCCTCAGCAGGCGGACGGCGGCATATGGATTTGTCTGCCGCTTGGCGATCATGGATTCAAGCCAATGGCCGATGACGTACTCTTCGACGATGAACAGGCCCACGTCGTCTTCAATCAGCTCGTGGATATTGACGATGTGCTTGGCGTCCTTGGGGACGCGCGCCAGGAACTGGGCTTCGCGCTTGAAGTGCCCGCAGGCGATCGGATTGTCAATCAGAACAGGCGACATCTGCTTGATCGTCACCAACCGATCAAGCATGGCATCGCGGGCCTTGTAGACGATGGCGTTGTGGGCCGTCCACAGCCGTTCGAGGATGCGGTACTTGCCGAGACCCGTACCGGTGGGGAGGCCGGGATAAAGAGGCTTTGCGTGCTGCTCGGCCGGCACGCCTGCGGCTTCCGGCGTCCGCTCAGGATGCCGCCTTTCGTCCGGTTGTTTCAGGGGATCTTCCATAATAATCAACGGCTGGCGCTAGCTGATTGGCCCCGTTGGATCGCTGCCCGGCCGGTGCGCAGCGGTGTTTTCATCCACCCAATGACCCTGTCCATGCCCCATGGTTTCGCGCAGGCGTGCTTCCGGTACTAAGCGCCGAGGCTGTGCCCCGCTCATCTCGCTCAAGACCTGCACGGGCCGTCGTCGCGGACCTTCGCAAACCTCAGCCGGCCGGCCAGGACCCGGGCCCGTTTTGCAGATACAGCAGGATGATTCTCTTCAATATTATGGCCATGGTCTTCTTCAAGTCCAGCAGATTCGAGGAGATACAGGAATGAGCTTTGGCGCCTTTCAAGGGCGCCCGCCGGCGTCGATGATCGGCCAGACGGGCGTTTTTTCCGGGTTCCATCACGAGAGCGTGCAGCAGCGCAGCAATCCGGGCTTCTAGGACCCGCCTTCCGCCCCGGTCGACGACTTCCATTGCCTTCCCGGGCCACTCTACCTGTGGCGGATTGACGGACACCGGCCTACCATGGCGCGGGCGGGTCCGCTGAGGAACATGACGATGCATTTGATGCGATTCACGGACGCTGCAGGAGTAGTTCGTTGGGGCCGGCCTACCGACTCGCGCCATGCAGCCCCGTTGACGGGAGATCCCTTCGGCGATTACGCCGTTGCGGATGCACTCTTGCCCGTAGTTCGTCGCCTGGCACCCGTCGACCCGCCCAACATCTTTGCGATCGGCCGGAATTATCGCGAACATGCCGAGGAGATGAAGGCTGCGGAGACTGAAGCCGAACCACTGGTGTTCCTCAAAGCGACCACGTCCGTCATAGGTCCTGACGATTCAATCGTGTTGCCCCGGTCCGCACCGGACGAAGTTGATTTCGAGGGTGAGCTGGCGGTCGTCATTGGAAGGACGGCGCGAGACGTAAGCGAAGACCGTGCTCTGGATTACGTTCTCGGTTATTGTTGCGCGAACGATGTGTCCGCCCGTGATTGTCAGAAACGCCGGGACAAGCAGTGGGCCCGGGGGAAAAGTTTCGATACGTTTTGTCCGCTGGGCCCTGCGATCGTGACCGGCGACAGCCTGGCGGTCGGATCGCTGCGGGTTCGCACCACCCTCAATGGTCGCATCATGCAGGAGGCGAGCACGGCGGACATGATTTTTCCGGTTCCTGCATTGGTCAGCTATCTTTCCCGGCAATTCACACTGTTGCCCGGCACGGTGATTCTCACCGGAACGCCGGGAGGTGTGGGAGCTGCCCGATCACCGCAGGTTTTCCTCAGACCTGGGGATGAAGTGACCGTCGAGGTCGAGGGCATCGGCGCCTTGACCAATCACGTCGTGCCGTGCGCGTAGTCACGCAAGTAGCGGGGCAGTCCGCGAATCTCGGGCAATATCAGACGATTATCCGACAGGCGATCGATTCTGTGCCGGCGCGGCTTGCCCGTATCGACGGAGGACCGGTCCGCTCAGGCTGCCTGCGGCTTTGTTGGATTGCAGCGGCCCGATACCCGATAAGACAATACCATGAAGCTTGACACCGTCAGTGCACAGGCCAGGCAGTTTCACCGTCATGCGGCGCAGTACAAGGCGCGGATAGAAACGCATCCGGACCACGCCGGCCAGTTTCGGCTCAGCCTGCCGGACGTCCAGAACGATCTGGCGGTCGTGGACGTCAGCCGTGGCGGCATGGGCTTGTCGACAGGCTTCTTCGTTCCCAAGAACCTGAGACTGACGCTGCACGTATGGGGCGTCACCGGCGAGGGGGAATACCGGACGGAAGATCTGACAGTGTCGGTCGTCGTGAGACGCTGCATCATGGTGGATCACAAGCCCACGTACCAGGTCGGCGTGCAGTTTCTTGATCCAAGCGGCGCTGAAGAGATGAGACTGGTCGAAGCCGTGGTCGGCGTTGGCAAGGGCGATGCCCAAACGGCGGTTATGGGGGAGGTCGGTGCCACTTAGCACGACGGACGAGCTGCGTGATCAGTTGCTGGCCGCTGGAATTCTCTCGTCGGCGCAGATGGAGGCGCTGGAGAGCGAAGTGCGGAATGAGTCCACGGACCTCGAGGCCATCGTACGCAAGCGGCACATCCTGGGCGATGTGCAGCTTTGTGCGATGCGGGGGTTGCGGGCCGGCGTCCCTTACTGCAGCATCCCGGATTTCATTCCCTGCCTGCAGAACGCCGAGTTGCTTTCCGAGGAACTGGCCCGTCGGCACACGATGTTCCCGCTTTTCTGCGTGGACGACGTTATCACCCTGGTCATGGAGGATCCCAATGATCTGAGCGGCATCGATCAGGTCCGGCGCCTGACTAAACGGGAGGTGGACGTCTGTCTCAGCAGTCACGGCGAGATCCTGGGCCTGATTGAGAGAGCCTACGGCGCGAGGTCCTACCTCCAGCAATCCTCATCGGTGCTGGAGTCACTGGAATCGATTCAGCTCGAGGGCGCGGACGGCGAAGATGGCCGGCCGGTCATCAGGTTGGTCGATGAGCTGATCAATGAGGCCGCCCGGCAACGGGCCTCGGATATCCATGTGGAGCCCGGCGAGCGAGAGCTGCGCGTGCGGATCCGTGTTGACGGCATGCTGAGGGAGGTGGCTGCGCCGCCGCTGGGCTTGCATAAGGCGATCGTGTCTCGCATCAAGGTGCTGGCGCGACTGGACATCTCCAAGACCCGCTCCCCGCAGGACGGGGCCTTTCATCATCGCAGCGCTGAGACCGAGGTAGTGATTCGTGTGTCGGTTCTGCCATCGGTGTTCGGGGAGGCCGTCGTCCTGAGACTGCTGCGCAATGAATCGGAGTCGATCTCGCTGCCTGAATTGGGGATGGGGCCGGCGATGCTCGAACGATTCCGGGCCGTCGTCGCAAGCTCTTACGGAATGATGCTCGCTTCCGGGCCCACCGGCTCGGGGAAATCAACGACGCTTTACGCGGCGATGAAGACGATTGCGTCGCCCCAGAAGAACATCGTCGCCATCGAGGACCCCGTGGAGTACCGCACCAGCCTCATCCGGCAGGTGCAGGTCAACCCCGAGGCCAAGCTCACTTTTTCCAGCGGTCTGCGGTCCGTGCTGCGGCAGGATCCGGATGTGATAATGGTGGGCGAAATTCGCGACAGCGAGACCGCGCAGATCTCCATCCAGGCCGCCCTGACCGGCCACCTGGTGCTAAGTACGGTTCACACCAATGACTCAATCGGCGCGATCGCCCGTCTTCGGGACCTCGGCCTCGCCGAATATCTGATCTCGGCGTCCCTGGTGGCAGTATTGGCCCAGCGGTTGTGCCGCAGGATCTGTCCGGACTGCCAGGAGCCCGAGACGCCGCCACCATACCTTCTTCGGGCACTGGGGCTCGATCCGGAAAACCTGGGATTCCAGCCCATGCGAGGCAAGGGGTGCAGACGTTGCGTCGGCACGGGCTATGTCGGTCGAATCGGTCTGTTTGAGTTCTTCGAGCTGACCGAGGAGTATGGGGAAATGATCGTCCGATGCGAGCCGTCCGAGGCAATCAGAGCAAAGGCTCGAAACGCCGGCATGAGATTCCTGATCGACGACGGCGTGGACAAGGTTGCTCAGGGCATGACTACCGTTGAGGAAGTCACCAGGGTCGCGGGCAGACGTTAACGGGAGCGCGGTCCTTCGGGAGGCGCAGTGGGCAAGTTCACGGTTCAATTCGCGGATTCCGCCGGCAGGATAGATGCCCGGACCATTGAGGCCTCCTCGGAGCGCGCGGCGGTCGCACAAGTCGAGACGGACGGTTATACCCCCATCAGCGTTCGCGCAGCGGGCCTGGTCTCCGGCAAGAAGACAGGCGAGGCCAAGGCGCCCAGACTAGGCCGGCCCCGCCTCGGCCGGGCCATGCACAGGGCGGTATTGGATTTCACGCATCAGTTCACCGCCGTGGCCGAAAGCGGCATACCGACTATCGCCGGGTTGAAGGCCATCGCGGAGCAGACTGAGAACTCGCATCTTCGCGCCGCCATCGGCCGGATCATCAGCCGGATAGAAGACGGTCGCAGCCTGGCTGACGCCATGGCGGGGGAACCTGCCATTTTCCCCTCCATCTACGTCAAGACGGTGGCGGCGGGGGAGGCGGCAGGAAAAGTCGCGGAAGTTCTGGCAGCCCTGGCGAGATATCAAGAGCAGGACGCCGACACGAGAAGCCAGGTGAAGTCCGCGATGCTGTATCCCGCGCTGGTCGCGGTGTCGCTGATCGCAGCCACGGTCTTCATGCTCGTATTCGTGGTGCCGCAGTTTGCCAAGTTGTTCGAGAAGTTCAAGGGCGAACTCCCTGCGCCGACCCGGGTGCTCCTGGCTGTCAGCGGCGTCTTTGTCAATCACTATGTCCTGCTCATTCTCGGTATCATCGCGGTCGCATTTGGCGTCCGCGCCGCGTTGCGCCTGCCGAACGTCCGGACGTGGTGCGACGAGCGATTGTTGAGGATGCCCGTTTTCGGGAACCTCCTGCTGGGCGCCTACATGGTCCGATTCATCGAACTGTTGGATCTGCTCATGCAGGCGGCTTTGCCGATAACTCAGGCCCTCCATGTCACCGCCGACAGCACCACCAATGCATCGCTGCGCCGCGACGTGCTGACGATGCTTCACTCGGCTGAGGGGGGCCATTCACTGACCGATGCTTTCGCCGAAACCCGATGGCTGACGCCTCTGGTCAAACGAATGCTGGCCGTCGGTGAGCAAGCCGGTCGAACGGATCAGATATTCGCGTATTTGCGGAAGTACTATGCCGCCCAGACTCAGCGAGGCGTGAAGTTATTATCGACCCTGATCGAGCCTGTCATGGTCACTTGTCTGGCGTCCGTCGTTCTTTTCTTTGCGCTGGCGATTTTTTTGCCGATGTGGAGACTGCTCAAGATCATGGGGAAGGCGTAAAACGGGGGCCAGCCTCATAAAGACGCGGCCAGGAGGCCCAGCACGCAGCCGGGAGTCGTAATTCCCGCTGGCTAACGAACAAGGAGAACAGGGATGAACAGAACCAGACTGCCCCATCGTGGCCGGATGGGCTTCACGTTGATCGAGCTTGTCACTGTCATTGTCATCCTGGGCATCCTCTCCGCGGTGGCACTGCCTGTCTATCTTGATTATCGCACGGATGCCAAGGCGGCGGCCTGCAAAGGGGCTCTCGGCGCAGTCCGAGCGGCCATCGCCAATTACTACGCCCGGTCAGTAACGCCCAGCGGTGGAGGAGTCCTGGCCTACCCGTCATTGGCCGTGTTGACGACCGCCGGCGATGTGATGATGGATGCGATCCCTGACAATCCTTATGACAGCGACGGCACGCCCAACAACGTGGTGGCCTCATCGAGCGCCAAGGGAACGGTTTCCGGTACCTCGGGGGGGTGGTGCTACAACGCAGCCAACGGACAGTTCTGGGCCAACACCAACACGGCTGGCGAAAACAACTTTTAACGCCGCGGCAATCCTCCGTGTGTCGGCCAGATGAACAAGGAGGTTGCCATGCTACCCGCGAGACGGTGGCCGGACCGATCGGCATTCACTCTGATCGAGTTGGTCACCGTCATTGCCATTCTGGGAATCGTGGCCCTTGCGGTCGGAGGACCGGCGCTTTCCTCGATTGATGAGGTGCGATCACAAGCAGCGACCTCAAGGCTGGTCGGCGATATTCGCTACGCGCAGCGGACCGCCCTCAGTGCCGGGCTCAGAACCTGGGTGGTTTTCAGCCTCCCCTCCGACAACTACATGCTGTACATCGAGAATTCCGCCAATCCGGGCAAGGCCGGGCGCGTGCCGATGCCTCAACCTCTCGACCGGTCTACTGAGTCGGTTCAGTTCGGCGCCGGCCCGTTCGCCAACGTACATCTTGCCTCGGTAAACATGAATTCCACCACTGAGCTGGAGTTCGACAGTTTTGGCGTTCCTTATGACAGCAACGGACAGGCTCTGGCGACGACAGGCACCGTGGACCTGTCCAGCGGAGTCACCGTCGGTGTCCGTCCGGTTAGCGGATTGGTGGAGCGATGGTGATGCATCGGCGACGATGGCGGCGATCGTGTACGACCATCATCGAGGTGGTAATGGCAGTGGTGATCCTGTCGATCGCCCTCCCTCCCCTGGTGGTTTCGTTCGCCGATGCCTCCATGCAGTCGATCTATCCGTCAAATGCCTCCGTCGCCTCATTTCTGGCGATCGAACGGATGGAGGAGGTCGTCGCCCGTCGCTATCGTGGAACGGATGGGTATCAAGCCGTAACCGTGACGAACTTTCCCGCGGAGTCACCGGTCTCCGGTTTTCCGGGCTTCAACCGCTCGGTTGCCGTGAGCTATACCGACGCTTCTCTGGCTCCGGTGGGAAGTGATCAGGGGTACAAGAAGGTCCGGGTCGCCGTGACCTGGAACGGCGGAGCGGATCAAATCGCCATCGAGCGAGCATTTGCGGATTTCTAGAGACATGGATGTCCATCCGAACAGCATTGTCTTGATGCGACACGGCTTTCCCGGGCCGCCGTGGACGGGAGAGCGATCGCATCTTCCGCGCTCCAGGCGCACGGCCCCCGGCGGGGGCCGGTCGCGTTGCCCGGGCTTTACGCTGATCGAGCTGGTCATTTCGATCAGTGTGGGCGTGATCATCAGTGGAGTGGCCGGATCACTGCTTTGGAATGCCTCCACGCAGCGGGCGGAGATTTCCTTGCGGGGCGAGCTCTAGGATATGGGCTCCGCGGCCATTGAGATCATGTTTCGGCGCATTCGGGAGATTCCGCAGGACGAGTGCCCTGCCAATCCAATACCATGCCTTTTCGGCAACGCCCAGATTTCAGTGGCCAGCGCAACGGAACTGCGATTCGGCAACGACGGGTTCCGATTCAACGCTGTCGGGGGTGCGATCGAGATGACGCTTGACGGCGGCGCGACCTGGCAACGACTGTGCAGCGAGGTCGGCTCGCTGGCATTTTCCTTCCATGACCGAACGGGAAACCAGCTGTCGGGTTCGCCGCTGTCGGCGACCAGCCGGGCCGCGGTGCGGCGTGTCACCGTGGACATCCAACTGACCCGCAGTGGGCAGACCGCCCATCTGCGATCCGCCGTTTATCTGCGGAGTTTTATGAACGAGGTGGTCGGTGATCCGTGATCGGCAAAGGGCGAGTTTGCGCAGCGGAGCAGCGATCGTGGCACTCGTGGCCGCGATGCTGATTATCGGAGCTTTCGTGTTATGGCTCTTCCAATTGAGCGCCGCAACCTCGCTCGCGGCGTCGGGCCATTACCTCAGCACGGGAGCGTTTTACGCTGCTGAAAGCGGCGTCGAATTGGCTCTGCGGGAGCTGACGCGGAGCCCGCCAAGTGATATCGACGGTGATGGGACCATCGGGACGATATCAGACAACGACGATGCGGCCGACGACCCCAGGGTGGCCACTGGTGCTGTGTACGTGGAAAAGGTGAGTACGACTCCCCCGACGTATCGGGCCTTCGGAAGAACGGTCCAGGCAACGGCACCCTGGAGTTATTATCGCCGCATCATCGAGGTGAAGACGCGATAAGGGGGGCTGGCCCGAGAGGGGCGGCGCCGGTTTCGGAGGTCCCGGCCTCCTGAGAGGAGAGCTCGACGGTGAGCCGGGGCAGACAATCACAGAGACAGGGATGTCTAAGGGCAGGGAAATCCTGGTGCTGCACGCCGCGGCGAACGAGCTGAGGCTCGTTCAGGCCGAGGTCCGCAACGGCATTGTGGAGCTTTCTGACGCCTGCTCATTCGCGACGCGCCGGAAGGGCGAAGACCACCATCCTCTTCGCGATGAAGTCATCCTGGACGCCATTGCCACACACGTCTCCCAACACCATTGGAGGGGTCGCGACCTGCTGTGCCTGATCGGCGGTTCGATGGTCGCCTGCCAGTACTATGACATGCCCCCGCTGCAGGGGCAGGCCCTTCGCCAGGCCGCGATGCTGAGGTTGAAACAGCAGCTTCACTTTGACGTTGCGGAGGCCGCTGTTGCCGTCGACCCCGTGGTCACGACCACTTCGGACCAAAAAAACCGGCGCCGCGTTCGCGTGGCGGCTGTTCACCAGGAGCGTGTGAAGGCGGCGGTGGACGCTGCGGCGCGCACAGGCCTGAATATCGCGGGCATCTCGGTGGCGCCGGCGGCCATAGCCGCTCTGGCTCAAGAGGCATTCAGACCGGCGCAGGGTCTGACGGCGGTTCTGCACGTGGACGAGACGATCAGCACGCTGGTGGTGCTGGACAGCGATTCACCCTGCGTGAGCAGCGAATTGCCCATTGGCCTGGGCGATCTGACCGCTGCCCTCATGCGACCGATCATCAATGGTGAAAACGTCATCCAGTTGGATGAGGCTCGCGCGGCGGAGCTTCGGGACCAGATCGGAATTCCCGAGCCGAATCAGCAGCTCGAATCCCTCGGCGTGACCGGCCGGAGCCTGCTTCCCATCCTCGAGCCGGTGCTGCAGAAGTTCGCCAAGCATCTGACACAATGGCTGACGTTTGCCGCCACCTCCATCGAGGGAGGCAAGATCGAAACGGTTCGACTTGTGGGGCCGGGCGCGGCCATTCCGGCGCTGGGCTCAGCGCTGGCCGCCAGACTCTCCCTGGAGGTGCGGACCGAGAACTGGCTGTCAGGCCTGGCGAAGCTCGCCGGGCCATCGCGGGCCTTCGCCCTGGATTCCGCGGCCGTCGCCGTGGGGGCGGCGCGATGCCGGCAGACACTGCCCGATGTGCTGCCCGGCGACGTGCGAGCAGCGCGTCGCTTGCGGCGCATCCGCAGATCGGTTGCTTCCTGTGGCCCGCTGGTGGCCGCTGCGGCGCTGGCGGTCGCGGTGCTCTTTCATGGGGTGAACGAGAATCTCCGGCAGGCGACCGACACCCAGAAACGGCAACTTGAGAGCGTGCAACAGACGGTGAGCGAGAACGCCCGATGGATGGCGGAGCGGAAGGTCGTGGAGGGCCTTCAGAAGCAGATCGATGATTTCGCGACTTCGACCCCCGTGTGGATCGGGCTTTTCAAGGAGTTCTCGTTCCTGCTCCCGGCCGAACTGCGGGTGAACGACCTGGTCGGCCGGATGAGCGACGACGGAATCAAGGTGACGATGAACGCCACAGTGTTTGTTGAGCCGGACGGCCGCAGCTTCGACGAGATCGTCGAGAAGACTCTGCTGTTGCTGCAGCGGAGTTCTTTCTTCCGGCGTGTGCAATTGCTCGCCGCCAACCGGACCGACAAAGCACGCGTGCAGGGCGGGGCCGGCACGCTCTCGGTGGAATTGGACCTGGCCTACCCGCACAAGGGGCTAAAGGCATAGAGAATGCTTCGAGTGAGTGCACAGCTTAAGGAATGGGCTCCCGCCGCCATGTCGGTGTGCGCGGTGCTGCTGACTGCGATCTATGCGGTGACGAAGGAGTCGCGGGCCGCGGATGGCATCCGCGATGCCCGCACTCTGGCCTCATCTCTTTCGGATGCGGCCAGAACGGCCGAAAAGACCGCCTACTCCGTCGAACAGATTGAGGCGTTGCGGCACGACCGGGCCGCCCTCGAACAACGGATGGAAGATTCGCGAAAGCCCAGTTGCGTGGTGGCTGAGCTCACCGAGACGGCCCGAACCACGGGTCTGCTGGTTCGGGAGATACAGCCTTTCGGCGGCGGCGCCCGGCCCGCCGGCCAGCAGGATCAGCGCAGGGAATATCCGCAATACCGAATACAGGTACACGGCACGTACTCTCAGATCGCCGAGTACATGGCCCGGTGCGGGTCTCAACGGATTCCTGTCCGGATACGCGAGTTTCGAGTCGGACGAATCGCCGGGCAGGAAACACCGCAAAACGGAAAGCTCGATGCGGAACTGGTCGTCGAAGTCTTTCAGCCTCTCGATTCCGAGGCGCGAGGAAGCAAGGGTACCTGATGGACTCGCGCAGAAAGAAAGTGCTGGTGGTGCTCTGCGTGGCGAGTCTCACTCTCGCGTGGCGTGTTTATGCGCTGTGGGGACGGTTCGCGCCCAGGGCCGCCCAGGCCGGTCCGGTTGCTGCGGTGGCGGCGAGCGACGTCGTCACGACGATGCCGGATCAGCCCGCGGTCCAGACGGACAATCCAGCTCTGTGGGAAACTCAACAGATCGTCGCCGCTCAGCCCTGGGGAAGGGACCCTTTCGCCGAAGTGCCGGGAGAAACCGCGTTGCGGGCCATCGCGGTCAACAACGGCTTCTGTTACACCGTCGAGAACGGCTTGATCACGGTCTCCAAACCCGCCGGGCCCAGCAAGGACGGCAAGCCCACGGGGCCGCCGCTTCAGACCCGCATCTTCACGCTGCAGTGTCAGGATGCCGAGCGAGTCAAGGAAGCGCTGGAGTTCGCCTTGACGTCAGCCGGCAAGATCAAGGTGCTGAACGAAAACAGCTCACCGGGCTACGGCGGGACGAGGCTGTCCGACCTTACCGGAGACCTTGGCACCAGTACCGGCAGTGGCAACGTGGGCGGCTATAGTAATTCCGCCAACAGAGTCTCGCCCGCGCGAGCAAGCTCCGACGTGAACGTACGCATGTCCGGGCCGGTGGCATCCGGAACCCCCAACGCGGAAGGAGAGCCGCCGCGAAATGCGCGGACGCTGGTGGTGACGGATACGGAAGAGAATCTCGCTCGGATTGCCGAGTTGATCGCCGATCTGGACCGCCTGCCGCCTCAAGTGCTGATCGAGGCGCGGATCGTCGAGATGACGACAGATCTGCAGCGACAGCTCGGGATCGACTGGGACGTAAACGTTCTGGCCAATGGCCCCACGCTGAATCACACCCTGCCGTTGGAATGGCGGGCTGGCTTTGCTCCGGGTTCGCAGATCCGCTACGCCCCCGACGGGACGCCGCGCAGTGAGAACGGAATGGCCTTGGGCACGATCGACTTCTCACGCTTTACCGCTCTGGTCCGTGTTCATGCGACGGACAATGCCATTCGCCTGCTGGCCAACCCCCGGTTGCTCGTTTTCAACAATCACAGCGCCAGCATCCTGGTCGGCGAGCGATATCCGTTGCTGCAAGCCAACATCACCGATCAGGGAACGCTGACCGAGTCGCTGGACACCTATGTGCCGGTGGGCATTCAGCTTGAAGTGACGCCCACCATCATGGCCGACGGCCGCGTCAGCCTGATGGTCCATCCGGTGACCAGTGCCCTCGGTGACGAGGTGGTCGGCACGACGGGCCTGCGGGTTCGCCGCATCCTGACTCGGGAAATAGATACCAGAATCGTCATGCACGACGGCGAAACGATCGTGCTCGGCGGCCTGATCAGCGACCACAAGAGCAGGACGGTCAACAAGATTCCAGGGCTTGGCGATTTGCCCGTGGTGGACACCCTCTTCCGGCAAGAGAGTCCGATGTCTCAGCGCGTAGACTTGCTGGTCTTCCTCACCACACGCATCGAGGGCGCCACGGAAATCAGCGAGCGGGATCGCGCCGTATTTGACATGTATCGTCCGCAATTCAAGCAGATCGAGCGGCTGCAGGACGCCCAATTGCACTTTGAGATTCCGACGGAGTACGAGCCAGCCAAGGCCATGTTCGGGGATCCGCCGAGGGAGGACTTGGAGGAAGGTGAGGGGGCGGAGGTCGCGTCCACAAGGAGCGTGCAAATCAGAGGACAGGCTGACCCGGCGCCGACCGCCACGCCGCAGCAGATGCCGGAGGTCGAGTTGTCAGTGCCGCTCAGAGTATCCGAACCAAGGCTCGACCCGGGCGAAAGCTCACCGCCTCGGGCGCAGGCCACGCTTGCGGGATCGGAAAGCGAAGACTCCCGGATTCCGGATCCTGGGACCGCGGAGCGTCCCAGGCCGACGAGCGCTGGTCGATTGGGAGCTTTTGAAGCACGGATGATGAATGCCGTGGAAAGCCTTCGCCGGAGGATTGGTGGAGAAACTCAGACACAGGACAAGCCGGATGCAACGCCGGTGGTTCAATCATATGAAAGCCCATAGAAACCTCGGTGTTTATTTGCCGCTCCTCGCCGCCTGCAATCCGTTCGTCCTGGCGAGCGGATGCAATCGGCCTCTCAGCCCTGCCCCGGAGGCCGAGGCACCGGCCGTGGTCGAGGCGCCGGATGCCAAGCCGGCCATGTCCCCGGCCCAGCGGATGCAGGAATATGAGGCCGCCTACGAGAAGGGTGTGGAACTTGCCGACAAAGGCCAATACGCCCACGCAATGCAATTCTTCGAGCAGGCGCTGACCCTCATGCCGTCGTCGGTCGAAGCCCTCTTCAATCTGGGGGCCTGCCACGAGGCCATTGGAGATCCCTTGCGGGCTATCAACATTTACCGGAGGGTCCTTGAGATTGATCCCGATGATCCCGACTGCTATGCCAATCTCGGGACCAGTTTCATCAAGATGTACCTCCGCGACAAAAGTCCGTCCTGGCGAAAGATGGCCCGGGACGCGTGGCAACACTCACTGATGATCAAGCCCAATCAGCCGCGCGTGAAAGAGTATCTCGCCCAATCGGAATCGTTCGATTGAAGTCTATGCCGCCATAAAATCAAATCATCGAGAAGATACGCAAGGAGCCTAAGATACCGGCGCCCTCGCAGAGCGTCATGAAGGTGCTCGAACTCACGAAGCAGAAAGACTGCGATGTCAAAAAGGTGGCCTCGGTCATCAGCCGTGACGGAGGACTGACCGCGCAACTCCTCCGCCAGGCCAACAGCGCCCTTTACGGCTACAACTCGGCGACCTCCTCGGTGGTCACAGCCTGCACGCGACTGGGCATGTCCCGGGTGCGTTCCGCCGTTGTCAATCAGCATGTGGTCAACGGCCTTGCCGGAGCCCGCCCCCCCGGCTTTGATGCCTTTCGGTACTGGCAGGCCGCCTTGGCGACGAGCGTGGCGGGACATGACCTGTGCCAGCGGTTTCTGCCCAATGATGCGGAGGAGGCGGGCACGGCCGGGTTGCTATGTGATATCGGCGTCGGCTTGCTGGCGTTCGGGGTTCCTGAAACGTATGCCAGGGTGATCAGCGAAGTGGCCCGGCCGACGGCCTGGAATTTTGCGGCCACCGAGGCACGGCTCCTGGGCGTTACGCACACCGAGGTGGGGGCGGCGGTGTTGACCGACTGGAAACTCGATCAGCGGATTATCGACGCGGTGCGAAGCGACCACACTGATCCGCTCTCGCCTGCCAAGGAGAAGCTCACCAAGTTTGCACAGATCGTGGCCGCCGGCGTGACCCTCTCACGCATCGCCCTGGAAGGCTCCGACATGGACAGCGTGGCCACGCTTTTCGCCCAGATGGAACCGCTGACCGCCAAACCGGAAGAGGTCGTCTCCAGCCTGTTGGATGCGCTGGTGACGCACATGCAGAAAACCGCGAAGTCGCTATCCGTCGAGCTCGGCTCCCTGGATCAGATGCAGGCCAACTTCGGCAATCTCGGACGCTCCATGCCCGATGTCAGCAAGAGCATGTCCTTCCGCCCAATGGCGCGCGCAGCCTTCCAGTCATGATACATTGATCGTTGATACCTGGGATACGGCATTTCGACGCACTGCGCCAGGCAGGCAGGGTAGACGGACCACTGGCGCGCTTGCGGTGCACCGCTGTCAAGCGGAGCTTGGACCCACGCGGATTTCCTGAGGGCGAAGCTTGGAAGCCGCTGGGCTCGGTGGCTTGGGTGATTCGCGGCTCACCGGAGGGCCGGCTGGCGGTGGGGAGACCTCCAGTCCCGACGGAGTCGGTCGGCGGGCTGCTTGCGCCGCCTGCTGACCTACTACCACATTGCCCACGAAGATGGCCCCGTCGTTGATCTCAAGCCGGTTTGTGCGGAGGTCGCCCTCCATCTTGGCCGTGGCGAGCAGGTGCAGCTTCTCCGAGACGATCAGATTGCCCTTGCACTCGCCCTCCACCTTGACGTTGGAAGCCTCGATGTTGGCCGTGACTTTTGCGCCTTCGGCGACATGAAGGATGCCCTTCGAGGTAATGTGTCCGTCAAAGGCGCCCTCAATGCGGACACCCTTATCGAACGACAACTCGCCTTTGAACTTCGCGTCTGCGCCGATGACCGTGGGAAACTCGCCGTTTGCTTCGGCTGTCATAATGGAACGTTCCTCCAGGCGCCTTCCGTGCGCCCATGCCAAGGTCAGGTGACTTCGTGAACCCCTCCATCGAACCTCGCTAGTATAGCAGCTTTCCGATGGATTACAACCGTGCGCCGGTAGCTCCGACTCATGTCCGATTTCATCGTCGTGCCGGTTTGCCCGGGTCTGCTGCGTCAACTCCTGGGCCCACGCGGATTGCTGACGGCTCTTCCCATTCCGCGCTAGCGGCGTGGAAGTCAGATTTTCCGGCCGATCGTACCCTGAGTGCCGGCAGAAGGGGCAACGGATCTGGGTGAATGGCGGTAACTATTGCGGTCGCTGCGGTTTATGGCCACGTCTCCGTTTTGTGAGCCGCGGCCAAGAGGGTGCATGGGCGCGGGGCGGTCTCCAGCCATGCTTCGCGCCGGCAGGTGGTTTCAGGAGCCCGATAACGACTTCCAGGGGCTGCCGCCTGGTTCACCCTCGTACTTAGTGGACGTTGCGTCGAGCAGGAAGGAGCCGGCCTAGGCCGTGATTCCGCCCGAGAGATGAATGTTGGTCGCCGTCCCACCGCGCCGGTTGGCGCAGCCCCAAAATTATCCTGACACCTTTTTCTTGAGACTCACCACTTTTCCGGTGGGGCGCTCTGCTGCCAGGGGCGGACTCTGGCGGGGGGGCGAGGACTGAAGCCGTGGATATTCAGATCGCAGCGGGGCACGACGGCGATACAGTATGGGCTGGCCATGACCAGGGGCGCGCCAGGCGGTGGCGAGGTGACCGTGCTGGAGACTCGGAGGTGCGGTCCTTCGCGCCAGACGCGATCGATATTGACGGTGTACAGGTCCGAAGGCACACGGCCTAGCGTGACAATCAAAAGCATCTCCTGCGAGAAGTCCACCGGCACGTCAGTCAGGGGCACCTGAGCAAGCGTCGCGGGATCGCGAATGACGAGTTGCATCGCCCGCGTCTCGTGACAGTGCGTGCCATGGACTTGCCGTAGAATGGGCAGTTCGTCGCCCTCAGCCGGCATAGGGGCGGCCTGATCTCGCAAATCGTGGCAGCCCGTCAGCATCCACACCGCCAAGCTCAACAGAGCCCCTTGCCGCAATCGCGCGGCCACCCGCCGGAAGCAGTCCCTGATCCGTTGCATGCCGCTATGGTAGTGCCAGGTAGGGCGTGAAGGCAACGGCAGGCGCCCCGGCGATTTGACCCGTGCCCGTGCGGGCTGCTAGTATGGGAAAAATCGATACGCACGACGGGTGGTTGCGCCACGTCGTGTCGGATCGCGGTGCAAGCGGGGGCGGCAGGGGGCCCTCCCGCTGAGATAGTCGCACCGGGACTTTTTGCACGAGCGATCATCAAGGAACCTGAGATTAGGACTGCTTGTTGATGTCGTCGAAGACGGTCTACCTGGAAACTGTGGGATGCCAGATGAACGCGCTCGACAGCGAGCTTGTCCTCGGCACGCTCCTGGCCCAGGGATACCAGTGCACGGACGACATGTTCCACGCCTCCTTGGTCATCCTGAACACGTGCTCAGTCCGCCAGCACGCGGAGGATAAGGTCTATTCGCGCTTAGGCCAGTTGCGAAGCGCTCGGCATCGGGACCCCGGCCGAATCGTGGCGGTGATCGGATGCATGGCCGAGAACGACGCCGAGGGCCTGCTGTCCCGCGCGCCCCACGCGAACATCCTGTGTGGGCCGAACGACCTTCATCGCTTGCCTGGCATGATCGCCGAAGCTCAGGCCGGCCGCTCGCCGGTCATTGCCCTCTCGGGACGCTTGAAAGAACGGTCTACGATCGGGCCACACGTAAAAGATGATTTCCACGAGTCGGGGTTCGTCGATCTCGAGGCGCTCGATTCCGGTCGAGCCTTCGCGTTGAGCGGGCATGTGGCGACCCCAAAGATCTTCGGGCCCCGTCAAGCCTACGTCCGAATCACACGCGGCTGCAACAAACACTGCTCGTTCTGCGTGGTGCCGCACACGCGCGGGCCGGAGCAGCATCGGGCCCCCGACCGGATCGTCGCGGAAGTGCGGCGACTGGCGGACGAAGGCGTCGTTGAGGTGACGCTCCTCGGTCAGACGGTCAATCATTATCGGTATCGTGGAAGCGACGGCAGTGGGGAGACGACTTTTGCGCAGTTGCTCCGTCGCATGCATGACGAGGTGCCGCAATTGCCGCGCCTGCGTTTCGTGACCAGCTATCCCCGGGACTTCACCGACGACATTCTCCAGGCGATGGCATCGTGTCGGCGAATCTGTCGCTATCTGCACCTGCCGGCCCAAAGCGGCAGCGACGCCATCCTGCGCCGGATGAACCGCGGCTACACTGTTGAGGCGTATAAAGATCTGCTGGCGCGAGCCCGGGCGCTTATGCCCGACATTTGCATCGCCGGCGACATGATCGTCGGCTTCAGCGGCGAGACAGACGAGGATTTTGAGCAGAGTCTCGACCTCCTGCGCTATGCCAACTACAAGAACTGCTTCGTTTTCAAGTATTCCCCCCGACCGGGCACGCCCGCTGCCGAACGATATGCTGACGACGTGCCGGAAGAGGTGAAGCAGCGACGGAATAACCGGATGCTAGCGGTTCAGGCAGAGATCAACCTGGCCAACCACCGCGAGATGATCGGGCGGGTCGTGACTGTCCTGGTGGAGGGTCCCAGCAAGACCGCGCTCAAGTCCCAGAAAGACGGTCTTTCCCGCCGAAGCGGCTCGGCCGAATACGACAATGCCGCCGCCGGAAGGGCACTGCTCGAGCGCGGCGGCACAGCGGGACCGGCCGGCAAACAGCTCGTCGGCCGCACCGAAGGGGACCAGATTGTCGTCCTGGACGGCCCGATGGAATGGATCGGCCGTTTTGTAGATATACGCATTTCAGCCGCCAGGCCGTATACTCTGGTGGGGCAAGCAGTGGGGGTGGGGGCTTCCGACCGGCCTGCCACAAGCCGCGACGTGCCGCTTCGCGTCTTGAAACCGCAATGATGCAGGCCGCGACCGACACCGCCTGTGCAACCCTGTGACGAGCCGGTGGGCGTGCCGTTCGAGTGGGACGCGCGGCGCAGGAAAATCGCTGGCGCGCACCATGGCCCGAGTTGGCGTGTTGTACGCCTCCTCCTCTGCCGGCCTGCCATGGAGAGCGAACAATAACGCAATCCTCGCCCGGAGCGTGAATACGGGAGCGATCATGCCAGAACCAGTGAATATCCACATGTTGTTGGGAGCAATGAAGAAGTACGGGGCTTCAGATCTGCATCTCAAGCCCGGCCTGCCCCCGTACTATCGAGTTGGCAGACAGCTCCGTTCGCTGCACGCGGCGCCGATCTCCGGCGAGGAGATCGAGCAGGCCATGTCCAAGATCATTCCGCCGACCCGTCGACACGTTTATGACGAGACCGGCGACCTGGATTTCTCCGCGGAGTTGGCTGATGGCGATCGGTTTCGCGTCAACGTCTTTCGCGCCGGCTACAAGATGAACGCCGCCATCCGCCGGGTGAATTCGGAAGTACCGACCTATGAGCAGCTCCATCTACCGCCGATTTACGACGAAGTGATCGAGAAGGCACATGAGGGCATCGTCATCGTCTGCGGCGTGACCGGTTCCGGCAAGAGCACCACGCTGGCGGCCATGGTTCAGCATATCAATCGCACGCGCCGTGAGAACATCGTCACCATCGAGGACCCCATCGAGTATCTGTTCCGACCGGACAAATGTATCGTCTCACAGCGCGAGATCGGGATTGACATACCGAGTTACGACGAAGGGCTCAAATTCGTGGTGCGGCAGGACCCGGATGTGATATTCATCGGGGAGATGCGGGATAAGTTCACCATGACGGCGGCCTTGCAGGCCGCAGAAACCGGCCACCTCGTTTTCGGCAGCCTGCACACCGCGGACACGATGCAGGCTTTCACGCGGATCCTGGAGTTTTTCCCGCACACCGAGCATGACTTCATCCGCAGCTCTCTTGCCAACAGCCTGCAGGCCATCTGTGCGCAACGCTTGTTGCCCGGCTGCCAGGAGGCAATTCCCTTGGTACCTGCGACCGAGGTCCTCATCAACAATTCGACGTGCCGGGAAGTCATCCGCAAGGGGCTGGATCGCGATATTCCCGCACTGATTGACGCCAGCACCAAGGAGGGCATGCACTCGTTTACGATCTCGCTGGCGCGTCTGGTCGAGCAGGAGTTGGTGCGCCGTGACGAGGCGATGAAATATGCGCCCAATGCCGACGCCCTGGCCAGCCAGTTCCGAGGCATCAAAGCGCAAACGCAAACCATGGTCCAGCGCGTTCGGAGCAACGGCTGAGCCGCCTTCCGCCACTGAGGTGGTCGCGTCTCATCCACTCGGCCTGCGCGGCCATGGACTAAGGCTTTGGCGTCTTCTTCTCCAGCGGTTTGGTGTCGCGTGCCGGAGAGGCCAGCATCCAACCCGTCTTTTTGTCGTAGACCAGGTCGAATTTGCACTGCTGAATCGAGCCGTTCTGCACGCAGGCAGCCTCGATGGTCACCCTGTTGAGGTCGTCGGTCTTCTCGACGGATGTGGCCCGGCAGAGCTGAAGTTGAGCCATCAGGCCTCGGATAAACTCGTTCAACTGGGCATCCGCTTGCGGGGCTTTGGCGGCAGTCAGGTACGACGGTGACAGATGGGCGCGGACATACGCCCCGTCCTCGTTCAGCGATCGCCGAGTGATCTCATCAAATGCACCCGCCGGGTCGGGCCTGGTGGCCGCCGAGCAGCCGGACAGCAGGACGACCAGGCCCGCTGCCGCCAAGCCCGCCGCGAGATGATGCATGGTCCTGGTGTTCAGACCGCCTCTGATTCCTCTTCGATGTGCTTGGAACAAAGCAGTTCTCCTTATAATCGGCGTTGAGTTGTCATCAACCAATATAATCGCTGCCGCATGGCCGTCCAGGGGCGTCAGGCCCGCTCCCGCAGGATTGCTTGAAGCCGCTGCAAGATCGCGATCGCCTCGACAGGCGTCGTTTTGTTCACGTCCACAACGCCCAATGCATCGACGAGTTGGCGCCACCAATTCGGCATTGGCTGCTCTCCCGCGAAGGGGAGCAGCGGCTGGTCGTCGGGCTTCCTCTTGGCCGACAGCTCGCGCCCGCGTGATTTGCGCTCGAAGGTCCGTTCCAGCTCCTCCAGAACGGCCTCTCCTCGTTTCACCACGCTGCTGGGCAGACCCGCCATCGCGGCGACATGAACGCCGTAGCTTCGATCCGTCGCCCCGGGCACAATCTTGTGCAGAAACACGATGTCTCGCCCCGCCCCCTTGGAGCGAAGCTCCTCCTTCACAGCAACGTTGTAGTTCACCACGCCGGCCAACTGATTGGCCAACTCGGTCAGCTCGTGGTAGTGCGTGGCAAAGAGCGTTCGGCAACCGATCCGCTCGGCTATGTATTCGGTGATCGCCCACGCCAGGGCCAGGCCGTCGTACGTGCTGGTACCCCGGCCGATCTCGTCGAGGATCACCAGTGACCGTGCGGTCGCGTTGTTCAGTATCCGCGCCGTCTCGACCATCTCAACCATGAAGGTGGATTGCCCCCGGGTCAGCTCGTCGCTGGCGCCGACTCGGGCGAAAAGCCGATCGACCGGGCTCCATCGCATCGACTTGGCCGGTACATAACTGCCCGTCTGGGCCAGAAGCACAAGCAGGGCGACCTGGCGGATATAAGTCGACTTGCCTGCCATGTTGGGGCCGGTAATGACCAGTAGCCGGTCTGCATCCTGCGAAAGTCGGCAATCGTTCGGCACGAATCGCTCAGCCAGCGTGACGTCGAGAACCGGGTGGCGACCGTCCTCGATTTCCAGGATGCCGCAGGTTTCACCTGCCGTCGGCTCCGCTAGGTCGGTCTCCACAAGTTCCGGCCTGCAATAGTCGCGTCGCCGTGACAATTCAGCGAGCCCGGTGAGCACGTCCAGCGTGCCCACCGACTCGGCCGCCGCAAGCAGCCGCGACAGGTTCGCTGCGGCGCGCCGGCGAATCTCGTCAAACAACTCGATCTCCAGTTGAGTGGCCCGATCGGCCGCGCCCAGGACCTCGTTCTCGTGGTGTTTCAGCTCCTCGGTGATGTACCTCTCAGCATTGCGAACGGTCTGTTTGCGGACGTAATCGGCCGGCACTTTGTCACGATGCTGGTGCGTGATCTCGATGTAGTAGCCGAAAACTGAGTTGTATCCGACTTTCAGTGTTGGTATGCCGGTTCTTTGCGCCTCCCGGGCCTGGAATTCCGCCAGCCATTGATGCCCCATGCGGCCGATGTTGCGCAGGCGATCCAGCTCCGCGTTATAGCCGTCGGCGATGAAACCACCGTCTCGAACTGTCGGCGGGGCATCCTCCTTGAGGGCCCCATCGAGGAATTCCACCAACTCTGTGTGCCCCGACATGGCCTCGGCGAGCTGGGTCAGAAGATCCGTGCGGGCATGACCCCTCGTCACCGCCGGCCCTATGACCGTCTTCAATTCGCCGCATCGCCGCAATGCTCGTGCAAGGCCCACCAGATCTCGCGGTGAGGCCCGCCCGACACCGAGCCGGGCGGCGATCCGCTCCATGTCGCCCACCTCCTTCAGGAGGTCTCGAAGGCGCGCCAACCGTTCAGGCTGATCTCGAAGGCTGGTGATCGCCTCCTGCCGAGCGCGAATCTCTGAAGCGTCTTGCAGCGGAAAGCAAAGCCATTCGCGCAGGCACCGGGACCCCATCGGTCCGACGGTCATGTCCACGGCGCCGAGCAGCGAACCTTCGCGGGACCCATCCCGCATGGTTCGTTCGACTTCCAGGGAGCGCAACGCGGCCTGATCGATTACCACCCGATCGCCGCGATGGCGGGGGATGATTTTGAGGACGTGGCCCAGGGCCGATTTCTGCGTCTCCTTCAGGTAATCCAGAATCGCCGCTGCCGCGCACAGGGACACATCGAAGATGTCGAAGCCAAAGCCGGCCAGGCTGGATACGCCGAAATGCGCGCACATCCGTCGTTCCGCGAGGTGGGCGTCGAAGACGTGCCGCGGACGGGGGGAAATGGGCACGTCCAGCGTTTCACGAATCCGCTCCACGAACGGTTCGGCGGCGTCAATCCCAGTTTCGGGCACGAGCAACTCAGCCGGTCGAAGTCGGGCCAACTCATCCAGCAGTTCGCCGGGCACCAGCACCTGCGCAAAGAACCGCCCGCTGGAAAGCTCGGCGCAGGCCAACCCAATCGTGGCATCAGTCCAATTCCGGCCGGAAGGGCACAGCGCCGCCAGGTAATTCTGACTTCGCTCATCGAGCAGGGCGTCGTCGGTCAGCGTGCCGGGCGTGATAATCCGCTCGACACCCCGCTTGACCACCCCTTTGGCAGACTTGGGATCTTCCTGTTGCTCGCTGATGGCAACCTTGTACCCGGCACGGACCAGCTTGGCGACGTAGCCGTCCACGGCGTGGTAGGGGACGCCCGCCAACGGGATCGGGGCGTCGCTGCTCTTGTTGCGTGAGGTCAAGGTGAGGCCGAGCACCCGTGAGATGGTCTTGGCGTCCTCCCAGAAGGTTTCGTAGAAATCACCCATGCGGAAAAGAAGTATGGCGTCACCCACACGTTCTTTCTGCTCCAGGTACTGCCGCATGGCGGGCGTGAGGGAAGACTTGGCCTCGACAGGATCGGAGCGGCCTGCTGCCCGTATCGTCCGCGCCGTGGCGAGGGGCGGCTTTGGATCAGTACGGTCGTCCGAGTCCATTGTGTCCATCCCGCTGGGGTCCTCACGCGTTTGAAGGGCGTATTCTATTGGCCTTATGCGGGGCGACGCAATTCGACCCTGGATCGACGGTCGGCCACGAGCGGGGTACTGGCCGGGCCGCGATCCCATGCGGTTTATGGCATGCCAAGGCTCCGGCCGACGATTAGAATGCGGGCCCGATACGGCCTGCTCGCCGTCGTGCGTGGTACCGGCCGGACACAGGAGATATCCCCATCACCACCCAACCACCTCGTCCATTTGGCATGTCTGATCGCGATTGCTGGCGTCGCTACGTTGCCGTCTGCGTGCTGATTGTTGCGCTCTGCATTGCGCTGAAGCTGCCTGGCCTGTTTTTCCCGCGGATTGAGTACGACGAGCGGATCTATTGGAGCGTCGCCTGGAACTGGCTGCACAACGGATCGTATTCGCTTCAAGGCATGCCAGTTCTGGGTGAGTTGCCGGCAGTCATGTATGACAAGCCGATGTTTCACCACCCGCCGCTGTTACCAATTCTCCTGATGCCCTTCGTAGCGATGAACAGCCCGCGATTGGCGATCCTGCCATCCTGGCTGGCGCACGTTCTCGTCGTGATCGGCGTTGCCATGGTCTGCTGGACGTGGCGACGACGTTCATGGAGGGCGACTCACTTCCTGCTTTGGCTGCCGGTCCTGGCGGTGGCCCTCGATCCGCTCATGACCTTCTGTTCGCGCAAGATCTGGGCAGACGGTCTGGTGGGCGGATGCGGCGGGCTGGCGATAGGGTTGCTGTGTGTTGCCCTCAACCGCCGGTGCGCCGGATGGGCCGCGGCCGCAGGCGTATCCCTCGGTCTGGCCGCGATGGCAAAGCTGCCCGGCTTGGGGCTGATCCCTCCCGCTGTCCTGCTCATTCTCCTGGCGCCTGGCGTCGAGACGGGCAAGCGGTGGCGGATGCTGCTGGGCTTGCTCCTTGCCTGTGGCCTCGTCGTCACACCCTGGTTTGCGGTGTTTCGCCAGGAGTACGGAGTCTTCACGCCGGATTGGATTCGTCCGGGAACCGTTCTTCCTGCGGTCAGCCCTATGGTGGCGCGAGGCATGTTGGCGCCGTGGCACTACTACCTCACGGAGTCGATTTTGATCGCGCCGGTGGTGCTCGTCACGCTGCTGGCCGCCCTTGTGCAGCTCCGCCGTTTTCCAACACCGTATTTGCTTGGAGCGCTGGCCTGGGTAATCCTCCCATGGCTTCTGCTGCTATTCTTGCGGATACAGGGACATAGCCAGCAGCTTCGTTTCCTGACCGTTGCTGTGCCGGGCTTTTATGTCCTGCTCAACGTGGTCCTGGCGCGATCGCACCCGCGGCGGTCTTTGCTGCCGCTGCTCGTGTTGGTAACGGTGCTCTATGGCGCCATCTCCGGCGGTTTCTATCTCTTGGACGACCGCTCAGACGAGATTGTGCCGGTTCCGGAAATGCTGTGGCGTTCCATTGAAGGGCCCCCGAAGACATGATCGCTGACAAGGATGCCGGGTTAGGAAGCCGGATTCTATGGCTGACTGCCGTGGCCGTGATCCTTCTGGGAGTGGGAGCGTTGCTGTCGAGCGCCACGGCAGCCTGGGCGGGAACACTGATCGCGTTGGCGTGTCACGTGCCGGTGTTGTTCGGCGCGTGGTGCATCGTCGGACGATTGACCAATCGCCGGCCTGATCAGCAGACTCCAGTCGTCGCTCTCGTACTTACGGGACAGGTCTACCTCATCAGTTTGATGGCCCTCGGGCTGGTCCTCGGCAATCTCGGATCGCTGAATCGCCCGATGGCGCTGATATGGGCGGGCGTCCTGGGGCTGGCCATGATGTGGCATGGGCGAGCCTTCGCTGTCCCGCCATGTGACCGGATCGGATCATCGCTGCTCGAAAACGGGGTGAGAAGCATTTTCCTCACAAGTCCTGCCTTCGCGTGTCTGTGCGCCATGATCGAACCGATCTATTCGTATGACACGTTGACCTATCACCTGTTCTTCCCGGCCCGGTGGGTACAAGATGGGGCGATCTCGATCGTACCGACGTGGTTCGGCGACCCGGCTCCGGCTTACGCACCATCGGCGACAGAGGTCTATTACACTTGGCTGATGTTGCCCCTGGGCGGCGACCTTCTTGCCCGCTGTGGACAATTCCCGTTTTGGCTCCTGTTAATCTGCGCGGTATACGCCATGGCATGTGAGCTGCGCCTGCGGCCGGTCGCCCGCGCCTGCGTTGCCCTGATCGTCGGAGCCATCCCCGCGGTCCTCGCGCAGGCCTTCACCGCCATGGCGGACTTGGCGCTGGCAGCGCACCTTGTGGCGTTGGCCTTGTTTTCGCTGCGTCTCGAACGGCGCCGGACGATTGCGGACCTGATTGGCTTGGCATTGTCTGCGTGCCTTCTATTGGGCACAAAATTCATTGCGGTCGCCTATCTGGTTGGAGTGCTGCCGGTTGTCGCCTGGGCTGTCTGGCAAGCCTGCCGCCTTGGCTTGAGGAGGCTGGCCACGCCTACCCCCAACAGGCGGCTGGTTGTCGTCGCCTTTTTGTTGGCTGGGCTATGGAGCGGTGGATTCTGGTACGCACGCAATTGGATCAAGACGGGGAACCCCATCTATCCGCTGGGGGTGAAAGTCGGTGGTCGGGAGATCTTCGCTGGCGCCTACGGACGCGAGCAGATGGAAAATTCCGCCTTCGATGTCCACCGGCGAACAGACCCGGATGTCTTCGGTCAGACGATATGGGAGACGCTGCATTGGCCCGACGCACCGTTTCCCGCGCCAGACGAAACCGGGCGCATTCCAGCGTTCCGGTATTGGTGTTGCGGACCGGCCGGACTGATAGCAGCGCTGTTC
>DATKKX010000256.1:0-3828 GCA_035542775.1 Phycisphaerae bacterium | reverse complement strand
GAGGCGTTTCTTCATGAGGTGCTGGAATTGGCTCGGGCGGCACTCGCTAACGGTCACAAGGACGCTCTTCTGCTCTGTGTCCTTTCGGTAAGCCTGTGTAGTGCAAGCTCGCGGCAGGTTGGAGTACCGATTCGCAATTGTGCCTGCCTGGAGTCGGGCTGAGCATCCTTAAAGCGACCCCGGCATCAGGGTTTCGCCGGCGCAGGAAGGAACTCGAAGACCACCAGTGTAGTGGACCTCACCGGCACTCCGTCAAGCTTCATCGGGTCGTACCGCCACTGCTGGAGATTGGCTCGGCACACCTGTTCCAGCTCAGCGTCCGGCGACTCCAGCGCGACAATGTCGCTCAGGGCGCCGTCGGTCCCGATGGTGGCATACAGCGCCACGGTTCCGTAGATACCGCGCTTATGGACCGAAGCTGGCATGGCCGGTGGCCGGCCGCTGAGACGCTTGAAGGGCTCGGGTTTCCCGCTGACGCGGGGTGGCAAGGCCGAGGGCGGAGCTGGAGCCGCAGCCGCCTCGATCGTGGCGGAGAACTGATCCTGACCGCGCGCCAGGTTGGCCACCAGATACATCCGCTCCGATTTTCCGTCAGTGAGAAACACATGATGCTGCGCAAGCTGAAACATGGCCTTCTTCGCCTGCACCAGGTAGAACGCGGGCTTCAGATCCTTGAATTCGAACTCTCCGCGCTGACCCGATTTCGTTTCGGCGAGCTTGATGTAGTCCTCGCTTATGAGCATGACGCGGGCGTCGCTGATTACCGCGCCGGTTGGACTGTGAAGGGTTCCGCGGATGTCCTCCGCGGAGGCGAACGCCGCCACCGCGGCGAGTATTGCCAAGGTACGTACCCACATTGATATGCTCCTGGTCCGAATCTCTTGAGATCACTTTGGTAGCCGGAAATCGACCGTGAATTCAAAATCCCAATCGACGGCTTTGCCATTCACTTTTGTGGGCTCGCAGCGCATCTGGCCAACCGCCTGGCGGGCCGCGGCCTCCAGTTCCGGGTCAGGGGAGGCCAATACCGACAGGATCTCGACCGATCCATCGGCCTTGCCACGAACGAAGAATACGACCTGCCCCGCGATGCCGGCCTGCGCGGCCTTCTCCGGATAGGCGGGCCGCGGCGGCCGGAGCATCTTCATGAATTGGACCTGACCGCCCAGCGGCGGCACATAGGGCTGTGCCGGTCGAGCGGCCGCGGCTGACGGTTGCACTTGCGACTGCAAACCGGAGCCTTCCTTTACCCGGTCCGGTTGCAGGACGAAGTTGAGACGGGTAGGGCGATCCTCCCGAACCATCGCCCCCGACTCAGCGAGCGCGAACCTCTCCTTCTTGACCAGAATCTGGTAGCGGTTGGGCCTCACGTCCTGGAATGTGAATCGGCCGTCACTACCCGTCATGGTCTCGGTCTTGAGCGCGTAATTCTCGGTGAGCAGCACGCGCGCTCCTGGGACAACGCCGCCGGTGCAATCGAAGACGACGCCTTCGATCGACTGAGCCCATGCGGCCGCGCCGCAGAGGAGCCCGAAGAAAGCAATCTGCCTGAGAAACACGAACACTTCCTCCCTACTGCTTTTTAGATTCGAGATCGATTCTGTCCAGCCGCAGGCCGGCGGGTGACGTGCCGGCTGTCAACCGAATGCTATTCGGGCCAGCCTTGAGCGCCACACCGATCCGGACCGTTGCCCACCCGGAAGCCGGCTCGAACGCCGCCACTGTTTGGTTGGCTCCATTAACGCGAACGCCATACGTGATGAGGTCGTGGGTCGGGTTTGAATACCGCAACACCACGGAATACTCGCCGGCCGCAAGCGCATCGACGTAGTCCCACTCGATGTAGCTGTCCTTCTCCAGGCGGATGTAGCCGGTCCCGGTGAATCCGGTAGCGGATTTGCCGAAGGCGGCATACCGCATTCTGGTGTATTGCTCGGCCTGGTATTCGGCCGGGAGGACCGGTCTGGTTTTGGAAAGCATCTCAAACAGGAAGCGGGCGGCCATGGGAACGTACTCGTCTTCGCGGCCGGGCAGGCTATGGCCGCCTTCCTCCACCACCTGGACCCTGGCTGGTACCTGGGCGGCGTTCAACTCGCGCGCCATCTCGAGCGCGCCGGTGTACGGGGCCTGACCATCGTCATTGCCGGTCAGGAAGACGGTGGGCGGGTAGCACGGGTCCACTTTGACATGCAATTCAGGGAAGTTGGGATGCCGGGGCTGACCCCAGAACAGGGCCTGAGCGAAGATGCCCGAACGGTCGCGCGGGGCGCCGGAGAGGTTGGCGGTTGAGGTGAAACTGCCGGCCAGCATGCCGCCCGCCGACTGGCCGGCCAACGCCACAAAGCCCGCGTCGATCCGATATGCAGCTTGATGCTCGCGCACCCATGCGATCGCCTTCATCACGTCGTTCATGCCGTCTTCGATCGCCTTCTTCATTGGCCGGGCCTCGTCGTACCGGGCGCGGTACTCGATGTTCACCCCAACGTAGCCGTGTCGGGCGAATGTCTGCGCGGCTCTCGTGATACCGTCGGCGTTCTTGGTAAATTCCGGCCGGAATGATCCGCCGTGCAGCCAGACGATGGCCGGCCGCAGCGGAGCGGCGTCCCCTTCGGGCTCAAAGATGTCGAGCAGCAGCGTCTGCTTCGCGCCGGCATCCGTGACCGCCTCGCCATAGGCGATGTCTTTAGTGGCCTTGACGCCGGCAAAGACGGGTTTGAGAAACCGCCCCTCGGTCTGAATCGCGTAGGGCGCGGCGCCGGGGGCGCCTGGACATCGGCCCGCCTGGGCATGGGCGGCCGGCGCCAGGACTGAGATCAGCAGAGCAGGGGTCAGCCTAGTCATGGCGGGTTCCTACCTGACCGGACGGTACGGCGGGATCTCGGGCAGTTGCTTCTTGTAGGTCTTGAGGGCCTCAAGAGCCAGATCGATCGCCTTCTCCAGTTGCGGATCGCAGCCGGCAGCAACAGAGTCCGGCGTCAGTTCCACCTTGAAATCCGGCTCGACGCCGCGATTTTCGGGCATCCACTCGGAGGTGACCGGCGAGAAGAAGCCGAACTGGGGAACCGCCATGTTCCAGCCGCCTGTGATCGGAAACTGGCTGCCGTTGCCGATCATTCCGCCGGTGCTGCGGGTGCCGACCAGGGGACCGAGTTTCAGAAACTTGAAGTAATAGGCAAGTTCGTCGCCGCCGGAGACCGAGAGTTCGTTGGCGAGCATCACTTTCGGCCCGTCGAGGAAAGGGCTGATGAAGGGAGGCACCGGACCACGCTGTTCATAGATCATGCGGGTGGGCTTCCTCTCCACCCAATCGAGGACATCGAGCGGCTGTGTGCCGCCGGTGTTGTTGCGCTCGTCGATGATTACAGCGGCGACTTTGCCGCGCAGGGGACGCCAGTCCTGGCGGAACTTCTCGACGCCAGATTTGTCTACATTGCCGACGTGAAGGTAGCCAACCCGGCCGCCAGTTGCCTCGGCGACGCGGGCGTGGTTCCGGCGCACCCACTCCTGGTAGCGCAGGCCGCTCTCGTCCGCTACCGGTTTCACCGTGACCTCGCGGCGCGCGCCCGACGGCGAATCGGCAAGCGCCAGCCGGACCTCGGTGTTTGCAAGACCCACAAAGTGGCCACACAGGTCCGATGAACCGGGAAGCTCTTTGCCGTTGACCGCAAGCAAGTAGTCCCCTTCCCGCACATTGACTCCAGGGGCGCCTAGCGGGCTCCGTTCATTTTCGGCGGCGGCCTTACTCGCATAAATCCTGGTGATGCGGTACCGGCCGTTCTCCACCCGGAAATCGGCGCCCAGCAAGCCCGTCTTCGGCGATGGGGCGGC
>DATKKX010000255.1:0-3452 GCA_035542775.1 Phycisphaerae bacterium | reverse complement strand
ACCCTTGAGGATTCTATCGACGTAGACCGCAGCCCGCCCGAAGAGCCCTGACCAATCAGGGGAGAGAGACACCAGAGCGCCGGCGGCGGCAGTCTCCTTGGTGCCGGACATGTACGCGAGCTTGTGCTTGATGGCCAGCTCGACGAGGACCGCCCGGTGCGGGTCGAAGTGATCCTGCACGATCACGGCCTGCGCGCCGGCCTTGGCCTGGCCATCTCAGCATAGGCCTTCCCGAACTCGTCGGGGCCACTGATCAGGATCGGCAGAAGCCGGAGGTCGGTGCCTGACGCCGCTCGCCGCAGATCCTCGATGTACGGGCCGCTGTACGGGTTGGTAGCCGGCGTCGTGCCGAGAATTGCGACGCGCTCGAGCCTCGGATTGATCTCACGGAGGATC
The DNA here is from genome assembly GCA_035542775.1 of Phycisphaerae bacterium. Lineage (GTDB taxonomy): Bacteria > Planctomycetota > Phycisphaerae > UBA1845 > UTPLA1 > DATKKX01. The sequence continues at coordinate 3,056 of DATKKX010000255.1, read as the reverse complement.
TGCAGGCGTTTCCCCGCAATCTCTGAATCCATGCCCGAGAGACCCGTGGCGTTTCCGCCCGGGCGCGCCAGGCTGGCAACGAAGCCGCTTTCGACGGGCGCTCCAACGACCATCACGATCGGGATCGTCCGAGTGGCCGCCATGGCGGCTCTCGTCGTCTGGGTAAAGTGGGTGACGATGACATCGGTCCGGAGCCGGACGAGCTCGGCCGCGAGCTCGGCGGCGCGATCGGCTTGTCCTCCGGTGTAGCGGATCTCGAGCACGATGTTCTGCCCTTCCTGATAGCCAAGCGCTTGCAGACCACGCCGGAACGCATCCACGAATGGGTGCGGCGCCGCGGCGCCCACCAGGACGCCGATATGCGGCACCTTTGTCTGCGCTGTCGATTCACTCGGCCGGCCGAGCAGAGCGGCGGCCGATGCACCGATGAAGACACGCCGGGTGATCGTCACCGTTTGCTCGGGTGAGGCCGTGGATGTCGGCTGCCGATCCTGGGGCGAGCGGGCGCGTCCATATAGCAGCGAGTATGGCCGATGCGTCGGGTCGACGGCAATCCGCGCCAGCGCCGGGAGCAGGAATGGGGATCAGATGGGTCGCGGCCGAAGCGTGCGCCGTACCCTGTGTTCTACGTCGTCAAGATAGGGACACGTGTCGGGGGATGGGCGGGAGTGAGGATCGGACGTGGGTGGAGACGATGGCAAACAGCCATCGAGGGCAATAGGGAGATAGCCACCCCCCTCTTGAAGTCGCGTCCTGGAGGCTTTACGGGCCTCGGCCTCGAGCCGATCGCCGTTCAAGCCCCACCGAGGAGCCAACGCCATCACGCTGCAGCCGCGAGGACGGCCGCCAGCTTCTCCGCCGGCGTCCGCCCTTGGAGCGCCATCGAGAACCGCAGCTCGTTGTACTCGCGCTCCCAACTGGGGAGTGCGGCCGCCGCCGCGTCATAGGTCTCGAAGGCGTGCCGACCCCAGAACTCCTCGGCATCCACGCGATGGCTGCGCTCCACCTTCCCGTTCTGATCCGGCCGCCGCGGTTTGATGTACCGATGGCGGATGCCGCGCCGCTCGACCGCGAGGAGAAAGGTGAAGGAGAACTCCGCGCCGTTGTCGGTTCTGTAGCTTGCGAATGGGGAACGGGAACGCCGCGATGATCTGGTTCAAGAAGTCGAGGCTGGTGAGGGTGTCCTGGCGCCGATAGAGACGCAGGACCCGGAGCCGTGTGCAGTCATCGCAGGCCGTGTACTGGTAGGCCTTGGTCCCGGCAATCTTGACGACCTTGACGTCGACCTGGACCGACTCGCCGGGCGTGGCCTTCTCGAAGAGCTTGAGTTGGCGCGCCGCGCGGCGCCGCTTCGGCCGTTGCACCGGGGGCAAGTCCAGGTCGTGGCAGATCCGCGTGATCGTCTTGGCGGCGACCTTGACCTGGTGGACCCGCAGCAACCAGATACGGGTCCGGCACGCGCCGTACTGCAAGTCCCGGCGGGCGTGCGCGATGAGCTCGACGACCTCGGCGGGGATCCGTCGGGCGCGGCGCTCGGGATAACGCGGCACCAGGCCCGCCGGCCCGGCCTCTCGTGCCCGGGTTCGCCAGGCCCGGATGGTCTTGCGGTCGAGACCGACCCTCCTGACTGCCCGCCGCTATCGCGGCTGCCTGAACAGTCGCAAGCCCACGAATGCGGCGCCAAAAAAAAGCAGCCAGCCGGAGCCTGGTTCTGGAACGCCGGAACTTTGCAGAACAGCGAGCCGATCAAATGCAAGGAAGTCGGCCTGACCCGTGGTAACCAGGTTTTGAAACCCCACCGAGGTGATGGTGCTTCCCCCTGTCGTGTCGATGCGCAGATAAGCGTTCCGCACGATGCCCGGAGACCAGTTAGCGCCGGCGAGAGTCTCGAGGACGCCCAGGTCGACTCCGTTCACGAACAATTCATGATTTGTGATGGGAAACTGCGGGGACGGTGGATTCACGGACTGAAAATTGGAGAGTGCGATCCCAAAGGAGGTGGGTCCCGGGGCGTAGTTGAAGGTCGTGAGAGCGGCGAGTCCCGTCGGCGTCGTACAGCTATTGAGCAAGTTCGTAATACTGTTCGTGGCCGCGTGCGTCCCGTCCCACGCCCCTACGCTGAGGCTGCCACAGACCCCGGTGTCGAAGAGGTTGGGCAAACTCGTCCAGGTCGTGGCCGTAACTCCTCCGCTCAGAGAGATCGTCAGGCCCGGGAGGAGCGCGGTTTGCTCGAAAGTGTCAATGGTGAACCCGGTGATTCCCAGAGCGGCATCCATCACAGAAGTGTTCGCGTTGAAATCCGATGCCGGGAAGAAGTTGAGAATGATGGCGGCGTGGGCCACAGGTGCAGCCAGAAGTCCCGCAAGCGTCGCTGCCACAAACGTGGTCTTCGCCAGTCGCATCGAACACCTCCACGTGAGAGTTGTAGTGTGGCGGGCACTGACGCCCGGGCACCGCAATTCATCCCGACGAGACACCATTCGATCCGTTTCGAGGGGAGGAGAGCCCACAAGCTGGCCGAACAGATCGTCGCCCTCCTTTACAAACGCGCTCCGAATCCGCCGCAGCATACTCCGGTTAGCAAGACTTGTACCACGCAATGTTTTCAATCTTTTGGGCCTCGGGCATCCGACAGGGGTCAAATTCCTCGACGCCTACCTTTCCATTCTGCAGGCCCATCCAGATTGCTCGCTTCAGAGCCCCGACACGCGCAGCTCCCTGGCGATCTGCTCCAGGAGCTGGATGATCCTGTGTCGAACGACCTCCAGCGCTCGAGCCCGCCGTGCGCTTGCAGTACCAAGTTCAAGAGTTCGGTCATCGAGCGCTCCTCTACGGCAGATTGTTGAAAGCAATCTCCCAGGAGGACGAGAACCCGCCTTTACGACGAACCGGCATTCGCTCATGTTGCAAACCGTTCAATGCGGTTCGCCGCGTTGACGTTGAGCGTGATCATCGCGCTCGGAGCATGGCGCTCACCGCTTCTGGTACGGATGGAAGATATAGTCCTTGCTCTTAACGGCCATATGACATGAGTGCCCGCAGTCGGCCTTGGCCTC
>DATKKX010000254.1:0-14677 GCA_035542775.1 Phycisphaerae bacterium | reverse complement strand
ATCTGGCGGGTTTGGCCTTTGGAATAGCCTGCGGCTACCGCGGTGAACTGTGGGCCCAGAGGTGGTCGCGCTGGCGGGCGGGGGCGGCGGCCGGGGGGTGGGAGGCACGCCAACGGCGTCGGGCGGAGGAGATGGCGGAAGTGGACCGCATCCTCGAGAAGCTCCATCGCGAGGGCATCAACAGCCTGAGCCGGCGTGAGAAAAATACGTTAGCGGAGGCGACCAGGCGGGAGCGAGAGGCCGACCGGCGGCAGGGCCTGTAGGCGCGGCTTCAGGCAAGTCAGCACCGGCTGCGCTTTGGCAATGCTGCCCGCGAGCTTGAGGTTCTCAAGGGCCTGCTGGAGCCAGGGATTCAGAGAGAGGGCTTTCACGGGGTCCTCGGCAAAAAGCGGTTCACCCTGGCAGCTTCTTAGTGAGATTCCCACTTCATGAAAGCTCTGCCGGGTGTAGCGGCAGAAGACCACCACGCCCGCCAGGTGGGTCGGTTCACAGTCAGGCGGGAGGATCCGGATCTCGATGGGTACGCCCTGAAGGATGACGCATTTGGTGACCAGGCCGATGCCCTGCTCCGAGAGGTTGCGGGTGAGGGCGGACTGACAGCGTACGGTGCTGCCGCCGTCTTCGAAGAACCATATCTCGCAGGAGGTTCGGAATTGTCGGCGCGGCCGGGCGCGGCGACACTCCCAGCCACCGTCGGTCCGTCGCAGTATTTCCCACTGCTTGGCGAATTCGTCGAGTTCATTCAACACGACGCTCATTGGCATCGGCGCCGGCTGCATCTCGCTGACCATGATGCGGATCCTCCTTTGAATCCACGCTTGGCGGCGTATGGCTGCACTTGAGTGAAGGCGCAAGGACGCGGCGTTCTGCAAAATGACAAGCGCCAGGACGGCAGCCGCCTTTAAGTATACGATATCTTCAAAACCCGGGAGCAAGTGATCGTGTTCAGCGGTCCCAGAATAGGCGGCCGCCGCCGGGTCGGTTTCGGCGCCTGTTTTCCTGAAGTACAGGCCCGCGTTCCATCGCACGGCGGCGGAGGAGGATCAGGACGTGGATTTGCCGGTCGCCCGGCATGGTTTCTGGACGTTGGGATGCAAGGCCGTTTCCCCGGGGAGGTGGAGCGAGGCGGTCGATTTCAGTCCGTCGTGTCAATGTGATCGTGTGGCGAGATCGGCCGAAGCGTGTTAGGGTACCGAGGTGGTTCGTCGAGCGAGCCGTCCAGGCAGCGACACGGCCGTCCGAGGGTATCAGACTTGGTGGAGGATGCGATCAGGCGGGTCGGGATCGGGACCGACGTCCACAAGCTGGCGGTCGGCGGTCCGTTGCGGCTGGGCGGGGTCGATGTTCCGTTTGATCAGCATCTGTCGGGTCACAGCGATGGCGATGTCGTGCTTCATGCGGTGACTGATGCCATTCTCGGAGCCGCCGGCCTGCCGGATATCGGCGAGCAGTTTCCCGACACCGACGCCCAGTACGAGGGCTGCGACAGTCGGGCGCTACTGGCCGAGGCGATGCGGAAGGCGGGGCAGCGCGGTTACGCGGTGGTGAACCTGGATGTCGTGGTCCACGCGGAGCGGCCGAAGCTGTCGGCGTACAAGAGAGCGATGGCGGAAGCGGTGGCCGGTCTGGTGGGCTTATCTGCGGAGGGCGTCAGCATCAAGGCGAAGACGAACGAAGGCCTGGACGCGGTCGGACGGGGGGAGGCGATCGCGTGTACGTGCGTGGCGGGCCTGACACGTGTGGCAGAGGTTCGAGATCGATAAGAGTGAGGATGCAACGTAAGGTTTGAGCAAACCATGACGCTGAGAGTTTACAACACACTAACGGGCGAGAAGGAACTGTTTGAAACCGTGAGACCGGGGAAGGTGGGGATCTACCTTTGCGGTCCCACGGTGTATCGGCCCGCCCACATCGGGCACGCGGTGGGGCCGGTGATCTTCGACGTGATCAAGCGGTACCTGGCCTACAAGGGCTACCAGGTGACGTGGGTGGTGAACATCACGGACGTCGAGGACAAACTGATCGCGGAGGCCCAGGAGCGCGGGGTGACCGTGATGGCGCTGGCGCAGGATCTGGAGCAGAAGTACATTGACGCCATGGGGGCGCTGGGCATCCGGTCGATCGACCACATGCCGCGGGCCAGCGAGCACATCGGCGAGATCATCGCGCACATCCGGCAGCTCATCGAGCGGGGCATGGCCTATGAAGTGGAAGGCGACGTTTATTTCGACGTCAGCAAGGACGCGGATTACGGCAAGTTGACGCACCGGCGGCCGGAGGAGCAGTCCGCCGGGGCGAGAGAGGGGCTGGACCATTCGGCGAAACGCAATCCGGGAGATTTCGCGCTTTGGAAGGCGGCCAAGGCCGAGGAGCCGGACGAGGTGAAGTTCGACTCGCCTTGGGGCAAGGGGCGCCCCGGCTGGCACATTGAGTGCTCCGCGATGGCGATGAAGTATCTGGGAGACACGTTCGACATCCATGGCGGGGGCATGGACCTGAAGTTCCCCCACCATGAAAACGAGATCGCCCAGGCCGAGTCCGCCACGGGCAAGCCGTTCGCGAAGTACTGGATGCACAACGGACTGACTCGTTTCAACACCAAGAAGATTTCGAAGTCGGATCCCGAGTTCCAGAAGATCATGACTTCGCTGCAGTTGTCCAACCTGCTGGCCAAGTACCCGGCGGAATTACTGCGATTCCTCATTATCCAATCGCAGTACCGGTCGCCGATCGATTTCACCGAGGAGACGATTCAGTCCGCCAAAACGGGCTTGAGCGCGTTTTACCGGCTGCTGGAACGGATCCACCGCGTGACCGGCGAGGATCCGTACAGCGTCACCCTGCAGATCGAGCGGATGCGCGATTCAGACGCGGGGCCCGAGGCGGCGAAGTTCATTGACGACGTGATGAACCAGCAGGTTCGCTTTCTGGAGGCGATGGACGACGACTTCAACACTGCCGGCGCCATCGGCAGCCTGTTTGATCTGGCGGGGCTGATCAATCGGTTCATCGATGCGAGTCGGGTGGAAAGCCGTGCCAAGGAGTCATCGCGGCTGGTCGTCCAGGCGGCCGGGGGGACGTTTGTCAATCTGGCGCGGATCCTGGGTCTGCTGGTCGAGCGACCGCCCGAGACCCGGCTGGCCGATGACAGCAAGATGGGCAGACTCGTGGATCTCCTGGTCGAAGTCCGGAACATGGCGAGGAAATCGAAGCAATTCGAGATCGCCGATTCGGTTCGCAGAGGATTGGCGGATATGGGCATCAGCCTGGAAGATCGTTCGGACGGCACGCAATGGCGGCTGGACTAGCCGGCAAGCGGAAGAGAGCTGCGGGGGCGGCGGAGCCGGGGTCTGGCGAAGCCGCTCTATCGGGGGCGGCTTGCGTCCTGGGTATCGACCCCGGATTGGAGCGGACGGGCTATGCGGTGATCGAAATGCCCGGTGGAAGGGTGAAGGACGCGGGGCTGGTCAGGACGACGGCAACGCGGCCGTTGGCGGCGCGGTTGGCAGAGCTAGCCGAGGGGATGGAGGAGGTGCTGTCGGAGCATGCGGTGAGGTTGCTGGCGGTGGAGGACTTGTTCGCTCACTACAAGCATCCGCGGACGGCGATCCTGATGGGGCATGCCCGCGGGGCGGTGCTGCTGGCGGCGGCGCGGCGAGGGATCGAGGTCATCAGCGTTCCGGCGACGAAGATCAAGAAGGCCCTGACGGGGAACGGGCACGCGAGCAAGGTGCAGGTGCAGCGGGCGATCATGGCGACGTTGGGATTGGGCAGGATGCCGGAGCCGTCAGACGTGGCGGATGCGCTGGCGATCGCATGCTACGCGGCGTCGGAGTGCCAGAGGAAGTAGCGTTGCTGCGCATGCGGACGACATGGAAAGTGCCGTGAGATGACGCTCTCATGATTGTACGGATCAGCGGACGATTGAGCGAGATCGGCGAGGACTCGGCGATTCTGGATCGCGACGGGATTGCTTATGAGGTTCTCGTGCCGAGTTGCGCGCTGGCGGAGCTGGCGGCGTATCGCGGCGATGCGGTGACATTGCACACGCTGGAGTATCTCGAAGGCAATGCGGCCGGCGGCAACATGACGCCGCGGATGATCGGGTTTCTGCATCCCGAGGACCGGGCGTTCTTCAAGCAGTTCATCACTGTCAAGGGGATCGGGGTGCGTAAGGGGCTGCGGGCTCTGGCGGAACCGGTGGCGCGAATCGCGGCGCATATCGAGGCGGGGGACGCGGCGGCGCTGGCACGGCTGCCGGGGATCGGCCGGCGGATGTCGGAGCAGATCGTTGCGGAATTGCGTGGCAAGGTGACGGCGCATGCCTATGCGGCGGAGGACGTTCCGTCGGCGACGAAGAAGGAGCTCAACAACGACCAGCGCGACGCGATCGAGATCCTGGTTGCCTGGGGCGACTCGAGAAGCGACGCCGAGCGGTGGATCGCCCGGGCGGCGCAGTTGCACGCCGACCTGGAGAGCCCGGAGGCGTGGGTTCGGGCGGCGTACCGGATCAAGGGCGGGGCGGAGGCGTAGCGAGGAGAGAGTGCTGAATCCTGAGTGCTGAGAGGGCGGAGATAGGGAAGCATGAGCAGGCAGAGGGTGATTGACGGCGACGCGGGCACTGATCGCGAGGAGCAGTCGAACTGGGCGCTGCGGCCGCGGCGGCTGGATGAGTGCATCGGCCAGCGGAACGTCATCGCCCAGTTGCGGATTGCGTTAGACGCGGCCAAGAAGCGCGGCGAGCCGATGGAGCACATCCTCCTGGACGGCCCGCCCGGCCTGGGCAAGACGACGCTGGCCCACGTGATCGCCGAGGAGATGGGCACGGCTGATCGAATCCGCGTGACCAGCGGTCCGGCGATCGTCAAGCAGGCAGATTTGATGAGTGTGCTGACGAACCTGGAGCGGGGGGACATTCTGTTCATCGACGAAGTTCACAGGCTGAACAAGGTGGTGGAGGAATTTCTTTATCCGGCGATGGAGGATTTCCGGGTCGATTACACGATCGAGGGCGGGCTCGGCGGGCGGACGGTCAATTTCCGGTTGAAGCAATTCACGCTGATCGGAGCGACGACGCGGGCGGGGATGCTGACGGCGGCGTTGCGTGATCGGTTCGGCCTGCGGTATCACCTGGAGTTTTACGAGCCGGACGATTTGTTTGAGATTCTCCGCCGATCGGCGGGCAAGCTGGAGATCAAGGCCGACGAAGCGGCACTGCGGACGATCTCGGAGCGATCCAGGGGGACGCCGCGCGTGGCCAATCGGTTGTTGCGCCGTGTGCGCGACTATGCCCAGGTCCGGGCGGACGGGCGGCTGACGCTGGCGGTCGTCGAGAAGGCCTTGTCAATCGAGGAGATCGACGGCATCGGGCTGGATAGACTGGATCGGGCGTTTCTGAAGGCGCTGATCGAGACGTATCGCGGAGGCCCGGCGGGGATCGAAGCGCTGGCGGCGACGATGGGGCAGTCGCGCGACACGCTGGAGGACATGGTGGAACCTTTCCTTTTGCAGCGGGGGTTCGTCACGCGGACGCGGCAGGGGCGGTGCGCGACGCATCGGGCGTACGAGCACCTGGGGCTGCCGGTGCCCAGCGAGCACGAGGCGGCGGAGCCCGCCAAGGAGCAGCCCGGGTTGTTTGATGAATGAGACCGGCACAGTGACGCGATCCTGCCCGGAGTCCCCGGTGATGCTGGCGTGACTTGCCCCGACCTCGATCAGCATCGATCAGGGCATTCCCTTTCTCAGGCTCGGCACGCTCGCGTCAGCGACCTGCCCACGGGGTCACGTACCGGCGGCGACCAGGCTTGGTGGCTGCTTGTCGTGCTTTTCGGCGTCGAGATACGGGTTGGCGGGCGGGGTGGCTTTGTTGCTGGAACGCCGGTGCCATTTGTGTGCGGCGTGCAGGAGGTAGTCCCAGCCTACCAAGGGGGACAATGCCAGCACACGCAGCATTTGCGGGTAGGTCACGATCCGGCCGTCGTGCAGGGTCTTTGCCATTCGGGCGATATGGGCAGGGCGGTAGTAGAAGTCGTTTGTGATGCGGTTACGGATCTGCCGCAGCCTGCGCTTGTCGAACTTGTCGGAATAGACGTAGCCGTTCCGGCCAATCCGGTAGCCCGGCGTGCTCTCCACCCGCTGACGCCAGGGGGTGAACTGGTCGATGCGGAGGAGGCTGAGGCCGATGGAGTGCAGGCCGAGCTCGCGGGCAAAGCGGGGGATGGCCAGCATCTCCTCCTCGGTCTCGCCGACGTTGCCGTAGATGAAATAGCCGTGGAACCAGAACGGAAAGCGGCGGAGGACCTGGAAGGCCTCACGGACGTGTTGCGTGGTGAAGCCCTTGTGCATGTCCTTCAGGATCCTGTCGCTGGCGGATTCGAGGCCCAGATCGAGGATGCGGAAGCCGGCCTGGCAGGCCTTCTCCAACATGCGCGGAAACTTGAACACCTCGATGCGGCATTGCACGCCATAGCGCTTCTTAATGCCCCGCTCGATCAGCAAGTCGCAGAGACGCTCGGCCTTGCGGGGCTCAAGGAAGAAGATGTCGTCGGCGAAGAAGATCACGTCGGCCGAGCTCGATTCGATTTCGTCCGCGACAGACTCCGGTGAGCGCGAGGCATAATCGCGCTTCTGACCGAGAGGGTTCATGGTGAGGGAGCAGAACTCGCATTTGTAGGGACAGCCGCGCGAGGCCAGGATGGTATCGAACTCCACGTTCAGCAGCCGTACCCCTCGCAGCGTGGGATAGTAGCGTGCGCGGCGCAGGGAACGATCCGGCGGGCTGATCTCGTCGAGCGGAGGCAGGGGGCGGTTGCCGTTGTGGCGGATGGAACCGTCCGCGGAGCGATAGGACAAGCTGAGGATCTGGTCCCAGGGTAAACCATCGGCCAGCTCGGCGATGGCCTGTTCGCCCTCTCCACGGACGACAGCGTCGACGTTGGGGCAGCGGCGGAAGATGTCCTCGACCTGCTCGGTAGCCTGGTGCCCGCCGACCACGGTGGTGATGCCGGCCGGCAGGCGGGCCACAAGCTGGCAGACTTTTTCGTATCGTGCCCGCCAACCGATGCTGATGCACAAGAGATCAACCCCTTCGCGGTGAATCAGGCCACAGAGCTGGTCGATCTGCTGGAGGGGTCGCTCGTGTCGCAAATCGATGAGGGTGATGCGCCCGACGTGGCCCTGGAGCGAGGTGGCGATGTATTCCAGGCCGGTCGGCGGGAAGATGCCGATCCCGGGCCGCTGGTCGACGACGTAGGGATACAAGCATAGCGCGTGTCGATAAGACATGACGCGAGATCCTTCGGAAAGTGAAAACTGTTGCCCAGTGCGTGCGAGTGTAGGAGCCGGGATTGAGAAGATCAATCGGGGCGGCAAAAAAGGGTGGGAGACAGATGGAGCCCTCGCCGGGGACTCGTGCGGGCCAATTCCGTTTTCCGCGTACTCGTTCGGGAGATCACGGGCCTGGCGGGATTGGCTCGGGTCGAGGAGACGCGCGTTGCTTGTACAACTCCAAGCGCTTGGTGAGGCGGTCCATCAGGCCTGGGACTTGCGAAGCAGCAGGCAATTCCATGGCCGCCTGAGCGGCGGCGGCGGCCTGATCGAATCGGCCGGCGACGGCGCAGGTTGCGGCGAGGATGTCGAGGACCTCGGGATTCTGATGGCGGGTAAGGTCGGCGGCGCGCTGGGCGAGCCGCACAGCTTCGTCGGGTTGACGGACGCGGGCGTCGGGATGTGTGGCGAGTATCCAGGCAGCGCGGATCATTGGATTCGGCGAATCGGGGTTGGCCTGCATGGCTTGGCGGTAGAGCGACAGGGCTTCATCAGGCCTGCCTTGGGCTTCGAGCACGGTGCCGAGGCCGTTGAGGGCTTTGGCGTCGTTGGGGGTGATTTGCAGGGCGCGGCGATAGGCGTCGATGGCCTCGTCGAGCTTACCCAGGGCCTGGAGGGCGGTGCCCAGGCTGACTTGGATCCCGGCGACATCGGGGGCGAGCTCGGCGGCTTTGCGGAAGTAATCGACGGTCTCGTCCAGTTTGCCCTGTGAAGCGCGTAGTGATCCCAGATTGTAGAAGGCTTCTCTGCAAGCGGGCCTGATCCGCAAGGCCTCGCGACAATGGCTCTCGGCCTCGTCGAGCTTGCCCTGACTCATGAGGATGGGAGCCATGTTGCTGTGGGCGATCCAGGCGGCGGGGTTTTTTCGCAGCGTATCGCGCCAGAGGGCTTCCTCATCCACATAGACAGAGCAGCGATGCCAAGTCACGCCGGCGAGGGTGACCAGCACAAGGGCGGCGGGGATGGCAGCGGCCGGTCTGCGGCTCCAGCCGCGTAGGTCGGCAAGGCGGTATGCGGCCGCGACGACGAGGGTCAAGAGGCCCGTGCATGCCAGGTACTGGAAGTGGTCGGCGACGAACGAGAACAGCATGGGATAGACATTGAAGAAACCCAGGGCGGGAAAGAGCGTGCCGACGAAGAACAGCAGTGCAACCAGCGGGCCGCGGCCAAGACGATGCCGGGCAAGCCAGAGAGCCACGAATGCGGTCAGGACGACAAGGGGATAGACGAACTGCCACCACAAGGTCGCGTCGATGTGCCAGCGTGGATAAATGAAGGCCAGGGGATGCGGCCACAGCAGTTTCAGCGTGTAGAAGCAGATCGCCCGTCCGGCGATCAGGCAACGATCGAGGAACGAGAGATTCCAATCCTGGCCGATGGCGCCGACGTGCCCCTTTTCCATCCAGGCGGTGAGCAGGCCGCTGGCGATCCCCAGAACGAATGGCGGCGCCATTGCCAGGATGTCACTCCAGCGGAGACGCCCGCGTTTCCACCATAGCACCAGCAGCAGAGCCGCGGGCAGCGTGCAGGTGACCGTCTTGCTGAGGAGGGCGCAGAGGAACAGGGCGAGGAAGGTCGCGTATCGTCCAGCCGAGATGCGGCCGGTTGGGCCGAAGGCGGATCGCAGGTACAGCTGGGCGGCGCCGAAATAGAAGACGCCGGAGAGGACATTCTTCCGTTCGGTGATCCAGGCGACGGATTCGACGTTCACGGGGTGCAGCGCGAACAGGGCCGCGGCCAGCCAGGCGCCGCGAATGTCGAGCAGGACGAGAATGCGCCAGAGGAGTACCGCGCTGAGGGCGTGGAAAAGGACATTGACGGCGTGGTAGCCCGGGGGGGACGGACCCCACAGACGGTATTCCAGCCAGTAGCTGGTAAAGACCATGGGGTAGTACTGCGGTGTGGCGCGAAGCTCGAACCAGATTCGCCGCAGGCCGTCGAATGAGCGGAGCGTTTGGTTGTTCTCAACGTAGTAGTCGTCGTCCCAGATGTCTCCGCAACGCGTGGCGGGCAGGTAGGCGGCGACGGTGATGATGACGAGCAACAGGCTCAGAGCCACGATTTTGCCAACGTCGTTCGTCTGGGAAAGCGGTGTAGCCGTCGGTGAGGCGGCACGAGAAGCGTGAACGCCCGAAGAGCCTGTATGAGGTCCGTGACGTTTCACCGCGGGCCTCCGGGCTGAGAAGAAGTCGCGGGCGATGGTGCGGGCTCCGTCTGATAGGGTCTGTCGTGCTGATACAGGGCCAGCCGCTCGCTGATCTCTCCGGCCAGATCATGTCTGCCGCTCGCGAAGGCCAGGTTCAGGGCATCCCGGGCGGTGGTTCGAGCGCGGTCGAACTGCCCGGCCGCGGCGTATGCCGCGGCGAGGGCATCCGCCGCCGCCGGATCTCGGTGGCCGGTCAGTCGACAGGCCTGCCCGGCAAGGTCTATGGCTTCCTGGGGCCGGCGGATGCCGGGGTCGGGATGCGTTGCCAGGATCCAGGCGGTGCGCACGATTGCGTCCGAGGAGTCCGGCCGGATCTGCATGGCTTGGCGATAGTAGGGAAGAGCTCGGTCAGGGCAGCCTTGAGCGTCCAGAGCAGCGGCGAGCTTGAAGGCGGCGCGGTAGCAGTCGGGTTTGATTCGAAGCGTCGTCAAGTAGTGGCTGATTGCTTCATCGAGCTTGCCCTGCTGGTGGAGGGCGAGGCCCAGACCCAAGTGCATCATCCAGAGATTGGGATCTTGCAGCAACGGCTGTTGATAGTAATGGATGGCTTCGTCCAATCGCCCCTGGTTCAGCAAGATGGTGCCGAGGTTGTAGTAGGCCTGCGAAGAGTCCGGCCGCAGACGGAGGGCTTCCAGACAATGGTCCGCTGCCTCCTCGTTCCTGCCCTGATCCAGGAGGAGGGTTCCGAGATTAATATGCGCCATCCAGGCATCGGGATTCGCGGCCAGCGTGTCGCGCCACAGGGTTTCCGCGTTTTTGTATGCAGAGCACTGGCGCCAAGTCCGCACCGTAAAGACAAGCAGCACCAGGATGGTGCAGTACGCCGCAATGGTTTTTCCTTGGCGTGGCCGGAGATCGGCGAGGCGGGCGGCGGCCGAGACGACGAGGGCGATCAGCCCCGATCCGGCCAGGTAGAGAAAGTGGTCGGCGACGAACGAGAACAGCATGGGGTACACGTTGAAGAAGCCCAGAGCGGGGAAGAGTGTTCCGGCAAAGAACAGGGTTGCGACCAGTGGGCCAAGGCCGAGTTTTCTGCGTCCGCGCCAGAGCGCACCGATGACGACGAGGACAGCGAGGGGATACAGATATTGCCACCATATGACCGTGTCGATCTGCCAGCGAGGGTAGATGAATATCAGGGGATGGGGGCAGATCAGTTTGGCGGCATAGAAGCAGACGATGCGGCCGGCGAGCAGGCAGCGGCCAAGCAAGGAGAGGCTCCAGTCTTCGCCCGTGGCGCCCACGTGGCCCTTTTCGAGCCAGGCGGTGAGCAGGCCGCCAGCGATACCGAGCAGGAACATCGGGGCCAGCGGTGCCACGTCACTCCAGCGGAGGCGCGGGCGTTTCCACAGGAGCACGAGGAGAATCGCGGCGGGCAGCGTGCCGGTGACCGTCTTGCTCAATAAGGCGCAGATGAACAGCAGGAGTGAGGCGGCGTAGCGGCAGGCTGAAATCCGGCCGCCGGGGCCGAGGACGCCGCGCAAGTAGAGCAGGCCGGCGGCGAAGTAGAAAACGCCGGAGAGGACGTTTTTCCGTTCGGTGATCCAGGCGACGGATTCGACGTTCACGGGGTGGAGGGCGAAGAGGGCGGCGGCGACCCAGGCACCGCGAACTTCAAGCAGGGCCAGGATGCGCCAGAGGAGTACGGCGCCGGCTGCGTGGAGCAAGATGTTCACGAGGTGATAGCCGACGGGATTGAATCCCCACAAGCGGTGTTCCAGCCAATAAGTCGTGAAGACCAGCGGGTAGTATTGCGGCGTTGCGCGGAGCTCGCACCAGATCCGCTGCAGCCCATTGGGGGATCGCAGGGTTTGATTGTCCAGGACGTAGCGGTCGTCGTCCCAAATGTAGCCGCACCGCAGGGCCGGCAGGTAGGCGGCGAGCGTGATGATGACCAGCAGCAGGCCCAGCGTCCGGATGCGGCTTGGAGGGGCAAGCGCTGATGGCGGTGTGGCGCTCACGATCTTGTCAAATGGCATCGTCTGACCGGGCTGTGTGGCGCTCACCGTTGTGTTCCGGGCGGCTGCGGTGGAGGCAGGCGCCTGCCTCCTCGGCAAACCAGAGTAGACTACTCTACGGCCGAAGACTATGCGTGGAAACTGCCGGTGATGATCACGTTCGGTTTTGGTGCGAATCGCGAGGATTGTGGCCGAGGGCGGCAGAGCGGGCGGCGGGCAGCCGCGGTCGACGGCGCTGGATGACGGCCTGGCGCGACGCCGCAGTGTGCAGACGGCGGTCGAATCCGCTAGCATGTCCCGTTCAGACAGCGCGGTGGGAGGTAGGCGTGGGCCTATGACACCGCCAATGGGACCGCGATGGCTCAGATTGAAGTCAACCAGCTCTGCAAGACGTTCCGGGTGCCGGAGCGGGAGGGCGGATTCCGCGCCTCGCTCCGGAGCCTGTGGCGACGGACATACCGGGATGTCCGGGCGGTGGATCACGTCAGCTTCACCGTGGAGGAGGGGGAGATCGTAGGCTTCCTGGGGCCCAACGGGGCCGGCAAGACGACGACGTTGAAGATGCTGTCAGGCCTGCTCCACCCGACTTCCGGGGAGGCCCGAGTGTTGGGGTCGGTCCCCTGGCGCCGGGAGGCGGATTACCTGCGCAGGATGAGCATGCTCATGGGCCAGCGGTCTCAACTGGTCTGGGATCTGCCGGCCATGGATTCGTTCCTGGTGCAGGCGGCCGTCTATGGCATTCCCAAGGATGTGTATCAGAAGACGCTTAATGAGCTGATCGAGCTGCTGGATATCGGAGGCGTGCTGAAGAAGCAGGTCCGGACGCTGTCGCTGGGGGAGCGGATGAAGTGCGAGATCTGCATCTCGCTGCTGCACCGGCCGGCGGTACTGTTTCTGGACGAGCCGACCATCGGCGTGGACATCACCATGCAGGCCCGGATCCGCGAGTTCATCGCCAACTACAACCGCCGGCATGGGGCCACGATCATCCTGACCAGTCATTACATGGCCGACGTGACCGCCCTGTGCAAGCGGATCATCGTCATTGATCATGGGCGGCTGCTCTTCGACGGGGCGCTGAGCGAACTTTCCGCAAGGCTGGCGCCGTTCAAGGTCATCACCATCGATCTCGACCATGAAGTGGACGGGTACGATTTCGCCGCCATGGGGCACCTGCTGACGCGCGCCGATCGCAAGGTGGTCATCCGCGTGCCCAAGGGACAGGCGGCGGCCATCACGACGCGGCTGCTTTCTGATCTGCCGGTGCTCGATTTGAACATCCAGGACCCGCCGATCGAGGATGTGATCGCGAGGGCGTTCGGGGAGCGGAGGGGGGAGGGGGAAATGGGCGCTCGTGCGGCTGAGGTGGCGGGGCAGCTTGAGGAAATCGGGTTCCCCAACCCTGAAGGGTTGGGCCACCCGGAGGCGTTGAGCCACCCGGACACGGTGAGCCACCCGGACGACGGTTTTTCCGCGGGCATGGATGACAGGGGCTCGCAACCATGATGCGTGTGTTACGGGCATTCGCCGCCTATCACCGCGCCGGTGTGCAGACCATGTTTCAATACCGCGCCGAGATCGTCTTGTGGGCGATCTGGGGGCTGGTCAATCCCGCGGTGCTGTATGCGATGTGGAGCTCGGCCGCGGAGAGCAACCCGGACCACACCGCCGCCGGATTCTCGCGCGGCGAGTTCGCCGCGTACTACTTCGTGCTGATGATCGTCGGGCACCTCGCGGCGGCGTGGGACGCGTACGAGATGGGCTACCTGATTCGCACCGGGCAGCTCTCATCGCTGCTGTTGCGACCGTTGCTGCCGATCTGGAAAGCCATCGCCGACAACCTCTCCTATAAGGTCGCGACGCTGTTGTTCGTGGTGCCGATGTGGTTCGTGTTTGCCTGGGTGGTTCGACCCGAGTTCAAGGCCGCGTGGTGGCAGCTTGGGCTGGGGGCGGTGGCGCTCGTGTTCGGGGCCATCCTGAACTTCATGCTCGGCTACCTGGTCTCGCTGGTCGCGTTCTGGGCGACGAAGCTCGATGCCATGGGCGAAGTGTATTTCGGTCTGGGTATGTTCCTGGGCGGGCGGTTTGCGCCGCTGGAGGCGCTGCCGAGGCCGGTGTACTGGATCGCGGCCTGCCTGCCATTTCGATGGATGTTCGCGTTTCCGTCGGAGCTATTGATGGGCCGGACGGCGACGGTCGCCGAAGCAGTCGCGGGCCTGGCGATCCAGGCGGCGTGGATTCTCGGGGTGATCGCCGCGTTCAAGGTGTGCTGGGCCGTGGCACTCAAGCATTACACCGCGGTGAGCGGATGAGGACGGCATGATACGAGCCATAAAGCTGATCCTGCTCTTCGCCCGGGTGAGCGTGCAGAATATCGCCGCCTACCGGTTCGAGATGATCATGCGCTCGATCATGTCGGTCCTGCATCTGGGGGCCGAGCTCGTCGGCGTCTGGACGATATTCAAGAACACGCAATCGCTGCAAGGGTGGGGCGTGCCGCACATGCTGGTGCTGGTGGGGGTGTATCGCATCATCGCCGGGGGCATTCGCATGTCCATCGTGCCCAACATGCGCCGGGTCTTCGACGACATCCGCGACGGCACGCTGGATTTCGTGTTGCTCAAGCCGGTGAATTCGCAATTTCTGGTGAGCATCCGCGAGTTCATCGTCTGGCGGATCGCGGACGTGATCCTCGGCGCCGCCGTGGCGGTGGTCGGGTGCGTTATGCTGCTGGGCCGCGTGCCGCCGGGGCCGGCAGCGGTTTTCGTTGTCATGCTGGCGGCGGGATTTGCCATCGTGTACGCGGTCTGGCTGATCCTGGCGACGTTGTGCTTCTGGTTCGTCAGGATTCAGAATATCGAGATGATCTTCTGGAACGTGTTCGAGGCGGGGCGGTTTCCGATCGTGATCTACCGCCCGTGGGTGCAGTGGGTGCTGACGTTCATCGTTCCCCTGGCGTTCATCACGACTTTCCCGGCGGGCGTTCTCTTCGGTGATTCAACGATGGTGCCGCGGGCGACGCCGCTATTGGCGGTTCTCGTCGCGGTCGTGCTGCTGGTCATCTCCAATCGGTTCTGGCGTTTCGGGCTGCGGCATTACAGCGGGGCGTCGGGATGAGGCGGCAACGCGGCGCCCCCGGCCGTGGTCTGCGTTCCTCGCCGCCCTGGAAGGCGAAGAGTTTTCGAAG
>DATKKX010000253.1:0-4452 GCA_035542775.1 Phycisphaerae bacterium | reverse complement strand
GCGAGGACCCCATGACCAAAGACGTATTCGTATTTGTCGAGCAACGAGACGGCGCCATTCTGCCGGCCGGCCTCCAGAGCATCACCCCGGCCAAGGCCCTGGCCGCCAAGACCGGCGGACGCGTGGTGGCAGGAATCATCGGCCACAATCTCGGCTCCGTGGCGGACAAGCTGGATACCGTCGGCGTCGCGGCGACGTTCATCGCCGACGCCGAACCGCTTTCGAAATACAACGCCCTTAAGTACACGCGGGCCCTGGCGGACCTCCTCAAGAAGGCTGACCCGCAGATCGCGCTCCTGGCCGCGTCATTCATGGGGCGCGACCTGGCTCCCCGCGTCGCTATGCGCCTCGGCGCGGGCCTGGCCACCGACTGCATCGAGCTCGACATCGATGGATCAGGTGCCCTGGTAGCCAGGCGCCCGATCTATGCCGGCAAGGCCCTCAGTCGCGTTCATTTCAACGCGGCCAAGCTGCAGATGGCCTCCGTGCGGGCAAACACCTTCCCCCTGCCCGCCGGCGGCGGATCAAAAGCTGACCGGGTGGCGGTGCCGTTCACCCCGGACCCCGCCGATGACAGGCAAGTGACCAGGGAGATCGCCCGAACCGGCGGCGGCGAAAAGGATGTGACCGAGGCCTCGATCATCGTCAGCGGCGGGCGGAGCCTGAAGAACGCGGAGAACTTCAAGATCATTGCCGATCTGGCCCATGCCCTGGATGGGGCGGTCGGAGCCAGCCGCGCCGCCTGCGACGCCGGCTATCAACCGCACTCGCGGCAGGTCGGACTGACCGGCAAGACGGTCACACCGCAGCTTTACATCGCCTGCGGCATCAGCGGCGCTATTCAACACCTCGCCGGCATGCGCGGCAGCCGTCGGATCGTGGCCATCAACACCGACCCCGAGGCCCCGATGTTCAAAGTGGCCGACTACGGCATTATCGGCGACCTGTTCACTCTCGTGCCGCTGATCACGGAAGAGGTGAAGAAGATCAAGGCCAGATGAGCCGCTCGTGGGCCCGATTGGCTGGCATGCTCGTCCAAGCCCACGGATCACCATCCGTGGGCTTTTTTGTGTAACGGTTGTGTGATTGGAGCGCCTATGAACCCCATCGTCATGACGCTGATGCTGGTGATCTCTATTGCCTTGTTTGCCTGGCAGGTCGCGCGCCGCTGGCGCCTGATGCGGCTCGGCCCCAACGAAAACCGCTTCGACCAGATTGGCGAGCGGTTGAGGCGAACCTGGAACTTCGCCTTCGCCCAGCGGCGGATGCGGCGTTACTGGTGGGCGGGCATTGCTCACCTGGCGATCTTCATCGGCTTCCTCGTCCTGCTGTTCCGCTCCCTGGTCCTCTTCGCCCGCGGCTATTCGCCGGACTTCACCTACTGGGGGATCTTCGAGAAGACCCATGTCTTCGGCGCCGCCTATTCCTTCGTCAAGGACCTGTTCATCATCCTGGTCATCTTCGGCACGCTGGTCTTCTTCTACTACCGCCTCGTCCAGCGCCTGAAGCGCATGACCCTCTCCTTCGAGGGGCTTCTGATCCTCGTCATCATCTTTACCATGATGTGGGCCGACATCTTCTACGAAGGTGCCAGAATCACCCTGCACGCCGACAACGCCCACCAGACTGCCGTCTTCGCCTGGAGCGAGCCCACCGGCTCTCTCATGGCCATCGGCCTTCAGGGCGCGGGTCACACCACGCTCAAAGTGCTCGAACACGCCGGCTTCTGGATGCACACCGGCCTGGTTCTGCTCTTCCTGAACCTCCTGCCGATCTCCAAGCACTTCCACGTCATCACTGCGATTCCCAACGTCTTCCTGCAGAACCTCGGCCCCCGGGGCCGCCTGCCCAAGGTCGACGACATTGAGGGCAAAATCGAACGCGAGGAAACGCTGGGTCTGGCCCGTATCGATCAGTTGTCATGGAAAGGCACACTCGACCTCTACACCTGTACCGAGTGCGGCCGCTGCACCGACCACTGCCCCGCCAACCAGACCGGAAAGTTGCTCAGCCCCAAGCACCTGACCCTCGATCTGCGCGACTATCTGTACCATAACGAAAAGAAGCTTACAGCCCCTCGCGACGGCCATGTCGGCGGCGATGGCGAAAGCGCCGCCGGCAAACCGGTGTCTCCGGCCGATCCGCTGGTCCCCGACACCATCAAGCCCGAGGTGCTGTGGGCCTGTGTAACCTGCTTCGCCTGCGAGACCGAATGCCCGGTGTTCATCTCCTATGTCGACAAGATCGTCGAGATGCGCCGCAACCTGGTCATGGAACGGAGCGAGTTCCCGGCGGAATTGCAGAACGCCTTCCAGGGCATCGAGCGGAACGCCAATCCCTGGAGCTTCCCGCCCGATCAACGCGCCGCCTGGGCCGAGGGCCTCGACATCCCACGGATGGCCGAAAAGCAGCAGGCCGACGTGCTCCTCTGGGTAGGCTGTTCAGCGTCCTTCGACGAGCGGGCCAAGAAGATCGCCCGTGCCACGGCGTGTCTGCTGAAGGCCGCCGGCGTCGACTTCGCCATCCTCGGCGAAGAGGAGATGTGCACCGGCGACCCTGCCCGCCGCGCCGGCAACGAGTTCCTCTTCCAGATGATGGCCCAGACCAACATCGAAACCTTGAACCGGTACAAGTTCTCGAAGATCGTCACCGTCTGCCCGCACTGCTACAACACCCTGGGCAGCGAATACCCCGACTTCGGCGGCAAGTACACCGTCGTTCATCACTCCGAGTTTCTGCCGCAATTGATCCGCGACGGCCGCCTCAAGCCGCGCAACCCGCTCAACGCCCGGGTCGTCTATCACGACTCCTGCTACCTCGGCCGATACAACGACATCTATGATCCCCCGCGCGACACGCTCCGGGCTATCCCCGCCCTGACCCTCCTCGAGCCCGCCAAGCATCGCGATCGCGGCATGTGCTGCGGCGCTGGCGGAGCCCAGATGTTCAAGGAGGAGGAGCACGGCAACGAGCGCGTGAGCCACCGTCGTGTTCAGCAGTTGCTGGACACCGGTGCGCAGATGGTCGCCTCCGCCTGCCCCTTCTGCCAGCGAATGCTCATCGACGGCCTCGCCGACAAACAGCACGAGGATGTGCCCGAATTCGACATCGCCGAGCTGCTGTGGCAGTCTGTCGAACCCAAAACGTGACCCGGCAGAGTAGCCCTCCGCCCCAAGCAGACGACTTGTTTCAGCGTCGAAGATGCACTCGGTGCTCTCGATTGCCCCTCCTACCCTCCGGCAACGGCCGCCTCGCTCCTGGGCCACGGCCGCGCCCCATTGCGCGGACATGCGGACGCCGAATCCTCTGATCACGACCGGCCAGTTCCTGTTATACGGTACCCCAGGTCTGGATACCCCAACCTCTTGTAGCCGCTCCGCCCATTCCGCCCGGTCCTCTGGTCTGATCGCCCTGTGCTATGATCCAAACCGGAAGGCACGCGGCCATCCGGGGAGATCACGCCTTTGGAGCTCGCCAAATCCTGTGATTTGGGCCTCCCGACTTCGGCGGGGTGCCCTAGCCGTCTGCCCTGGTCCGCCCCCTGTTCGGCACCGAAGGCACTGCGTGCCTGACAGTTGCGTCGACAGGGAATCTGTCAGGCCGGCGCGCTCCGAACGGGATGGATGGCGATGCCGGGCGGAATGGAGTTGACAAGCGTATCGCTTGTTTGCACACTTCCATTTCGGTGAACGTGTTGCGGTCTAACGCGTCGTGTGTCCGACAACGTTTGGGCCTCGGCCACCGGCGAACCAGAGAGGAGAAGATTTCGTCTCGCGCGCCTGCCACGAGATGAGAGTGGTGTATAGGCGAGATCGTGAGTCATCGGGGGGCGCGAGGGATGACGGATGGAAGGTGTGCCGGCCCACGGCGACTTCAGGCAGTGGCGTCGAAGGCGCTGCTGCATCGTCGAAGAGAGAGGAATTACCTTCGGTCACGCCGGCAGATGGAGGATGCCGGCGCCGCTTGTGTGCCTCCAAAGCGAAGTATAGGCAGCCATGAATATCTTCATGCTTGGTTGGGAGTTTCCTCCCTTCATCAGTGGCGGCCTCGGAACGGCCTGTTACGGGCTGACCCGCGCCCTGAACGAGCTGGGCCATCACATCACGTTCGTTCTTCCGCAGCCGGTGGCAAGCCAGTACACGACGCATGTCCGACTGAAGACCCCCGCTTCTGCAAAGGCCGGCTTGAGCTACGCCTCCTACACCATCGAAGGCCTTCAGAACGTCGAGTTCCGATCGATTCCTTCGACCCTCCAGGCCTACGCCGCGCCAGGTCTGATCGTCGAGCGCGATCCTGTCACCGGCGAACTGATTACCAGGCGGGCTGGAAACGGCGGGGCCGGCGGCTCCTATTCGGTTCTCTGGGCCTCACGCCCTCAGGGCGCCGGAAGCCACTACGGCGGGGACATGTTCGCCGAAGTGCAGCGCTACGCCCAGATCGCCGTCTTTCTCG
>DATKKX010000252.1:0-19990 GCA_035542775.1 Phycisphaerae bacterium | reverse complement strand
AAGAGAAGATCGGGCGCCCCTCGCCAACCAGCCCCAGAGGGACTGGCCTGAAGCCCTTCGGGAAAGGCCGCTGAAGCGGCCTGGTCGACGCCGTGAAGCTATGGGCGCGCCAGCGGGTGGTGTCGCCGGCGTGGCACCGCAAGCACGGCGAGGCCAAGGGAGAAGGGGAAGGCGGTAATGGGCTCGGGCGTGATGGTGAAGTTGACGTGGCCGTTTCCGGTAGTGAATGTGTCGGAGGCGCCATAGCGCGTGTCGAGGTACATGGCGTAGTGGAAGCGATACTGGCGCCCAGCCGGGAGAATGCCGGAGCCTTGAGCGGCGAATGTCCCGGAGACCGGTGCGCCAAAAATCGAGTTGTCCGAATCGCCGTAGGCGAAGAAGGTCTCCGCGGTCTGCGCGTCCCTGATAGAGAACCCGAGGCCCGCCTCCATGGCATAGGCGGGGAGGTAATAGCTGTAGGTGCCGTCGACGGAAAACGCCAGGTCCTCCGTGGGCGTGAACTTGATGTAGCCCTCGGAAAGGACCTCCAGGTGGTAGGTCCCGCCGGTGTCATGGGCCTGCTGGCTGGACTGGATGAGGAAGGTCCCGTGGTTATCCGACCAGTCGAAGTCGTAGGACGCCTGGGCGACGGACTGGCCCAAGGAGGCGGAATGGGAGTCGTGGAAGGGGTTCTCGACGGTTGCAAAAGCGACCGATTGGCCTTCGCCGGACTGAGATGTGATGATCCCAGCTTCAAGGAGCCAGCGGTCAATAGTCAGGGGACCTGCCTGCAGACTCGAGCCATCGAGGCATGCAAGCAGGGCTGCTGCTATGGCACTGACCAAGCTCAAGCGGCGCGGATGCATCTGTCCACCCCCAAGTTCAAGGAAGCCGCTGCGATTCCACGTTACCGTACGTTATTCTATCGCATGTTCAGTTCTCGAGCAAGACACCGTGGCACGTTCTTATCGGAAAGGGGAGCAAATCATGAACAGCGTAGGGACAAGACTGGTTTTACTGGTAGTT
Source organism: Phycisphaerae bacterium (assembly GCA_035542775.1). Lineage (GTDB taxonomy): Bacteria > Planctomycetota > Phycisphaerae > UBA1845 > UTPLA1 > DATKKX01. The sequence continues at coordinate 18,985 of DATKKX010000252.1, read as the reverse complement.
GAAGCCGTGCCCAGGCGGGAGCGTTCAGGACCGTGGGCCCGATGGCCCGCGCTACACCTACACCGCTGGAGCGTTCAGGGCCGTGGGCCCAATGGCCCACGCTACCCCTATCCCGTGCACGCACAGACCAGAGGTCCGTGCTACCCCTAGATGAAAAGCTGGATGTGACAAGACACTAGTCGTTGGCTGCCGGTTTGGAAGTGGCCTGCACGGGTGTGGGGGCTTTGAGTTGGAGCCAGTCGGAGGGCAGCTTGCCGTCGATGATTTGATCGGGGTAATCGCATTCCAGGACCGGCCGTTCGCGGCCGTCGTGGGTGGGGACACTGATCATCCAGCCGCGGAGCAGGAAGCGGTCCTGGTCGATCCACAGGCGCACGATTTGAACCGGCTCCTGGCTTTTGCGGACCACGACGTAACAGGGCGCGTCCGCGTGCCAGCCGACGCCCTGCAACTGCCACTTTTCCCCGCGGTACGCGCGCCCCAGGGCGAAGGCCCCGTTGCCGCGAGTAAGCAGCGCGGGCATGATGAACGGTACGCCCTTGGAGAGCAGATAAGCGGCCGTTTCGATGGGGGTGCGGGTGAACTGATTGTGCTTTCGGAACTGTTTTGCCGCGGCGTCGTAGGTCCACCAATCCTGCCCGGAGACGACGGCGACATCCATTCCCATTTGCAGCCGGCATTTGTCCGGCCTGGCAAAGCTCCAGCTCACCGACATCCGCTTCGTCGCCCCTTCGCGATAATCCCCAAGCTGCCCGCGGGCCTGGAGGGTGTGAAGGCTCTGATAGACCGTGCCGCACTTGCGAAGGACGTCGTCGACCGACACGCTCGACGAGTCGCCGACCTCACCCCGTTGGTTAGACGAACATCCGGCCGCCAGGATGGCCGCGGCGATGCAGACGCAGCAGCGCGCACGTAGAGCCGAACGGAGTCCCGTGCCCGTTCCCCGGCCTGAAATATGTGCAAGTACTCTCTCCACCATGAAGCGCTGGCCTCACTCGTCCGCGGCTTGACCATCCTTGACGCGAGAAGCTCACTCTACCCCGCCCGCCGCCGATGAGCAACCGCCGGCGCTGGGAGGGGGGCTTACCGCCGATCTTATCGAGGCGGTATCATTGGGCATAGGGTTCGTCGTCGCACCGATCGAGCGGCCCACGGTTGAACCCCTCACTTGCGTGAATGAGACTCGGGTTCGGTCGGCTCCGCCGCCGGCCCTTGCAGCATGAGCGGCAACTCCAGCCCGTGCGTTTCGAGCAGGTCGCGTCGGGTCAGGAGCTCGCGGGTGTTGCCGTCGGCGATGATTCTGCCGTCGGCCAGCAGCACGGTTCGCTCACAGAGGTCCCAGGCCAGATCCAGGTCGTGCGTCGCTATCAACTGGGTTCCGTCGAGCCTGGCAAGCACGCCCATGACTCGCCGGCGATTACGCGGGTCCAGGGATGCGCTGGGCTCGTCAAGCACCAGGATGTCGGCCGAGTAGCTCAGCACCGTGGCCAGTGCCACCAGCGTCTTTTCGCCGGAAGAGAGCTTCTGCGGCACGCGTCGTTCGTGCCCGGACAGGCCGACCAGCGCCAGGGAGTCGCGCACGCGTCGGACCACCTCGTCGGTGGACAAGCCCAGGTGGAGCGGGCCGAAGGCCACGTCCTCCAGCACCGTAGGGCAGAACAACTGGTCGTCGGCATCCTGGAAGACGAAGCCCACGGAGCGGCGGACCTTGGTCAGATTGTCCGTGGTCAGGGGTAAGCCCATGACTGAGACCTGTCCACCGGTGGGAGTGAGCAAGCCGGTGAGATGCCGGAGGAGCGTGCTCTTGCCGGAGCCATTCGGTCCCACCAGGGCCACCTTCTCGCCGGGTTCGATGCGCAGGGTGACGTCACGGAGGGCCTCGACTCCGTCGGGATAGCGAAAGGACAGCCGCTCGATCAGGATGGCTGCGGGCGTGGGGCGATCGCCGGTCATATCTCGCTCGCTCCTCATCCCTGCACAATCCAACGCAACGCCACGATGAGGCCCGCGAACACGATTCCCGCCACCAACTCGTGGGCGTGCCAGTGATAGTGATATATATCGCGACGCTGTCCGGCGAAGCCGCGCGACACCATCGCGTCCGCCACGCGTTCGGCGCGGTCATGGGCGCGGAGAAACAGAGCTCCGACGATATTGGCGCCGGAGCGGAGTCGTCCGGGTCCGTGATCGCCGATGGCTCGCAGGGCTCGGGCGTCCGTCAGGCGGTGCAGTTCCGGCCGGAGGACGTAAAGATAACGCAACATGAAGGCGAGCACGTTGACCAGCGTCGCCGGCACGGCCAGGCCGCGGAGGCCGGCGAGCAGCCGCGATTCCGAAGTGCTGGCCCACACCAGAGCCATCCCGGCCACGCACAAGGTCGCCGCCGTGGCGACGCGCTGTGCGGTCCACAAGCCCTGTTCGGTGATCTCCAGCGGGCCGTAACTCCATACCGTTCGGCCTTGGCTGAAGAACGGGAGCAGGCAGGTCAGGATCACGACAAACGGCAGGGCGGCGCCGAAGCGGCGGGCGAACTTGCCGAGCAGTTTCAGGTTTGAAAGCAACAGCAAGAGCAGGATCAGTGCGTAGATCGAGAGCAGAGTGAAGCGGCCCGGCGGGACGGTGACGATGCAGATCGCCCATACCAGCAGGCAGGGCAGCTTGATCCGCGGGTCCAGTCGTTCCAGAAAGACTTGCGGGGGAGCGGCCAGTGTAAGCGGTTTTTCGTGCACTCATCCGCTCCTGTCTTCGTTGCCGGCCGCGGCAGTCCGCGAGAACGCCGCCTCCAGCCGTCCCGGCCGTGTAAACGCGCGACCCACGACGAACGAGAGGAGGAACACGACAATCGTTCCGATCCCGCCGGCAAGGCTGGTGCTGAGCATACCGTCGATGCCGGGGACGGTGTAATCGGGCAGCAGGGCGATGAGCGGCGGTTTGGTGCCGGCCTGAGGCGCGCCGGCCGCAGTGACTGAGAGCGCCTGACGACGGCCCGCGCGATCAAGGACGACGTCGATCACATCACCGGGCTTCACACCGAAGGTCTTGGCCTCCGCGTTGAATTTCAGCGCCACAGCGGCGGCGGCCAAGTCGGGCGTCGGCACGCCGTTGACGGATTGCAGTACATCTCCGACCTCGATTTTGCCGGCTTGGTTGGCGTATTGATGCACAGCGGTTAGACCGGTCGGCGCCATCTCGAGCTTTACGCCCAGGGGATATGCGGGCAGGGTCTTGAGGGCACCATTGTCCGCGCGCTGGCAGTCTTCGAAGAGAATGCCTTTTTGGATCCCGACATATTCCAAGCCGTCCGGCGACTCCCACAGCGCCGGCAACAGCGACAGGAAGACGCCAACAACCAGGGACGCCGCCAGGCCGAGCACGATCACCGCGCGTCCGGCTGCCTGCGGCGCGGGCGAGCTACGATCGTACAGCAGCGCCGGTCTGGTTTTGAGGATGAAGGCCAATACGCCGGCGGTGATCAAGGCCTCGCCGATTCCGATGGCCATGTGCACAAGCACCATCGCCGGCAGGACGCGGTCCAGGCTGCCCCTTCCGGAAATGGCCAATTCCAGGCTTACGAACACGCTGGCCAGTACGACTGACAGCCACGCGGCAAAGAACCCTCCCGCAACCACTCGCCCCGGCTGCGAATTGTCTCTGCCCACGATTGCTCGGTACACGTAGTAGGCCAGACAGGTGCCGACGATTCCCATGTTGAAGATGTTCGGCCCGAGAACCGTGAGCCCGCCGTCGCCCAGCACCGCCTGAAAGATGATCACCACGGCCATGACCACCGTGCCGGCCCACGGTCCGAGGAGAATGGCCGCCAGCGTTCCGCCGAGCAGGTGCCCGGTCGTGCCCGCGGCGATCGGGAAGTTCACCATCTGGGCCGCGAACACAAAGGCGGCCATCACGCCCATGACCGGCGCGAGGCGATGGTCGCCCCGGCGGGCCAGGCTGAGCAGCGCCGCTCCCACGACGCTGGCGACGATGACGGCGAAAAGGACGTTCACCGGCATACTGAAGAGGCCGTCGGTAGCATGCATCGCCAGCAGCGAGCTCATCGATGATTCCTCATCCGGCGACGCGCGGGCCGCCGCGGGTCCGCGCGAGGGATCGGCGCAGTATAGCCGCATCGAAAGGGGAGAAAAAGAATCCCCATGGCGAGATGCCGCAAGCGGACGGCCGCTCTTGTCTTATGCCGGACTTGTGGCTACGCTTCGGGCTCCATGCTGGCCAAGGTTCACAGCATCACGCTTTCCGGCATTGAGGCGGTTTCCTGCGAGGTGGAGGTGAACGTCTCCTCGCGCGGCTTCGCCACGACCGCCATCGTCGGCATGCCGGATGCCGCCGTCAAGGAGAGCCTGGAGCGGATCCGCACCGCCATCGCGAACAGCGGTTTTCAGCCGCCGGCCAAGCGGACTGTCATCAACCTGGCACCAGCCGACATACGCAAGGAGGGCCCGGCGCTTGATCTGCCGGTGGCACTGGGGATGCTGTTCGCCGCCGACGGGGCGGTGCCCGACTGCCTGTCGCATTACATGATCGCCGGCGAGCTGGCGCTGGATGGTCGGGTTCGCCCGATCAAAGGCGCTCTGTCGATGGCGATGCTGGCCGTGCGGGAGGGCTATCGCGGTCTGCTGGTGCCGCAGGAGAATGCCAACGAAGCGGCGGTGGTGGGGGAGCTGGAGGTCATCGCCATCGGTTCGTTGACGGAGGCCGTCGGCTTCCTCACCGAGCGGCTTCCGCTGGAACCGACCAACATCGATCTGGAGGCCACGTTCGAGCACGCGGCCAAGTACGATCTCGATTTCGCCGACGTGCGGGGCCAGGAGTTTGCCAAGCGGGCGTTGACCATTGCCGCCGCGGGCTGCCACAACGTGTTGCTCATCGGTCCGCCCGGTTGCGGCAAGACGTTGATGGCCAAGTGTCTGCCGACGATTTTGCCGCCGCTCACGCTGAACGAGTCGCTGGAGACCACCCGCATCTGGTCGGCGGCGGGCAAGCTGCCGGCGGGCACCTCGCTTCTGGCGACGCGTCCGGTCCGCTCTCCGCATCATTCGGCCAGCGGTCCGGCGCTGGTCGGCGGCGGGAGCATTCCCCAGGCCGGTGAAGTCTCGCTCTCACATCACGGGGTTCTTTTCCTGGACGAGTTTCCCGAGTTTCCGCGGACCATCCTGGAGACGCTCCGCCAGCCGCTCGAGGACGGCTGCGTGACGATCGCCCGGTCGCACAGCGCGGTGCGCTTTCCCGCGGAGTTCATGCTGGTGGCGGCGATGAACCCCTGCCCGTGCGGTTACTATTCCGATCCGCGCCGGCAGTGCAAATGCTCGCCGCAGCAGATTGAGCGGTATCTCTCGCGGATCAGCGGCCCCTTGATCGACCGCATCGACATTCATGTGAACGTGCCGGCCGTGCCGTTTGACGATCTTCGCCGGCAGCGGGTGGGCACGGAATCGAGCGCGATGCGATCGCAGGTGATTGCTTCGCGGCAGCGTCAGCGGGAACGATTCGGCAGTGACAACAACATGCTGAATGGACGGATGGGCCCGCGGCTGGTCCGAAAGCACTGCTCTTTGAATGCGGACTGCGAGCGGCTGCTCAAGCAGGCCATGAGCGAGCTGGGCCTTTCCGCCCGGGCCCACGACAAGGTTCTACGCCTGGCGCGGACGATCGCGGACATCGACTCCTGTGCCGAGATTTCCGCCGAGCACCTCTCGGAAGCCATTCAGTATCGGCGGCTGGACCGGCAGAACTAGCTTGCAGTTCCTGGCAGGATCTCACCACGAGGGACACGAAGAGCACGAAGACAGGAGAAGTTGCAGAACCGGCGTGGGGGGCTGTTCGACAGTCTGTGCCTGGTTTCGCGGCTGCCGCAACCTGGAAGTCGGTCTATCAGTGATCTTCCGCAGTGCTGGTGCCGGTCGTCGCGATGCGCCTGGCTCGATGCGAGGCGGTCATCAAGATAGCGAAGCCACACGCGACATGAAGCATGCCGACGATCGCCGGCCAGTCTTTCTCCCCAGCGAACGCCAGGGCACCGCAGCGCATGAACAACAGGCCCTGCAGGAGAAGTACACCAGCCACGGCAGCCGTCCGCCAGGAAATTCGGCGGCAGATCATCAATGCATAGGCGGTGAGCAGGAGGATCATCTCGCGGGCGAAGGGGAAGACGGCGATGCCGTATGACAGCGAGACCGGCACATTTCTCCAGACGCTGGCCAGATTCAGGCGATTGCCTTGCGGTCCGGAAGCCATGGTCTTGGGCCCTCCCGGGCCCATCCATTCGCCTTCCGGCGTGGTCACCCAGACATGCCGCAGGTCCGTCACAATGGAAGCATCGTATCCCATGCGCTTCATCAGCGATGCCGCCATGACCGCGCGGCCGTCGCAATCCTCGCGGATCTGTCCGTCGGGGTACTCTTTGGCCTTGGCGAACATCTCGTGAATCGTGGGGATGTAATCCGCCGATCCCCAAACGTCCCAGTCCCATGCGTACTTGACCTTTTCAAACACGAACCGTTCGATGGCGCTCTGGATCACTCGGGCCGGCAAGTGATTGGGATCGACGGGCTGAGAGGCGGCGACCTGATTCGGTTTCACCAACCGATCGGCCGCCGGCTGCGATGCGGCTGCATCGGTTCCCTTGGCGAGCCTTTGGCGCAACTCTTCTTCAAACGGCGCCAACTCCGGCGCGTTCGGCTCGATCATGGCCTGCAGGTTCCGAAGCCGCGAGATGTGTCGGGCGAGCTGGGCGGGGTTCGGGAACAAGACCAGCAGCGTGACCGCGGCGAAAACCAGCCACTTCACCGGCATGCGGACGAACCACGGAAAGGGCCTGGTTCCTCGCGGCGGCTCAGCTTTCAAGAGTCCTCCGTTTTCAGCCAAGATGGACTCCAACCATGTGCGATGACTGCTCCTCTTCACCGCATTCTTTGGCGCCGGCCGGCTCATGGCAAGGCCGGGCCGATGAAATGCCGACCAAACAGTCGCTGCGGCCAAGCGCCCGGGCGTCTGCGTCAGGTCGCCTTTGCGCCGCCGGCAGCCGTCGGTTCTTCGTGTCTTTGCTCCAGCCAGAAGTTGATAAGAAGAACGGCGACACCGATGACCAGCAGAGCATCAGCGATGTTGAAGATCCACGGCCAGAGCGAGAATCCGCCCACCTTGGCCTCGATCCTGAGGAAGTCCCGCACGACCGGCTGGATGCCTGAGGCGGCGTCAGTCGGGCGCGGCCAGGTTCGCGGGTTGCCGCCGGCAGGCCAGTCGCCGATTGTCACGCTGGTCGGTGTCTGTCGAATGAGTCTGCCGATATCGCGACGGCCGTCGGGCAAGTAGGCGACGTAGGCCTCCTCAAAGGTCCGATCGTACAGATTGCCCAAAGCCCCGGCGAGGACGAGCCCCAGCGCTACATGGACCCACCAGCGCGACGCGGCCGAATTGGCGAACAGGTATAGAACGAAGAGCAGGGCCAGCACGGAGGCGCCCACGAATATCGGCGCCAAACCGGCCCCGAAACCAAACAGCGCTCCGGGATTGAGTGACACCTGCAGTGTGCAGAGGCTGTTGAGGACTTCGCGGACCTCGCCCGGTTTCAGCGTGCGAAAGGCCCAGTCCTTGGTCCACAGATCGAGGAACAGGCCGCCCGCGGCAAACAGCCACAGGCGGACATGGCTGGGCAGGTGGCCCATTGCCCAACGCTTGCCCGCTGAGTCGGGTTGGGCGTTTCCCGAGATGGCCTCATCGCTGCTCGACATCAATAACCGGAATAAGGACGGATCGGATTCGCTAGCGCCGACGCTGGCGATTGGATTCCCTGGATCGCTCGTAGGCCACACAATAGCGGGCCCAGGGCTTCACTTTCAAGCGCGCCTTTCCAATCGGTTTGCGGGTGGCTTCGCACATCCCATAGGTTCCTTTTTCGATACGATCCAATGCGGCGTCGATCTCTTTCACGGTCTCGGTTTCATTTTCGATAAGGCCGATGGTAAACTCACGCTCGTAGTTGTCTGTCCCTATATCGGCCATATGGATGGGCATGAGCGAAAGATCCCCGCTGGCATCCGAACGGCTTGTATTGAGAGCCTCGGTTTCCATGTGATCGACGTCCCCCAGAAGCTGCCGACGGATCTGGAGCAACATCTGCCGGAAGACCTCGATGTCTGTAGGCGGAAGCTTGCTGGCGGGCATGGCTGCGGGTGGTTCGGCGTGGCCGCCGGTGCCCGAGCCGTCGATACGTCGTTGCGTCCTTGCGGTGACGGGGCCGTTCACCAGATTGGTGCCGTTGCTTCTGGCGGGCCGTCTCTTTTGCGGGGACGAGATCTTCTTTTTTTTCTGCGGTTCATTACGGCGATTCATCACTACCTTCGTCTCCAACGCGCCGCGGGATCCAATTCGCAGGGAGGCTTGCTGCGGACGTTGGACGGCCTATCGACAGCTCATCCGGAAGCCCGGCAGCAACCCCGGCGAGATTGACCCGTGCCGGCCGAAACAAAGCTGGCCATGCCGTGCGGCTGGATGAGCTCCAAGCCCCTTCCCCGGCGAACGAGGTCTTGCGCCCGAGGGACTCGCGGCGCCGAAACATGCTAGTTTAGGACTTGAGGCCTGCCTTGTCAAGGCCGCCCGGGCATGGTCCAATTCAGCTTTGTGGGCTCCGTCGTGCGCGTGCCCTGGTCCGGCTCGAGGCGGAGCCCGGCGTGCCATGCGTCCAGCAGCTTGCAAGTGTTACCGCCCCGAGTGCGGGTGCCAGGCGATCGTTGTAGGCGCGACCCTTGTCCCCGATGAGGGCGTGAAATCGAAAACAGGCGTGACTGCTCTGCAGTTCAGCATCCAGAAAGAGGCAGCGGGCAGCCGTGCCCGGCTGGGCATTCTCACCACGCCACACGGGCTGGTGCATACGCCCGTGTTCATGCCGGTGGGCACGCGTGCTTCCGTCAAGGGCCTCATGCCCGAGCAGCTTCGCGCCGCGGGAACGACGATCCTGCTGGCCAACACCTATCATCTGGCCATCCGGCCGGGCGCGGAGGTGGTCGCCCAACTCGGCGGTCTCCATCATTTCATGGGCTGGTCCGGCCCGCTATTGACCGACAGCGGCGGCTTTCAGGTTTTCAGTCTCGCCACCTTGAACCGCGTGGATGATGACGGCGTGACGTTCAAGTCGCACGTCGACGGTGCGGTTATGCGGCTGGACCCGGTCCGCGCCATCCGGATTCAGGAGTTGCTGGGGGCGGACATTATCATGGCGTTTGACCAATGCCCGGCGCTGCCTGCGGAGCGAGCGGTTCTCGAGGATGCCGTTGACCGGACGATCCAGTGGGCCGCTCGATGCAAGGAAGCTCATACGCGGGACGATCAAGCACTTTTCGGAATCGTTCAAGGCGGCCTGGACCTTGACCTTCGTTGTCGCTGTCTCGATGAGCTGGTGGCGATTGACTTTCCGGGCTATGCGGTGGGCGGCCTCTCCGTGGGCGAGAAGCCGGAGCAGACCGTTCAACTGCTCCAGCAGTTTGCCTGGAAGCTGCCTCGGGAGCGGCCGCGATACCTGATGGGGGTGGGCCGCCCGATCGACATCATTGAAGCCGTGGCCGCCGGAATGGATATGTTTGATTGCGTCATGCCCACGCGGAACGGCCGGAATTCTTTCGCCTTCACCGACGCCGGGTTTCTCCGTTTGCGCAACACCTGCTTCAAGACGGACGACCGGCCCCTGGAGGAGGGCTGCGATTGTCACACCTGCGCCCATTTTTCACGGGCCTATCTGCGGCATTTGTTCCTGGCGGACGAGATGCTCGGGCCCATACTGGTTTCGCTCCACAATATCGCGTACTATCACCGCTGGATGAAGCGGATCCGCGATGCCATCGCCGCCGATACGTTCGAGCGGCTGCTCGCCGAGACCCGATCGGCAGCACAATCGCCTGATGACGAGGAATCCCCATGCCAGAATTGCTGACGCTGATCGCCCAGACAACCCAACCGTCGGGCGGCGGGGCTTCGGCGCCGTCGCTGCTCAGCTCGCCGTTGCTGTTGTTCGCCGTTCTCGCGCTGGTTTTCTACCTCATGCTGATCCGCCCGCAGAGCAAGGAGAAGAAGCAACGGGCGGCCATGCTGTCGGCTCTCAAGAAGAACGATCGCGTGGTGACGATCGGGGGCATCGTCGGTACGGTCTTGCAGGTCAAGGAGGACGAAGTCACGCTCAAGGTTGACGAGTCGAGCAACACGAAGATCACTTTCATCCGGTCGGCCATCAATACGGTGACTTCGGCCGCTTCCGAGGGCTCGGACTCGGGCAGCGCCGGCAAGTCTTGAGCCAACTGCCGCCGCCTATATCTCCGCGCCGTCGAGGAGCCAGGAACAGGTCGAAGCAGGTCGCAGCGCTGGGGGGCTATTCTTCGGCGTCGGTAACGGCCAGCTTGGCCGGAAGCAGTCCGGTTCGCTCAGCCAGGCTTGGGGAAAGGTACAGTCGAATGCTGTTTGTTTCCGACTTGCCGTAGAGGGCATCGATTCGCGCGGCCAGAGGGACCAGCACGAACCGTCGTTCGCCGATGAAATACGCGTCATAGGACGGGACGCCGCCGGGCGGAATGCAATCGATATACCCTGAGATCGGTTGAGCTTCCGCGAGGTATTGCCGAATATCGGCGCCGTACCGGCTGAGGTATTCGTACAAGGTGCGACCGTTGACGAGCCCGTCGAGGTTCACCATCCTCAGGTCCATGAAGTATCCCATCACCCCGGAGTTCTGGGAAGCGAGAACGGTGTCATGGGGCAGGCCCATTCGATTTGTCTCGATGGAGGCAAGATAATAGAACTCAAACTCATTGTCCGGCGGGGGCAGAGTCAGGCAGGCCGTGTGGGTGCGACTGAGGTGGAGATGGGCGCTCCATCCGCCGGCTTTGTGGGTGAGGAGTCTGGTCGATCTTCATGGACGGGCCGAGCCAGTGCCGTGCCCCCAAGTGCTTAACCGCCAAGAGGTTACGGGATTTCGTCGGGGGTCGACGAGAATCTCTGCCTTGCACTGGAAAAAGAGTGGCCGCGCACACCCTGTTGACTAAGATGGATTGCGTTCGTGTTCGGCCGGAATTCAGCGATTCGTGGAAGAGGCCTGTGAGGCCGCGTAGCGCCTTTGACGGCCGAGGGCTTCGGTTTTCGGTGGCTGGTGTCTGAAGCGCCGCGCGCCGAAGGGCCGTGTTCGGGAAGCGTGTTTCTGTGAAAGGAGAGAGTGATGTGCCAGACATGTGGCTGCACGCCATGCAGCAAGTGCGGTCGTGAGATCCAGAACAAGGTGTGCTCGGGCTGCAAGAAGCCCGCCGAGAAGTGCACGTGCCAGCCGGCCAAGAAGAAGTGACGGAAGAAGGAACCGCTTTTCGGCAGGTTCGGTCATTGGCGCGGCCGACCCGCCATGCAGGACCGGATCGGCCGCCCATCATCTGACAAATGAGATTCCGCGCATCCTGACTGAAGAAACAGGAGGCAGGAGATGGCCGCGAAAGGCACAAGTGTGTTGCTGGTGGTCTTGAGCGCAGTGGTCGTGTTGGGGCTGGCGGCATGCGGAACGACTACGCCCACGGGCCTGGTGGGCAATGCCACGGCAGGCCAGACGCTATACACCTCGACCCGCTCAGCCGCGCAGTGTCATCCGTCGGCTGCAGCGCTCAAGCCGTTTGCCGGTCTGATCACCAACAATATGGGCACAATAAATCCGGCCATGAGCGGCATCACGCTGACAAATCAGCAGATTGCCGATCTCCGGGCCTTCCTGGCGACGCAGTAAGTTCTCCGTCGCCTGTTGCCGGCGGCAGCATTGTGGCGGCCGGCCGCGTCGGGCGGTTGTCCGGTCGGAGGCGACCGTCTGCTCCCCGTGACATCGTGGCCGGACGAACAGGAGACAGGAAATGAACAGGAGAGCAGCAAGTGCCTTACTGGCGGTCTCGAGCGCGTTGATCCTGTTGGCCGTGGCGGCTTGCGGCATTTGCCTTTTTGGCACCGCGCCCGCGGTGACGGGCGATCCGACGGTTGGAGCGGCGATCTTCGACGCGGTCTGTTCGAGGTGCCATTCCGTCCAGTTTATCAAGCCGTTTGCCGACTTGCTCACCAACAACATGGGCGATCTGAACCCGGCGATGAAGGGGATCACCCTGACGGATCAGGATATCGCGGACCTACGGGCATTCCTCGCGACGCAGTAGAGTCCGCGGCCATGGTTGCGGCGTTGTCAGTTTGTGCGCTACTGCCTGTGACGCCGGGCGGCATGCCGGCGCCCGCAGCGGCATGAGATGAGTCAGGCGTTTTTGGCTTTCCCCGCGGCCTTCTTTTCCGGAGCCGGTTTTTCCGCGACCGCCGTCGTCGCGGCCTGGCCATCAGTTGCTCCCTTGCCCTTGCCGTTGTCGGAAGACGCGGTGCTCACGGCCTCCTTGTCGGCCTTGGCGGCCTTCCGATAATGCTTGCTGCGGTAATCGGTCTCATAGAAGCCTGAGCCTTTGAAGATGATTCCCCCGCCCGTGCCGATCAAGCGGCGGACGCTCCGCACCGTACCACAGGCCGGGCACTCGTGCTTGCGGAACGGCTTCGCGGTGATGGACTGAAACAGCTCGAACGTCGTCCCACATTTCGCGCAGGTGTATTCATAAGTGGGCATCAAATCACTCCCGTCGGCTTGCCGGGTCGCGGGCATCGAGGCCGTGCCTGATGCCAGCCGGCCCGCCTCTTCCCCGCCTCGATCATTCCTCCGTTTCCCCGTCTTCGGCCCGCGGCGACTCCTGGTTGGTGCCGTCCTCTTTCTGGCCGGCCACTGCCACTCTTGCCGGCCGCAGCACTCGATCGTGCATCTTGTAGCCGCGCTGCATTTCCATCGTCACGGTGCCGGCCGGCAGATCGGACTGACGATCCTCCATCAGGGCCTCGTGACAGGCGGGATCGAAAGGCTCCCCCACGCTCTGGATGGGCACGACGCCGTGATCCTGCAATACCTTGGCGAACTGCTCGGCGATGAGCTTGACGCCCTGAATCACCGGATCGTCGGCGTGTGCGTCCTTGAGGTTGTCCAGCGTGCGCTGCATGTTGTCCAGGACCGGCAACAACGCCCGGGCCAGATCCATTCCGGCCAGCTTCAGCGATTCAGCATGCTGTTGATTCAGGCGCTTGGCGATGTTGTCGCATTCGGCATGGGCCCGCAGCAGCTTGTCCTTGCACAGGGCCAGCTCGGCTCGAAGCAGATCGACCGTCTCTTCGCGGCCGGCCGTCTGCGGTTGCGGGGCTTCGGCGGCCGGCTTGTCGTTGCTCGGGGGCTGCTCTGCCGGGCCGCCGGCGCCAGTCGATTCGCCGGAAGAGCCGGAAGACGCATACCGAGCCACTTCCTCTTCGCTCGGCACCACGATTTTGCTTTTCTTTCCGGTCATCTCTTTGCTCATCTGATCAGCCCGCGGACCAACGCCCGGTGTTTCGTGACTGTTCATCGGCGGCGGCCGGGCTCAGAGCCGCGCTCGCTCAATTCTTCTGCGGACCCCCCAAATCAAGGAAGCTCTTAAGCTTCTCGAGGAAACCTCTGCTCTCCGGCAAGACATTCTTGTCCTCAGTTTCGGCAAACTGGCGGAGCAACTCCTCTTGCCGCGCGTTCAGCTTGTGCGGGATCTCGATCAGAACGCGGATAATCTGATCGCCGCGGCGATTGGTCCGGATGTCAGGCAAGCCGAGGCCCGCCAGCCGCAGCAGTTCGCCGTGCTGGATTCCCGGGGGAATCGTGAATTCCATCTTGCCGTTGAGCGTAGGCACATCAATCTTCGCGCCCAGCGCCGCCTGGGTGAAGCTGATCGGCAGCTCGCACAGCAGGTCGTTGCCGTGGCGCTGCAGGAACGGGTGCGGCTCCACCCGCACGTAGCAGTGCAGGTCTCCGCGGTTGGAGCCGTCCTCTCCGGGCTCGCCCTCGCCGCGGAGGCGGATGGCCTGGCCGTCATGGATGCCGGGCGGAATCTTGACCGTGACCACGCGGTGCTTCGGTGCTCGCCCGGCCCCCTTGCACTGCTTGCACGCCTTGGTGAAAGTCGTGCCTCGCCCCCGGCACTCCGGACAGGTGGTCACCACGCGAGTAGAGAAGAAGCCCATGCCCGTGGTGCGTTCCACCTGGCCGTACCCGCCACAGGCATTGCAGGTGTTGGTCTTGCTGCTCGGCTCGGCGCCCTTGCCCGCGCACCGGTCGCAGAAGTCGTTGCGGGTGAACTCGATGGCCCGCTCGGCGCCGGTTGCGACCTCGGCGAAGGTCAGCAGCACCTCAGTCTGGAGATCCACCCCCGGGGCGGCCCGTCTTCCGCGGCCGAAGGACATGCCGAACATGTCGCCGAAGATGTCCCCGAAAACGCTGAAGATGTCGTCCGGCCGCATGTGCGAGAAGTCGTGACCGGCCACGCCGCTGAGGCCGGCGTGTCCATACCGGTCATAGCGATTCCGCTTTTCGGGGTCGGACAAGATCTCGTAGGCTTCGGCGGCCTCCTTGAATTTCTCGCCCGCGCCGGCGTCGTCGGAGCGGTCCGGGTGGAATTTCATTGCCGCCTGGCGGTAGGCGCGTTTTATCTGATCCGGCGACGCGTCACGGCCGACGCCGAGGACTTCGTAGTAATCTCGTTTATCCGCCACAACCATCTTTGCTCGGTTTGCCGGGCCCCGAAGGGCGGCCGGTCGGTCGCCGCCGTAACGACAATCGGGACGGAGCCCTGCCCCGTCCCGATCGCCGGTCTTTCACATAGTCATCCTATCGGACGACGCCGGGGATCTCCATCTCTTTGTCTTTGTCCTTCTCCTTGAGCTCCGTGACCATCACGTTGGTCATCAGCAGCACTCCCGCGACGCTGGCCGCGTTTTGCAGGGCGCATCGAACCACTTTCGCCGGGTCGATGATGCCCGCCTTGACCAGATCGCAGAACTCGTCGGCCCGGGCGTCGTATCCGAAGTTGCCCTTGCCTTCCATGACCTGGGCCGCCACCACGGCACCATCCCTGCCGCTGTTATCGGCGATCTGCCGGATGGGGGCCTGCAAGGCATGAGCCACGATCATCATGCCGGTGTGCTCGTCGCCCTCCGTATTCTTCGCCGCGGCCGTGATGGGCTCGATGCAGCGGAGCAGGGCCACGCCGCCGCCGCAGACGATGCCTTCCTCGACCGCCGCCCTGGTGGCATGGAAGGCGTCGTCGACCAGGTCTTTGCGCTCCTTGACCTCGATTTCGGTGGCACCACCGACGCGGACCACGGCGACGCCGCCGGTCAGCTTGGCGAGCCGCTCCTGCAGCTTCTCGCGGTCGTAATCGCTGGTCGTCTTCTCGATCTGGGCGCGGATCTGATCGGCCCGGGCCTTGATGTCGGTCTTCTTGCCGGCGCCCTCGATGATGGTCGTGGAATCCTTGTCGATGACGATCTTCTTGGCGCGGCCAAGCTGGTTCAATTCGATCTTCTCGAGCTTCAGGCCGCGGTCCTCGCTGATGAATTCGCCGCCGGTGACCACGGCCACATCGCCGAGCATGGCCTTGCGCCGGTCGCCGAAGCCGGGGGCTTTCACCGCGCAGCACTTCAGAATCCCGCGCAGGCGGTTGACCACCAGGGTCGCCAGGGCCTCGCCTTCGAGGTCCTCGGCAATGATCAGGAAGGGCCTGGCGGTGCTGACGAGCTTCTCCAGCAGCGGAACCAGGTCGCGTATGGAGGAGATTTTCTTTTCATGGATCAGGATGTAGGCGTCCTCCAGGACGCACTCCATCTCGGTCGTGTTGGTGATGAAGTAGGGGGAGATGAAACCCTTGTCGAATTGCATGCCTTCGACGATTTCCTTCTCCGTTTCCAGGCTCTTGCCTTCCTCGATGGTGATGACCCCTTCGGGCCCGACCTGATCCAGGGCCTCGGCCAGCATCTTGCCGATGGAGGCGTCGCCGTTGGCGCTGACCGTGCCGACCTTGGCGATGTCCTCCGAGCCTTTCACCTTGATGGCCATCTTCTCGATGTGCTTCACCGCGATCTCGACGGCGCGGTCGATGCCGCGTTTGAGAAGCATGGAATTGGCACCGGCCACGACGTTCTTGAGGCCTTCCTTGTAGATGGCCTCGGCCAGGACCACCGCAGTGGTGGTGCCATCGCCGGCGACATCGGAAGTCTTGCTGGCGACCTCGTTGACCATCTTGGCGCCCATGTTTTCAAAGGGCTGGGGGAGCTCGATCTCCTTGGATACGGTCACGCCATCCTTGGTGACGCGCGGCGCGCCCCAGGACTTGTGCAACAACACGTTGCGGCCGGTCGGTCCCAGCGTCACGCGGACAGCCGTCGCAAGCTGCGTGAGGCCCTGCCCCAGATTCTCGAAAGCGCGCTGGTCAAAAAGCATCTGCTTGACAGCCATGTTGGATCCTCGCATTTCTTCGATTGCCGGCCATGCGGCCGTCAGAGTTCGTTCTCTTCGCGCCGAGCGATCGCCAAGGCAACCGAGGCGTCTCGCCGGGGCGGGTTCACTTCTCGATAATCGCCAGGACGTCGTTCTCCCGCACGATGGTGTATTTCTTGGCGTCGATCTCCACTTCCGATCCGGAGTATTTCCGGTAAAAGACGGCGTCCCCGGTTTTCACCGAAAGGGGACCCCGCTTGCCGGACTTGAGCAGCTTGCCGGGTCCGACGGCCAGGACGGTACCCCGCGTGGGCTTCTCCTTGGCCTGCTCCGGCAGGACGATACCGCCGGCGGTCTTCTCCTCCGCCTCGTGCTGTTCAACGACGATCCAGTCATCGAGCGGTCGAATCTTCAAGCGTGCCATGTTTGCCATCTCCTGCTATTTGCTCAGCATGCGTTTTCTGACAATTGTCCTCATCCGGCTCGATCGCCGCAGGCTGCGGCGTTACATCATGTCATCCATTCCGCCCATCTCATCCATGCCCGGGCCTCCCGGTCCGGGGCCGGCCTTGTCCTTCTCCGGCTTGGCGACGATGCAGCAATCGGTGGAGAGAAGGACGCGGGCGACGCTGGCGGCGTTCTGAAGGGCCGTTCGCACGACCTTGGTCGGGTCGATGACGCCGTCCTTGACCAGATCGCCGTACTCGCCGGTCAAGGCGTTGTAGCCGAAGGCGCCCTTCTGGTTGGCGACCTTGTGCAGGACGACGCCCGGCTCTACGCCGGCGTTGGCGGCGATGGCCATGATGGGGGCGGTGATGGCCTTGCGTACCACGTCGATGCCAATTGTCTCATCGTCACTGGTGCCTTTCAGTTTCTCAAGCGCGGATTGGGCGCGGATCAACGCGACGCCGCCGCCCGGCACGATGCCTTCCTCGATGGCGGCGCGGGTGGCGTGAAGGGCATCCTCGTAACGAGCCTTCTTCTCCTTCATCTCGGCCTCGGTCGCGGCACCGACCATGATCTGGGCCACGCCGCCGGCCAGCTTGGCGAGCCGCTCCTGCAGCTTCTCCTTGTCGTAATCGCTGGTGGTGGCCTCGATCTCGCGGCGGATCTGCTCGATGCGGCCTTTGATGCCGGCGGAGGATCCGGCGCCTTCCACAATAGTGGTGTTGTCGGCGTCGATGCGGATCTTCTTAACCTGCCCGAGATCGCCGATGGCGACATTATCCAACTCGATGCCGAGGTCCTTGAAGATGGGTTTGGCGCCGGTCAGGACGGCGATGTCTTCCAGCATGGCTTTGCGGCGATCGCCATAGCCCGGGGCCTTCACCGCGGCCACCGTCAGAATTCCCCGAAGCTTGTTGACGACCAGCGTCGCCAGGGCTTCGCCTTCCACGTCCTCGGCGATGATCAGGAGGGGCCGCTTGGTCTTGGCGACCTTCTCCAGCAGCGGCACGAGCTTGGTGACGCTGGAGATTTTCTCCTCGTAGACCAGCACGAAGGCCTTCTCCATGACGACTTCCATGGTCTCGGGGTCAGTCACGAAGTGGGGCGAAAGATAGCCGCGGTCGAATTGCATGCCCTCGACGACCTCGACGGTCGTATCCAGGGCCTTGCCTTCCTCGATGGTGATGACGCCGTCCTTGCCGACCTGCTTGAAGCAGTCGGCGAGCTTCTCACCGACTTCGCGGTCGTTGTTCGCGGAGATGCTGGCGACGCGGATGATGTCCTCGACGTTCTTGGCGTCCGCCTTGACCGGACGGGACATCTCCTTGAGGGCCTCTCCGACGGCCCTCACCGCTTTGTCGATGCCGCGGCACAAAGCCATGGAGTCTCTGCCGGCGGCGACGTTGCGCAAACCCTCCTTGAAGATGGCTTCCGCCAGGACGGTCGCCGTGGTGGTGCCGTCGCCGGCTTCCTCGGAGGTTTTGCTCGACGCCTCCTTGACGAGCTGGGCACCGAGGTTTTCGTATTTGTCCTTGAGCTCGATTTCCTCCGCGACGGTCACGCCATCCTTGGTCACGGTCGGCGCGCCCCAACCCTTGTCGAGAATCGCGTTGCGGCCGCGGGGTCCCAACGTGGATTTGACCGCCGCGGTCAGCTTTTCAACTCCTGCCGCCAAGGCGGCACGTGCGTCCTCATGGAAGGTCAGTTGTTTGGCACCCATCGATGTAGGCCTCCTAGTGGCACACCATGTGTTGGATGAGGAATAATCTGGACATTGCGAGACTGCGTCATTTCTACAAACAGTGTCTCCGGCGTGAATGTTGCAACTGTCGTGCCGAGGCGGCATTATGGGGCTGGCGCGCCTATGGTTTTGTCTAACATGAGGTTACGCCGCAGATCGTTCGGGCGGCGGCGGTGGTGCGACTGCCAGTACGGCAGGCGGGGTGAGGTCATGCTGCCTTTGTGTCACGGGGGCAGAGCGTGATGGGCGGCACCGGATCGACTCATCAAAGCCGGTGATTTCCGTTCCCCAGAAGCTACGTAGAGGGCCACCCTTGGCGGTGGCCCTGTTCTGGTTTGGTCATGTGTGCCAACTCGGAGGGTCACTCCGATTTGACGGTGATGCGCTTGGCCTTGGCATCCGGCCGCTTGGCCATCGCGATCGTCAACACGCCGTTCTTGTAGGTGGCGTTGACC
>DATKKX010000251.1:0-4242 GCA_035542775.1 Phycisphaerae bacterium | reverse complement strand
GTATGGACCATTCTATACGTAATTGCGATCAGAGGCTTCTTCGGATCCGTTTCAGGAATGCTTTTTCATCCAACACCTCCACGCCCAACTCCCGCGCTTTGGCCAGCTTGCTCCCCGGACTTTCGCCCACGACGACGAAATCCGTCTTCTTGCTCACGCTGCCAGTCGCCTTGCCACCGAGTTCCTTGATGAGCTGCTCGATCTCCTTGCGTTCGAAATGCTCGAGCGTACCGGTCACCACGACGGTCATGCCAGACAGCGGCTGGTCGCCGGTCGGCTTCGCTTTGCGCTGCGTCATATTCACACCGGCATCGCGAAGAGCTCGCCAAGTCCTCCGGCCTGCTTCGCTTTGAAAGAACTGGCGGATCGAGTGGGCGACTTCGGGACCCACACCCTCGACCTCCTGCAACTGCTCTTCCGTCGCCTCCGCTATCCGCTCCATCTCCTCGAAATGCGCAGCGATCAACTCCGCCGTGGCCGCCCCGACGTGCCGGATGTTGAGCGCCGCCAACACGCGCGCCAGCGGCTGGCTCTTACTTTGTCGTATCGCTTCGATCAACACCTTGGTGTTTTGTTTTCCGAATCTCCGCGGAAACTTCAGCGAAATCAACTGTTCGCGTTGGTCTTTCAAAATGAACAGGTCGGCAACGCACCTCATTAGGCCGGCATCGACAATGCGCTCAATTGTCGTTTCTCCAATCCCCTCGAGTCGCAACACCTTCTTGTCAATAAGATACCGCACGTTCTTTACAAGGGTCTTGCTGTCGCCAGGATGAAGGAAGGTCCAGATGCGTTCCGCACCCTCGGGATCGCCACAAAGAGCTGTTTCAATGGCTTTGCGAGACGCCGAAACGAACGACTTTAGCGTCGGAAAACAAGCCGCCAATTTTCGGATGTCTTCTTTGGTTAGCTTGCGCGCATTGGGGCCGAGAGCTTCCTCCAGTGCCCCTAGTCTACACGCGCCTCCTGCCTCAATGCCGGCCAAGAGGGCATCAGTCCCCTCCGCTCCAAGTTCGGCCTCGTCCATGATCAGCGAGGTCAGGTCGTCTTGACGCCCTTCTAGACCATAGAGAGCGGCGATGTGTCTTGCGAAGCCCTTGTCGACAAGCTGTTCAACCAACGCTTCTCCCACGCCCTCGATGTCCATCTGATCCCGCCCGCAGAAATACTTCAACCGCTCCTTGATCTGCGCATCGCACGACGGATTGATGCAGCGGATGTATACACCCCCTTCGTCCTTCACCACCTCCCCCCCGCATACCGGGCACTTCGACGGCGGCACGATCTTTTTTGCTCCCTTGGGCCGCTTCTCCGTCACCACGCGGATGACCTGCGGAATGATCTCGCCGGCCTTCTCGACGACGACAGTGTCGCCGATCCGCACATCCAGCCGCTCGACCTGATCGAAGTTGTGCAGCGTCGCATGCCGCACCGTGGTACCCGAAAGCTGCATTGGCTCCATCACCGCCCGCGGTGTGATCGTTCCGAGCTTGCCGACCTGAAAATCCACGCTCCGCAGTACGCTCTCGGCCTGCTCGGGCGCGTACTTGTAAGCGATGCACCACCGCGGATAGCGGCTCGTGGCCCCCAGTGTCTCACGCTGATCGAAACGGTTGATCTTGACCACCAGCCCGTCGGTCTCATAGCCGAGCGAATGCCGCTTCGGCTCCCACGCCTCGATGTGGCGGATTACCTCGTTCGCATTTTTGCAGATCCTGGTATGCGGATTGGTCGGGATGCCCCATCGTTTGAGGGCCGTGAGAAACTCGCTCATCGTCTCGAAGTCCGCCCCTTCAACCTCGCCGAAGCTGTGGGCGATGAAGGCCAGCCCCCGGCCGGCGACGATCCTCGAGTCCAACTGCTTCAACGTGCCCGCCGTGGCATTCCGCGGGTTGGCAAACTGCTCCTCGCCTTCCTTCTCGCGCTGGACGTTGAACGCGTCGAACGCCTCGCGCGGCCAAAAGACCTCGCCGCGGACCTCCAGGATGGCGGGCCAGTCCCTGCCCCGCAGCCGCAACGGAATCGCCCGGATCGTCCTGATGTTCGCGGTGATGTCGTCCCCCGTCCGGCCGTCGCCGCGGGTCGCGCCGAGCACAAGGACCCCGTCCTCGTACCGCAGCGACGCGGAGACGCCGTCGATCTTCGGATCGACGATGTACTCGTATGAGTCGCCTCCCAGCCCCTTGGCTACTCTCGCGTCGAACTCGCGAACCTCCGCCTCGTTGTAAGTGTTGTCGATCGACATCATCGGCACGGCGTGCGTCACGTGCGCGAAGCCCTCGATCGGCTGGCCGCCCACCCGCCGCGTCGGCGAGTCGGGCGTCGCCAGTTCGGGGTGGGCCGCCTCCAGTTCCTTCAGGCGGTCGAACAGGCGATCGTACTCGCGATCGGAGATTTCCGGCTTGCCCTCCACGTAGTAGAGGTAGTCGTGATGATTGATCTTCTCACGCAGGTCCGCGATCTCTCGTTCCGGTGTAGCCATGGCCCGCGCCCTTTGTCGCCGTCGGTTCCCTACTCTCGCCCCGCCGCGCCGGCGGACGGCAGATCGTTCACCACATAAAGAAGGCCCGTTTTCATCGGCCGCCCGTCGACGGTCTTGGCCCCTTCGTTGATTCCCACAATCAGCCTCACGCCCGGAATCACCTCGCTGTCGGGCTCCATCACCAGACGGTAGGCCATCGTCCGCGCCGCCTCCCACGGCCGGTAGTTCAGCTTCAATTTCAGTCTGCCGGACTCGTCGAGGCTCTCTGTTGGAGGCTCGAACGAACGTAGTTCGCCGAAAGCCATCTGCTCAAACTGCATCAACTGCTCATGGGCTCGCGGCGGCATGACGACATAGCGCACGCCCAGGTGATCGAGCTGTTCCCTTGCCCGGGCCGGATCGCGCTCGGCAAAGAACCTCGCCGCCTCCAGCAGACCGTCCAACGCTCGATGGTATGGCGTGGCCACGACCGGCAGGCCGGTCCAATACAACAATGGGGGGCCCTCGGCGTCCTCGCTGAGTATCGCCCGGCGGCGGGGATTTGCCTCGAGGTGCTCGCGTTCATAAGCGAGGATGTGCTGGGCGGCAAAATCAGTTCGCCGTATCCCCGCGGTCGCCTCAACCGCGTCGGCTATGCCGTAGGTCACCACGGTCTTCATCGACGGCAGGGCCAGCGCCAGCAGGATGGCGATGCCGACAAAGAGCGCCGCCGGCGAGAGCTTGCTCGATGCGGCATCGGCGGGGCCGGAGGCCTGCACGCGTGGAAGACGTCCGTCCCACGCTTTGACCATTCCCCACACGCCGATCACCGCCGTCGGAATGACAACCAGGTCAAAATGATCGATCCACCGCAATTGTAGAGCGGCCAAGACCGTGATCGCGGGGGCCAGCAGCACCAGGGCGACTTTCGCCACTCGCGGCACCGGCTTGTACCGCAGGAAGAACACCAACAGCGCCGGCAAAGCATACGGCAGGTAGCCCATCAAACGGTGCAACGGCGACAACGACCATTGCGCGCCGCCTCGCACCAACAGCGGCCGCAGCTCCATCACATTGGCGCTCCAACGGATGAACTCCGGACGGTTCACGTTCCCGAACACCCGGTCCGGCCGCACGGCTACCCAGATCGTCAACACGGCCAGGGCAACAAGCAAGGCCAACAATGAAAGGCCGCTGCCGCGGTGTGCCGCGCCCGCCGCTCGGCCGGGCACCAGGAAGCCGACCGCGACGAGAATGACATACAGCAGGCTGACCTTGTCGGCAGCCACACTGCTGAGATCGGGCCAGTTCTCGATGACATGGGCGGCGGCGACGACCAGCAATGCCCCGAAGTTCCAGGCGAACCGGGTTTGAGCATGCGATCGCCGTTCGTCCGGCGGACCGAAAGTGCATGCGGCCCACAGGGCGGCCACCATTGCCAGCCAGAAAACCATCGGTTCCACGGCAACCCAGATGGCCGCCCCCATCGCCAGACCGCTGAGGAATGCCGCGCGGCGTCCGGGCAGCCCGGGGGAGCCGTCCGAACGGGCCGCTGGAATCCAGGGTCCGACGGCGAAGAGCAGCAGCAGGGCGATCAGGCAGTGATGGTCCGGATGGCCGATACGAAAGACACGGTGCCACGACGGGGACAAAACGATCAACAGACCGACCAGCAGCGCCGGCTGCCATCCGAAGCCACGCTTCATCACGACCATCATGTAGATGAGGTAGGTGATTCCAATGCACAGCGGCACGCAGGCGGCAACGCAGCCGAACGGATC
>DATKKX010000250.1:0-2181 GCA_035542775.1 Phycisphaerae bacterium | reverse complement strand
CGTCTGCAAAAGCGGCAACCCGTTGGGCACGAAGTTACATGCGGAGCTCACAAATAATGCCGAAAGGTGAAGCCTGCCCGAATCCGTGCTAAAATAATGAAAATTCATGTGGTTACACGGATTTCCACGGGCGAAGTTGCGGCGTTCATATCACCCCCAAGACCCCGTGGGGACGAAAAAGAAACGCCGGCCCCGTGCCGGCGTTTTTTCCTTTTTGCCCGTCATCTTCGAGGACATATCGCAATGACCGAAACCCTTCAGTGCCTGAAAAAGCATGGCCAGCGCCTGGACCTCGAGATCGCCAAGGAGATGCGGGTGCCTCTCGCAATGGTGAGGCAGCACCTCACGGCCCTGGCCGAAAGCCGTGAGGCCATCGTGTGCAAGACCATCCAATTCGAGAACGGTCGCCCGTTCGAAGCGTGGCAAGGCCGCGTCTCGGGCTTCGTCCCGCCGGCGACGCCCGGGCGGAAGCGCAAATAGAAGGCGTAAGCCGTGGGCGGAATTACAATCGCCCTTTGCTCGCTACCCAAGCGGGGAGGACCATGGATACGACGACACCCGAGCGCGTCGATCGCGTCGAGCTTGGAAAGCGCGAATCGATCTACCAGCCCGAGCAACCGGGCCTCAAGTTCCCCGAGATCCCGAAGTTCCAAACAGTCGAAGAGGAGCGCCTTTACCGCAAGAAGCATCTCGTCGCCGCGGTGCGCGCCTTCGCCCAGCAAGGGTTCGACTACGGCTTCGCAGGCCACCTGACCGTCCGCGATCCCGAGCATCCCGAGCTCTACTGGACCAATCCGATGGCGGTCCATTTCTCGCAGGTGAAGCTCTCGAACCTGATCCTCGCCGACCACTCCGGCAAGGTCGTCGAGGGATCGTACGCGCTGAACCGCGCGGGATTCGTCCTGCACTCGGCGGTCCATGAGGCGCATCCCGAAATCGTGGCGATGTGCCACGCGCACACCGTGTATGGCACCGCGTGGGCGGCGATGGGACGGCCTCTCGATCCCTTCACGCAGGATGCGGCCTGCTTCTACGAGGATCACGTCGTCATCAAGGATGAAGGGGGCGCGGTCGCGGTGACCGAGGACGCCGGCCGCAACGTCGCAGCCGCCTTTGGGCGTAACCGGGCCGCCATCCACCAGGGGCATGGGCTCCTGACAGCAAGCCGGCACAGCATCGACGATGCGGCCTTCTGGTTCATCGCGCTCGAGCGCTGCTGCCAGGTGCAGCTGATGGTCGAAGCCACGGGCAGGCCGCCCGTGATGCTCGATCCCGAGGTCGCGCGTTACAGCCGCAAGCACGTGGGCAACGAGTTCATCGGATGGCTGCATTTCCAGACGATCTACGGCCAGCTCGCCGAGACGCAGCCGGACATGTTCGAGTAGGCGTCGCTTCCTCTGTTCAACGAAATCCTCAGATGGCTGGGCTAACGAAGGCCGCGCAGCACGCCCGGACCCTTGTGTTCGCCGCGTGGGCGGTGTCCGGGCTCGCGCTAGCCGACTCACCCGCGGCCCCGCCCGCATTGCATCGCGCGGTCAGCCCCAACGGCCGGTTCGCCGTCATATCCGACCCCGACAAGGGGACGAAGCTGGTCGACACGGCGTCCGGAGCCACGGTATGTGAAACACCGCACTGGTTCCGCCCCGTCTTCGTTGCCGACGATGGGGTGTCCTTCGCCATCTGGTATTCGAACCTCGTGCCATTGAACGTCGATGACTCGTTGGAAGTGCTGAGCATCTGGAGGGACTGTCGCAAGGTGAAGGCGGTGACTTTTGGTTCGGTCGTCCCTGACAGATCGATCCTACGGCGTACCGCTTCGCACTACGCTTGGAGCGATGCCGTCGGCCAGGACCAAAGCGGCCACCTGGTCGTCACGCGCATCGACGGCCATATCTTCCGTTTCAACATCTCGAACGGGGAAGCGGAGTGACGCCTAACGCGATCAAGGCCGCGGCTGACTCGGCTGACAATCCGTACAGGAGTCCCAGCGCCTCGCTGGGCCCGGAAGACCGCCGAAACCGGCTGACATTGGCGTTTGCCGTGCTGAACCTCATCGTTTGGTGCGGATGCGCGGCCATGTTCGCCTACGACTGGCGAGGTCCCGACGAGCTGACGTCCCAGAACATCGGAATTATCGGGCTAGGCCTGTCAATCGGTGTGTTCGGTTGCGCTTGGCCCAAC
>DATKKX010000249.1:0-15703 GCA_035542775.1 Phycisphaerae bacterium | reverse complement strand
GCTGATCGTGCCGGGGACCGCGCTGTCGTCATCGTAGCTCCAGCCGGTCATGTCCACCGGTGTCGAGCCTGTGTTGGTGAACTCGACGAACTCCCCGTTCGCCCCCTGGTACATCCATTCCGTAATCTGCATCGGGCCCGCCCCTGCGAGCTGCGTCGCCGCCAACACCACCACGAGCGATATGAACGGTCTCATCTTGTTGCCTCCGGAATATCCTCGTTGATCCACTTTCCCCCGGGCTCGCCGCGCCCACGCGGCCAGCTTCGCTGATCGCCCGGCAGGGCTGAGAGTCTACAGGCAGCATGTTTGGTCCTGATGAGCGGGCCATTAAGAATGCGCTAAACACCGCGTCCAGGATTGCGGGGATGTGGCAAATGCTCGATCCTGTAAAGGCGGGATCAAGGATGGTCTGATTACCAGCCGGGAGGTGGCCCATGGTCGCCTGGTGGCGAGACTGCCATTCATCAAGCGCTATTGCCCAGTTGACTGCGAGGCCGAGTTGACCGAGCATGGTTCCGGTTGCGTGAGGCCTTGCTCTGCGGAATGTCCGGCGATCCATCGCCGGGTATCCGCGGAAGTGGCGAGGGGGTACGCGAAATGCCGGCAGGCAAATCCATCCTGGTCGTCGAAGATGAAGCCGATCTCGCGGAGCTGCTGCGCTACAACCTGGAACGGGACGGGTACGCGTGTCGCTGCGTGCTCGACGGCAAGTCGGCGCTGACGGAGGTCGGGCGCAGCCTGCCCGACATGATCCTGCTGGATCGCATGCTGCCGGGTCTCTCGGGCGATGAGGTTATTGCGCAATTGAAGCGCAAACCGCGTACGGCCGCCATTCCGACGGTGATGCTGACGGCCAAGGCGGAGGAATCGGACGCTCTTGTCGGATTCGCGCTGGGCGCGGACGACTATGTCAGCAAACCCTTTTCGATGCGACTCCTGCTGGCCCGGATTGCGGCGATCTTCCGCCGGATCGATGCCCCTGATTCGAACCAGCACGTGCTGTCCGCCGGTCCTATCCAGGTGGACATTGACCGGCACGAGCTGACCGTGGACGGCGCGAGCATATCTGTGACGGCGATGGAGTTTCGCATTCTTCGGGTGCTGCTCGAGGCCAAGGGGCGCGTGCTCAGCCGCGGGCAAATGATTGACACGGTACTGGGCCAGGAGGTGGTGGTGACCGACAGGACCGTTGATGTTCACATCACGTCGCTCCGCAAGAAACTGGGCACCGCCGGCGGCTGGATTCACACCGTTCGCGGGGTAGGCTATGCGCTCCGCGAGCCCGTCTCCGATCGTTTATGAAACCCGGGCTGCTATTCTGGAAGCTCTTTCTGGGCAACGCGCTGCTGATGGCGGCGCTGCTGGTGACGCTGGGCTGGATCACCATTGCAACGGTGGACAAATTCAACGCCCAGGATTTGACCGAGCACCTCCACAGGCAGGCCGCGACGGTGGTGCAGGCCATCGGCGGCCGGCTCGACACCGGCCAGGCCGCCGACCTGGATCGCTTCGTCGAGGGGCTGCGGGCGGCACAAACCGGGGACATCCGCTACACGCTGATCAGCGCTGACGGCCGCGTGATAGCCGACTCCGAGGTGGACCCATCGACGATGGAGCCGCATGGCGCCCGCAAGGAGGTGCAAGAGGCACTAAGCCACGGGTGGGGAGAAGATACCCGCCTGTCTCAAACACTGGCCCGCGCAACCAAATACGTAGCCGTGCGGGTCGGCGGCGCCGAGCATCCCGCCGGCGTTGTTCGAGTGGCAATGCCGCTCCGCTCCATCACGGCGCGCTCCCGCGCCGAGCACAAGCCCATCTGGATGATCGCTTTTGCGGGGCTTCTGGCCGTCATGCTCCTGGCACTGGGACTGGCACGGCTGTGGAGCCAGCCGATTCGGCGAATCACGCTGACCGCGCAGAGCATCTCGCGCGGCGATCTTTCGGCCCGCGTGCCGGTCACCGGCCGCGATGAAATCGGGGCGTTGGCCCGGTCGCTCAATCAGATGCGGGATCACCTGGCAGCCCACCTGGAGACGATCGACAAGCAGCGGCGAGTGCTGGAGGCGTTGCTTGCCCAGATCAGCGAAGGCGTCGTCGTCACCGGTCCTCAGGGCAGGATCGTGTTGATCAACCCGGCCGCGATTCGCCTGCTGAGCCTCTCACCGACGTCCGGCGGCCGCGAGCAGTTTGCCGGCAGAGCCGTAGAGGAGTGCATCTCTCAACATGAATTGCAGCAGGCGCTGCTCCGACCAGGCGGCGGCGCCGAGCCGGAGTGTGCGGGCGGCGCTCAGGAGCTGCGGCTGCAGATCGAGAGTCCGAACGGTCCGCTCACTCTGATGGGCCGGGTATGTGACGTGATTCTTCCTGGCGCTGGAGGGCAACCCGACGAGTCGGCCAAGCCGATCGTCGGGCGATTGCTTGTGCTGACGGACATCACCGAATTGGCGAGAATGATTCAGATCAAGGCGGACTTCGCCGCCAATACCTCCCACGAGCTGCGAACGCCGCTGTCCGCGATCCGCGGGGCCGTGGAGACGCTCCTGGATATGGACTTCGCCGACGAGCCCGCGTCGGCCAGGAAATTCCTCGGCGTCATCGACCGGCACAGTTCTTTGATGCTCGCCATGATCACGGATCTGCTCAACCTGTCACGGCTCGAGTCTTCGCAGAATCGATTTGAGCCGACGGCCGTCAACCTGGCCGAATTCCTCGAAGACCTGCATGCTCAGTACAGTGACATTCTCTCATCCAAGAGCCTGCACTGGCAGGCCTCCATCGAGAAGCCCTTGGAGACGATCGTGGTGAATCCCTATCTCCTGCG
This sequence comes from Phycisphaerae bacterium, assembly GCA_035542775.1. GTDB lineage: Bacteria > Planctomycetota > Phycisphaerae > UBA1845 > UTPLA1 > DATKKX01. The sequence goes on along the minus strand of DATKKX010000249.1, from coordinate 12,882 downwards.
GCTCACGCTGGAAAACCTCGTGGACAACGCGATCAAGTTCACCGAAGCCGGCGGTCGAGTCAGCGTCATCTGCACACAGAATGGCGAGCAACACGGCAGACCCGGCGGCGTGTCGATCGACGTGGTAGACACCGGCTGCGGGATTCCCGAAGAGGAGCAGGGCAGGGTGTTCGAGCGGTTCTACCAGGTCGCGCGGGCCCGTTCCGGCACCGCTCGCGGCACAGGTCTGGGCCTGTCGATAGTCCGCCACGCCGTGGCGGCCATGAACGGCACCGTCTCCCTCCGCAGCAGAGTCGGCGAAGGCACCTGCGTGACCATCGTCATCCCGCAGCCGGCGCCGGCAACCGCGCAGCCCGGGCCCCCGATTTTCGCGTGAATCCAGCCGCCTCATCACGTTTGCTTAACACAGCGGGCGCACACCCATCAGGCCGGAAGAAGCGGGGGCGGCCTTGCGGGGCGGAAGGGGCTTTCGTGGGAACTGCTTTCCGGATCCCGGACGGTCAGTGCCCCGTGAGACCGCTCACATGGTGTCGAGATCACCTCAACCTTGGTGCCCGGGATCGCGGGCGGTTCTCGGCTTACTGCTCGGGATCCAAGGCGCAGCGGCCCAGACCACGCAGCCGGCACTCTCCGCGCACGTCGACCCGCGAGTCGAACTGATGAGCCTGGTTTTCCGCCTGGCGGGTAGCCCTGAATACAACATGGATAATTCGGACTCGCCCTATGCGGAGGACGTGGAAAAATGGTTCGGTAAGTTTCGACAACATCCGGCCATTCGAAAGGCACGGGAAATGCGGCGGGATCACGGTGTCGGCTACGATGCGGTGATGGCCATTGCCATCCGCATCGAAGGCATTGCTGGCTTGAGGGAGGTAGTGCCCCTCGACAGCCCTGACGCCGGTCTCGATTCGCGCTGGCCGGAGAAAGATGCGCGGGACTTTCTGGAGCAGGTTCGGTCGTTCGTCAAGGAAGCTGATTTCGCCGGGTTTATTGCGGCGCACCAGCCGCTGTACGCGGCTGCCGCCGAGCGAATGAACGACGTGCTGGAGAGACAGCGGATCCAGGAATGGTTCGACTCTTTTTTTGGGGCGAAGCCTGCCTCGAGGTTCGAGCTGGTGCTGGGCCTGCTGAACGGGGGCGGCAACTACGGCCCCAGCATGCGCTACCCCGACGGGCGAGAGGTGTTCTTCGCGATCATCGGCTGCGGGCGGTTCGACAAGGATGGTGTGCCTGTCTTCAGCGATGAGGTCGTTCCGACGATCGTGCACGAGTTTTGTCATTCCTACACCAATCCGCTCACCGACAAGTTTCTCGACCGGCTCAAGCCCGCAGGAGAGCGGCTGTTCGCCGGACGCAGGGCTCAGATGCAGCAGCAGGCCTACTCCACATGGGACACCATGATGCGCGAATCAATGGTGCGAGCCTGCGTGGTGCGTTATGTGCGGGCGAGGAACGGCCGGATCGCCGCGTGGTCGGAGACGCAGCGGCAGGCTGGTCGCGGGTTTGAGTGGGTCGGCGGGCTGGCCGACCGGCTGGGCGAATACGAGAGCCACCGGGATCGCTATCCGACGCTCGAAGCGTTCATGCCGAACATCGTCGAGTTCTTTAATGAGTACGCGACCAAGGCCAAATCCTATGCGGCCGAGAAACCTGCCGCCCCCGATCGGGTCCTCGTGACGCCCGATCAGCCCACGCAAGGCGGAGACGTCAAGATCACCTACTTCGCCCTGTTCGGACCGTTGGCGGGTGCCAGACAGGTGACGCTTCACTACGGTTGTGACAATTGGCAGCAGGTGAAGGACCTGCCGATGAAGAAGCCCGCCGAGGAAACCTGGGAGGTGACCTTGAAGTTGCCGCCGGACGCCAAGCAGATCGATTTCGTGTTCACGAATGGCGACAAGTGGGACAACAACTCAGGGCAGGACTGGCACGTCCCAATTCACTGATCGGCCTCACGAGCGTCATTGCACCTTCTGCGCTTTCTCCGCGCCGGAGTGGAAGCGTGCGTTGCCAAACGGCGGGATTATCGCTGCAAGGCCACCTCTTTACAGAGTCTTAACGGCGGCTTCACTCGGCGCGCGTCTGCTCTTCATTTTGGCAAGACCATTTCATAATCCAAAACACAAGCCTCCTTTATCGGCAACTAACACGGACCTTCTACCATGATCGCTTGGTTTCGGACCACAACAGGGCAGCGTAGGAGCTTTACCGTGGAATCAAGAATGAACAGGGCGGACTTCACGGGGGGGCAGAAGTGGACGGCGACTCGGGCATTCACTTTGATCGAGTTGCTGGTGGTGATCTCGATCATCGCGGTGCTGATCTCAATCATTATGCCCGCGATCAGCGGGTCAAGGAAGCATGGCATGGCGGTGACCTGTGCGACGCATTTGCACGACGTTGGACAGGCGATGGCGTCGTACCTGGCCGACAACAACGGCGTTTACCCGCCGAGCTACATCTATCCGTACGATGGTGATGGCAACTACGACTTGCTGAACCAGCCCAACGATCATCCCTACGGCTACATCCACTGGTCGTGGTATCTCTACAACAAAGGCCAGGTCTCAGATGATGTCTTCAAGTGCCCGGCCATGACGCATGGGGGCCTTCCCCGGACCAACCCAGGTCCTTCGGATTGGGAGCCGGGCCAGCAGGACCAGGACGGCAATACGTCACCTAGCGGAACTGCGATAATGGACAAGCAAGCGCCCAGAATCGCCTATACGGGCAATGCCGCCATCTTTCCGCGCAACAAGTTTACGAAGCTTCTTTCTGGTGGGCCAAGGGTGAACGTCCTCGTCCCCGAGACGCGGATTCATGATCCCGGCCGAGTCGTACTGATGACAGAGTGGGTTGACAACTGGAAGGCGATCGGCATCGGCGCTGAAGGCGGCGAAACGGTCAAGAGCCATCGGCCCGTCAATCCGTTTGGTCACGTCGCCACGGGCACGAACGAATATGCCGCGCCGGAGGCGCTGCCGGGCTTCTCGTATGGTCCACCACCGGACTTCGGCCTGTTGCCGTTGCAGGAAGTGGAGGCGCGCGCCAATCTCGTTGACGACATGGGCACGATGGAGACGAATGCGGTCGGCAGGCATCACCCGGGGGGCAAGGGCCGGCGCATGGGAGGAGCAGTGAATTGGCTCTACGTGGACCTGCACGTGGAGAAGAAGGCGATCCTCGAGACCGTGCAAAACCACGAGTGGGGGAATACCTACTACTCCATCAGCGGGAAAAACAAGGTGGGCCCACCTTGGGATGGGTGATTTGAAGAAGAGCTTCCGTAGTTGATTGCACGCTGAAAAGGGGGCGCAGAAGCGAACGCTGGGGAGGTGCGCGCCGGCAAAGATGGTCCGGGTCGGCGGGATCAGGAGGCGGCTGGGCATGGCGTCGCGGCCGGGGGCATGCAGGATCGGGGGCGGGGGTCGCATGCCAGCACGGTACAGGACTGCGGATTGAACGCCGAACTCGAACGAGAGGAATGCAATAGTGGATGCCGCGCGTCGCGGCAAGTGGGAATCGGGGATCTTTCCTGGAGGTATAACAGAAATGAGAAGCAAATGGGTTTGTGCAGTGGGAGCCATGGTGCTCACGGGGATATGTGTTGCGTCCGCGATGGCGGATCCAGCAGGAGTTTGTGTCTATCAGGATTTTGTCTTTCCATTCACGCCCCGTTGCGCCGACGGGGTGACCGAAGCGCAGTGCAAGGCGCTGATCGGCAGCGGGGGCATCGGCCACTGGCTCGGCGAGGGCACCACCTGCGCTGCGGATGTGTATCCGAATCACCCCTATACGTATGACGAGTCGCCCCTGAACATCGCCAACGCGGGGCAGGTCAACATCAGCGGCGCGTCGCTGTTCGTCGGCTTCTTCGGGTATCCCGGGACGACCAACGACTGCAACAACACCGACCACGACGTGCTGCCCTGCCCGCCGTACGATCCCTTTGAGGGGTTTGTAAATGGCGAGTGCGGCGTGTACGGAGTCGACCAGTTGGCTCCGCAGTGGACTTGCTCCAACTGGAGCGGACACTGGCTGGTACAGTATCGATCAGTCGGGTCGGGCAACGGCTTGGCAGAGTTCGTAGATTACCAACTGCTGGGCACACTCCCGAACAGCGTACCTAGCGAGAAGGGCATCATCAACCGAACGGTTTGGGCCAACACTGGCGTCAAGACGAATCCTTGTCCGGAGGCCAACTGCTTTCCACCGCTCAACACGGGCGACCTGAATTGCGACAGCGTTGTCGATGGCAAAGATATCCAGGCGATGGCAACGGCGATCGTCGGGGGCGCTGTGGCATACAACGCCGCATACCCGGGCTGCTTCTTCCTCCGCGCTGACTACAATGAGGACGGTGTTGTCGATGTGGCCGACATCCCGGGCCTGGTGAACTGTGTGCTGCACGGCGGCTGCGGCCGAGCCAGTGAGAGCGGCACGCCAAATTGTCCCGCAAGCATCGACGTCGCCAACATGGACGTAGCCACCAAGTGGTTCGTGCGTGCGGGGGACACCACGGCCGCGGCCTGGAATCAAAAACCCACCCTCCTGGGTTACGGCTATAACCCGACTGCGTCGGCGAGCGTCGGCGGCGGCACAATTTCGAATCAACTCAAGAGCCTGGTACGCGGCAGTTTGGCGTTGAACACCAATACCGCCGACCCGGATGCCAACACCGTCTTTGATACCACGCTGGCTTTCTCGCCCGCCGGTCTCATCGCCAACCGCGGCGCCGGCATCGGCGGAGACACTGGCAACATCACTTACACCGAGCTTCAGTACCTGTATGTCACCGGCCGAATGCCCAACGGCGAGAACCTGACGGCCTGCACACGGGATTCGGGATCCGGCACGCGGAATCTGACCATGAACTGCATCGGCGTCGACCCAAGCTATGGCGTCGGCGACAACCTCGGCGTGCAGGTCAATACGGATGCCAACGTACAGCTTGGACCGAATACCCAGCCTACCAACTGCGGCGGCTCGGGCGTCATTGAGACGGCAGTTCAGAACCGGCGGCTGGCCGTGGGCTACACGGGCATCCTGACCACGGATCGGATCGAGGGCGACGTGCCGGCGGGCAAGTACGAGATGCTGAACGTGATGAAGGACACCGGGGGCGCCGTCAGCTTCGTCCGCCCGGACACGATCAGCAAACTGGTTCACAACGCCAATCCGAACACCGGCTACCAGATCGGCGGTTCCCAGACTCTGGCGACCCGCGGCGATCCGGAAGCGGAGACAACCGGCAATCCGGCGATGGCCAGCGTGGCCGCTCGCGACATGATCCTCAACATCACACGCAGCCTGCTGACCTGGGAGGCCAATCCGGCCAATCTGGACTTTGCCTGCCCGGCCGGCGTGTTGGTTCAGTATTTCATGCCCGACGCATCCGTGGATGCCCTGCCGATCCTGACGGACCCGACGACATTTTCGCCGAACGCAAAGCTGAACCCCGCCGCTCAGGCATCCGTGATCGCCTTGAACAGCTATCAAGGCGCGGTGGGTGCCTACGGAGCGTGGTCCGGCGACAACGGCGGCAAGGTGCCCAAGCGAGTGACCGGCGCGTATCAAGACGGCAGCACCAGCAACTACCGCGACTTCACCGGAGCCGCCACCATCAGCAGCAGCGGCAACGTCATGCCGTGCATGCGGATTCACGGTGACTGGAACGGCGACGGCGTCCGCAATGCGGATGACATCTGCATCATGATGGTGGCGTACTGGATGAAGCAGAACGTGAGCGCCTGGGCGTTCTCCCAGCACATGGTGGCGAACGACTGGGCCACGGCCTTTCCAACACTCGTGCAGTGCTGCCCGGGCCTGCTCACGCTTCCCAATGGCCAGACCGACAACTACATCATCCCCGAGCTGTTCGGCGACTATGACGGCGACGGCAACTTCACCATGGAGGACATCCGCTACTTTGCCGACGGTCTGGCGCTGGATCCGGTCAGCGGCAAGCTCGATCGCGCGGCGGCCTTCCTCGCTGTAGACGACATCTGGTACTGCCTGACCAACCATCAGAGCCACAACTTCTTCGGTACCGTCATTGCTCTCAACCAGGGGTTCTACCATCCCGGCGATTCTCGCTTCGACGTGGCCGGCAGCCCGGCGGGCCCGGCCAAGGGAGCGATGCCGCGCGGCGCCAACGGTGTTGTTGACGCCCAGGATGTGGCCTACGTGACGATTAACATTTTCGCCAGCGGCCAGCCATGGGGCACCGCGGTAGATCACAGCGGGAACATTCTGAATGACTACCTCGGCGACCATGCGACCAAGGACCTGAGCTGCGACATGAACGGCGACTTGATCGTGAGCGCAGCGGACGTGAGCCTGGTTGCGAACGCCGGGAATCCGTAATCCTTCGCTGCCTTGGAGGAGTGCGGCCGAGCGCGCTGCCGAGTCTGTTGAGCTGACCGGCTTCTCGGCAGCCGCTCGTCCGTCGGAAGAATTCGGCTCCGCGTCCGTGTTACGCGTTCCCAACGGTGGTGGGGAAAGATGCGCCACCCGGAGGCCCGCTCCTGCCGCGGGCCTCTGTTTTTCTGCCTGAGCTGTCCCGACAGCTAACGAAGGCGCCTCCGTGACTATCACCGTCCCGCAACCAGCCTGAGACAAACGTCTGGCACGGCCAGGCCTCGTTTTCCGGGCGCGGCCAAGTGCCGCACCAGTCGGCGGCGAATCACCAGCCGACGCTGTAGCCGGCCTTGACCCGCAGGAACAGCCCTCTCGTGCCCGACCGGCTTCACGACCAAGATCTACGCACGGGATGCACCGCAGCGCACGCCTGTGACCGTCGGCATTTCACAACCGGAGCCCGAAACCGCATAGCCGAGGTCGCCAATCTCCCTGCGAATCTAACCACTTCGTCACAATTGCTTAACACAGCGGACGCAAAATCGTCTTGCCGACAGAAGTGGGTTGCCCCGTTCAGGGATGGAAGGAGCTTTCGAACACGGAGAACTCCGGCCTCACATTCGGGCCTTCTCTATCCAAAAGGTGCGGCAGTCTTCTTCCAGACTTAGCAGTTTCCTCACACCGTCTTAACGCTCACCTCATAAGCTCCCAACGCAGAGTGATGAGTTCAGGAAATCAGTTCGTCATCAATCTCGGTGAGTTAGATTTTTGTTTTTCATTCGAAAGGAGATCCTCATGAACGTATGTGGAGTGCACACCTGCGCCGATCAGGGCAACGCGGCGAGGCGACGCCAGGGATTCACCTTGGTGGAATTGCTCATCGTGATTTCGATCATGGCCCTGTTGGCCTCAATCCTGCTGCCATCGTTGTCGAAGGCCAGGGAGATGGCCAAGTCTTCGAGCTGCCTCAGCAACCTTCGCAATGTCGGAATGAGCATTGCGATGTATGCCTCCGAGCAGAAGTACTATCCCACGTCGTACAGCTACGTCGACGGCGATAGCAGTGCCGGTGGCTACCTTCATTGGACAGGGGTGATCACCCCGGGGGACTACGAAGGCCCGATGATTCCTGTTGCCGGCGTCTCCAAGTATCCCAAGACCGCGAACCAATACATCTGCCCGTCGCACGAACCGGGTGGCTGGGCCCCGAGCAACTTCACGACGGCGCGGATCCCGAACCCTCCGACGGGGCAGGTACCTCAGGATGCGACGAGGGACGACAAACAGGCGCCGCGGCTGAGCTATGTGGCCAACGAGGCCATCATGCCGCGTAAGAAGTTCAGCCAGGCCCACGATATCGCCACCCCTCCCGGCACCAGCAACCTACGTCTGGTGAGCGGTGATGACATCGAATCGCCGATGAACATCATTCTGCTCGCGGAGTTCAGCAACAGCCCGAACTGCATTTGGGGAAGCTCATCCAGCGGCGGGACGGCGTACAAAAGCCACCGTCCGACCAATGGCGTCAAGCTGGATGGCGGCGGCGTCTTCGACGGCGAAGCCTACCAGAAGGGGACCAAGATCCGTAAGCTGACATACGAGGAGGCTCAGGCTGCCATAACGGCCGTGCTGGCCGACCCGGGTGCGGCTCTCACCAGCCATCATATCTCCTATGTGAATCCGGCAACTCACCTAACCTACAGCAACTACGCGTATGCCGACGGCCACGCCGCCAAGGCCACACTGAAGGAAACCCTCGACGCGGGCAACTACATGTGGGGCCGAAAGCTTTACTCCTGCATAGATAAGCCTGAGATTCAGGACAATGACGTACCGTGATGAGCATAGACGCTGCAAGACAGTAAGCGCGGGTTCATAAGCAGCATCGAAGGGGGCCTTGGCCTGCATGTCGCAGGTCGACAATGGGCGCCGCCGCCTCGGCAAGGTGAGTCGCGGCCGAGGCGGCGAGCTCTGTTGGGGGGCATGGTTCTAACGGATCGCAGGTTGGTGAATGAGGTCTGTGTGTTCTCGGGAGAATTCGCCCTGGTGTTGACCCGGTGATCGCCGCGGATCCTCACGTCCGCCAAATCCTCCGCCTCTCGTGACGCGGGTCGGGAGTCGCGTATCCCGGGCTGCGAATCTTTTTACAAATCTGACCGCCTCCTCACAGTGTCTTAACACTGCGCACATAGATTCTTCATCATGCCGCATGAGGCAGATCGCGGTCCTTTGAAGCGGAAAGAGCTTTTGCGTGAACAACTCACCGGGTTCCGGGTGGTTAGTGCCCCGAGCTGAGATACATATCGTTTTCTGGCCGGGCAGGCTTTGGCAGGCGGGACTGCGGGCCGTGTTCGGGTTACTGCTTGGAATGCAGGCCGCATCGGCTCAGACCACACAACCCACCAGTGCTCCGGCAGCAGCGGCCGAAACCATGCAGCCAACCAGCGCTCCGGCGGCAACGGCGGAGCGCGGCCAGGGTAAGCCGCTGCGACTTCCGTACAGCCTCTGGACAACCGACAGACTCACCGGCGACTGGGGCGGCGCTCGCACGAAGCTGGAGGATGCCGGCCTGACGTTCAGGCTCTTCTACAACCAGCAGGCTCAGCAGAACTTTCTGGGCGGCCTTCAGCACGACCACGGACGGTTCACCGGCAGCTACGACCTCCAATTTGAGGCCGACTTTCAGAAGCTGGGCCTTGTCCCCGGCAGCAGTTTCTTCATGGAGACCAGCGGCTCGTATGGCGACGGGATCAATCCCACTAAGGTGGGCGCGCTGTTCAACGTCAACGCCGACGCCTCCGGGGACCAGTCCATCTACGTGAAAAAATGGTGGTTCACGCAGAGACTTCTCAAAGACAAGGTCGAGTTTCGGCTGGGAGAGATCCAGACGAACAAGGACCTCTTTGATGTGAGCTTCTACGCCAACCATGAGGACTTGCACTTCCTCAACCAGGCCTCGATCCGCAACCCGACTATCCCGCACCGCACCGGCATTGGGGCCTTCGCCAAGGTGGAGCCGGTGGATTGGTTCTATTTCCAGGCTGCGGCGGTTGACGCCCAAAGTATCCCGCGCACGACCGGTTTCAATACGGCCTTCCATGACGAGGCCCACTTTCTCGGGTTCTGGGAGGCCGGCCTCATGCCGACATGGCAGTCAGGGCGCGGATCGCTCCCCGGCAAGTATCGGATCGGATGGTGGTACAACCCGACGCCCAAGATGGTCTTTGAGGATACGCTCGACGGACGGCGGCAGCCGGACGAGGAGGCCGGCGATCTCGGTCTCTATCTCGGCCTCGACCAAATGGTTTGGAAGGAGAACAGCGATCCCATGGACAAACAGGGCCTGGGCATCTTCGCGCGCTACGGGACGTCGCACGGAGATGTGAACAAGGTCAACAACGCCTGGGAGGTCGGGGCCTCGTACAAGGGGCTGATCCCGCGGCGCGATCAGGATGTGATGGGGCTGGCAGTGTCCCAGGGCATTCTCTCGGAGAAGTACCGCAACGAATGCAACGAGCAGGCGGACCGGGAGACGGTCTATGAATGGTACTACGCCATCCGCCTGACACCCTGGTGCATCTTCACGCCCGACCTGCAAGTGGTGACCAACCCGGGAGGGAATCGAGACGCGCCGGACGCGTTCATTGGAGGTTTTCGGATTCGGATCATTTTTTGACCCCGCATGCAAGGAGAAACTGTATGGCTGGAAGACACACATTGACCCGAATCGTGCACGTGATAGTGCTGCTTGCCGCGTTTATGGCTTTGGGAGGCAGCAGTTGCGCATCTGATCTTCGCGACAATGTTCAGGCCGGGGCCTACGACTTCTTCAAGAGCGGCACCAAGGACGTGCTGAGCGCCATCTTTCCGGTCAAGAACTGGTTCACGCCAGCCCAATGACAGCGGCGTTGCGGGTCGGGCGCAGACGAGGCTTGCGGATACCAGACACGCCGCGAGCCGTGATTCTTAACAGTAGCCTAATACTCCGCACACAGAAACGTAATAGTCACGGTATAGCATCCAGGAGGCGGTAAGCGCGCTGCAATAGGAAAGGGCGGGCGTGCTCAAGACGATTCTGGTGGCATACGACGGGTCCGACTCGGCGGAGCGAGCTTTTCAGTTCGCGCTCGATCTGGCGAAGCTCTCGCAGGCCGCTGTCAGCGTCCTGGCGGTCGCAGATTCGTCGATACCTCCAACGGCGGTACAAATGGCCGGCCTGCTTGAATCGGCCACCGAGCACTTCGAGCAGGCGTTCGTCAGACTGCGTGAAGCCGCGAGCATCGACGGAGTACCCATGAGCGCCAAGACTCTGGTTGGTCAGCCCGCCAGACAGATCATCCAGGAGGCGACAGATCAAAGGGTCGATCTGATCGCGATGGGACATGGGAGAGGAAACTGGGTTGAGCGATGGCTGTCACGATCCGTTTCCAAAGGGGTGTTGAGCGACGCGCCGTGTGCGGTAGCGATCGTACGGTGAGGGAAAACCAAGACTGATGAATGCGGCCTGTTGTAGGGGAATCTGGGCATGAGACCGAAGCAGCTTCGAATCCTGATACTGGGCGCGGTGATCACGTGGTGTCTCCCTTGGGCGGGTTGCAGGCGCGACGACCCTGGAACGGTCAACGTCGTCGGATCGACTTCGATCCAGCCGTTCGCGGAACTCCTCGCCCAGGAGTACGAGAAGAAGAACCCCGACCACAAGGTGGACGTGCAGGGCGGGGGCTCGACAGCCGGCCTCCAGGCTGTTGCCAACGGCCTCGCCCAGATCGGCATGTGTTCTCGCGGGCTCACTCCCGAGGAGTCCAAGCAGTTTACCGGGGTCATGATTGCGCGTGACGGTCTGGCCGTCGTGGTGAACCCGGCCAACCCGGTCAGCGAACTGAAAATGGAGCAGGTTCGCGGTCTTTTCAGCGGTCAGATCAAGAACTGGAAGGACATCGGCGGCAGGGATGAGCCGGTTCGCGTCATCACTCGGGAGGAGAGCTCGGGTACCCGAGAGTGCTTCGTTCACCTGGTTATGGGCCAGGAGAAGATTTCTCGCGAGGCCCTGGTTCAAGAGTCCAGCGGCGCCGTCAAGGAGTTAGTCAAGGGCAACACCGCCGCGATCGGCTACATATCACTGGGGCTCGTGGGCAAGGAACTGAAGGCCCTGGTCGTTGACGGCGAACAGCCTACCGCCCAGAACGTGCTCGACGGGAAGTACAAACTGGCGCGACCGCTGCTCTTTGTCACGAAAGGCTCTCCCAGCCCAGCGGCACAGAAGTTCATCGACTTCGTGCTCTTGGCCGAGAGTCAGAAGACGCTGGAGGCCGAAGGATTGATCAGAGCCCGATGAAACAGGACCGGCTAATCAGCGCAATCCTGATGGCCGTCGCCTTCTCGGCCATCCTGGGTCTGGCGATAATCACCATCTTCATCTTTAAAGAAGGTGTGCCGATCATCGTCCGGGTTGGCGCCAGAGACTTTTTCCTTTCCGCTGACTGGGACCCGAAGTCAGGACACTTCGGCATTCGTTCCATGATCATCGGCTCGATGATGGTCACGTGCGGGGCGATGGTCATCGGCATGGTCTTCAGTCTCGGCCTGGCCATCGTGCTGACCCAGTTCTCCCCGCCCAGGCTGACGCGAATTCTCAAGCCGATGATCGAGTTGCTGGCCGGCATCCCATCGGTCGTGTACGGATTCGTGGGAGTGGTCACGCTGGTGCCTCTCATCCAGAGTCACCTGGGCGGTCCAGGGCTCTCGGTGCTGGCCGCTTCGATTGTCCTGGGCATTATGGTCCTGCCGACAGTGACCAGCATCTCCGTCGATGCCCTCAACGCGGTGCCGCGCCCTTACTGGGAGGGGTCCATCGCCCTGGGCGCCACCCGATGGCAGACGGTGCACATGGTCATGGTGAAGGCGGCTCGCTCCGGCATCGTGGCCGCCATCATCCTTGGCATGGGGCGAGCGGTCGGTGAGACCATGGCCGTGATCATGGTCGGCGGCAACACTCTCGCGGTGCCCAAGGGTATCCTGGAGCCCGTTCGCACGCTGACCGCCAATATCGCCTTGGAGATGGGGTACGCCTCCGGCGACCATCGCCAGGCGCTCTTTGCCACCGGCGTCACGCTCTTCGTGTTCATCATGATCCTCAACACGATCGCCCTGACGGTGTCGCGGCGGCAGGCGAAGGGAGCAGGTGCCAGATGAGGCTTGCTCCGGTCGCCGTCGAGCGGGTCGTCGTCAGCCTCTTGTGGATCATGGCTGCGTCCACGGTCGGCGTGCTGCTGTTCATAATCGGTTGGATCCTCGCCCACGGCTTGCTCCACGTCTCTTGGGAGTATCTCAGCGAGTCGCCGGAAAAGATGGGGCGCGAGGGTGGGATCTTACCGATGATCGTCGCCAGCGGCTTCGTTGCCGGTCTGGCCGTCCTGCTTGCCGCCCCGATCGGCGTGGCCACCGCCATCTATCTCACTGAATACACTCGCGAAGGCCGAGCAACCGCGGTGATCCGCTTCGGCGCCGACTGCTTGGCTGGCA
>DATKKX010000248.1:0-2429 GCA_035542775.1 Phycisphaerae bacterium | reverse complement strand
TGAGTTAACCTGGGTGATGGCGGGGTTTGCGTTGTCGGCACGGCCGACGCAGGGCCGCGATCCGTTCAGGCGTCAGCAGAATCCAGCGGGGCCGGTGCGGCGCGGTTTGGACGGCCTCCAGACGGCCGGAGTGACACCAGTCGGCGATCGTCGACACATCCACGTTGAGCAATGCCGCCGCGGCTTTCGCACTGTACCGGCCATCGCCCCGTTGGCCGCTGGGACAGGCGCCCGGGGCTTGCGGGCACCCACTGGGGATCTGATAAGCGTACCGGAGCCAGGCGATTTTAGTCGCCGTGAAGGTCTCGCTCGCGCCGGGGCGGAGACCTTCGGCATTCAGCTGGGCGGCGATGTGGACGTCGGTGTGCGCGGGCGCCAACGCCCGTATCCGGTCGATCACGGCCGGTGCCGTGCGCCGAACCTCGCAGCTCCGGGGCGGACGCGCCACCTCCAGGGTCGTGCAGGCGTTGGTTTGCCAGCGAATGGCCAGCTGAATCACCTGGTCCTGCCGACTTAGGGTGACATCTTTAATCAGCACACGCAGCAGCTGCTTGCGTTGGCTGTGGGTCGTGGTGGGCGCCTGCCATAAGGCCGGTAAATCCTGCGCCAGCGCCAGAATTTTTTCCCGCTCGTGGGGACTGAGTGGCGCGGCGTGTGCGGCCGGTCGCCGGGCATACTCGCGCTCCAGCTGGTCCACCTCAGTGAGCCGGGCGTTCCAGTCCTGCTCCAAGCTGCGGGCAACCAACCGATTCTCCGGATCCACGGCCAGATAGCGCCGCCGTGCCAGCTCCGCCTCATAACGAGCTCGTTCCAGTTGTCGTTGCCACTGCTGGTCGAGTTGCCGCGCCTGCGCCTCCACCGCCTCAAAGGTCGCGAGGGCGATGTCCAGCTGGGCCGGCGTCATGGCCTCCAGCAAGGCGGTAGCGACGGCCTGATCCACGCCGTCGCCGCGGAGCGATTGGCAGGTTTTTTCACCCCACTGCTTGTGTTGCTGGTTACACTCATAACTGGGGATATGACCCGGCAGATAGCGGACGGTCATGCGCCGACCACAGCGGCCACAGAGTACGATCCCTTGGAGCAGTGCACCGCCTTCACGGGCCGCCCCACGGCGGTCCTGATCGGACACCGTGCGATTCTCCGCCAGCCGCTGGCCGTTATGGAGGAATTGTTCCCAAGAGAGGTAGGCGGGGTGATGTGCCAACAGCACAATCGGCCAGTCGGGCAGTTTGACTTGGCGAGTATAGCCTTTGAGCCGAGGGGCCTCGCTGGGTAAAGTCCGGGTGCGGGTCTGCGTTCGGCCGTACACATAAACGCCGGCATACGTCGGATTATGGAGTACGGCCAACACCCGCTCCGCTGACAGGGGCTGCCAGTGGACGGTCGCGTCGGCGCCACGGCCCCACCGCCGGGTGGGAAACCGCAAGCGCTGGTCGGCGAACTGCTTGACCACAGCCAAGGCCGAGCCGCTGTGTGCAAACAGGGTAAAGAGCAGCTGCACCGCCTGCTGAACCGCCTCATCCGGATCGAACACGATGCGCCGGGCGTCGTCGTAGACGTAGCCGACTGGGAGGCGCCAGCGCAGTTCGCCCTGCGCCGCCTTGGCCAGCTTCCCGCCCAGCAAGCGATTCCGCAGCCAGTGCAATTCGGCTTCGCTCATGGTGCCGCGAAAGCCCAAGAGGAGGCGGTCATTGTACTGCCCAGGATCATAGAGGCCATCTTCGTCAATCACCAAGGTATCGGTGAGCGCGCAGATTTCCAGGAGCCGATACCAATCACTACAGGAGCGGGCCAAGCGCGAGGCTTCCAAGCTGAACACGGCGCCCGCCCGGCCTAAGCTAACCGCCGTGACCAGCTGCTCGAAGCCCTCGCGTCCGACGCTCGAGGCCCCCGAGCGCCCCTGATCTTGATCGATCACGCAAATCCGGTCAGGGGGCCAGCCCAAGTCGCGCGCGCGATCGACCAACTGGTATTGGCGCGCGGTACTGCCGGTGTGATCACGCACTTGGATCAAGGTGGATTGCCGAATGTAGATCAACGCCTGACGCTGGAGATGGGTCTCACGCAGTTTGGGCGGTATGGTTAGGATGCTCATGGGGCACCTCCGGTAACACAGAATCCGAGTCAGCGACCACTCGATTCAACGCCAATTGTGCTACGCACCAGATCGCACGGTGGCGGCACTCGGCAGTGAGCTGAGACCACACCTGACGAGGCGTCGTCGACGACAATAACAAGGCGGAACGGATCATGAGGGGACTCCTTCATGTCGAGGAGCCTTCATCGTACGGCGGTTTTGGGTGCCAGTGATCGAGGAGTCGTACGACTTGACGTAAGCTGGCCAGCGCTAACAAGGCGGGTGGACAGGTCGTCGGCGGTTCACTGATGCCGGCATAATCGGTCCAACTCATGGCGACGGCGATATGTTG
>DATKKX010000247.1:0-2201 GCA_035542775.1 Phycisphaerae bacterium | reverse complement strand
GAATCGAGCGGCTGTACGCCGGGGTCACCGACGTGGGATCGATCAGCATCGTGTGCTCGCTTGTCTCCGTGGCGGCCGCACGCTGTCTGCGGAGGCCCAACTACCTGAATTTGGCGGCGCTGCGTGCAGGCCTTGTAGCCGCCTGCATTCCGACCAGGGATGTGACCGTGTCCGACCTGGTCATCGACCTGGGTGCTGAGCAAGGCCTCCTGAACCTGAGCGAGCACCTGCTGACGTCGTGTCCGGACGCAGACCTGCAAACCACCTTCCGGCAAGTCCGGCCGGGCATCTGGGCGGCTCCGAATTGCCGGATTCACCCCTCCAGCAAGCTCATCGGTCCGGCAGTATTGAACAAGGATGTCACCATCCAGGCTCGAGCAAGGGTAGTCGGCCCGGCAGTCCTGGATACAGGCGTGGATGTCGGCTCCGACGCGGCTTTGGCTTGTTGCCTGGTCGGGCATCAAGCCCACATACCCTGCCGGTCAAACTTCGCGAACCAAGTGGTAATGGCGAGCACCAGGGGGGCCGCCGACCGCGAGCCAGTCTCGTGGATCGAACAGCTTGAGGCGGAACAGACCCGGAATGAGCTCCGCCAAGCAGCGAAGCCCCAACCGACCGGAGGCCGTTTCGGGCGCAGAACCTATAACACTGCCAAGCGAGTCTTTGATTTTGGTGCGGCCCTGTGCGGCTTGATCACGCTCGCGCCGTTGCTGTTGCTAGTGAGTCTGATGATCAAGCTAACCTCCCACGGGCCGGTCCTGTTTGGCCATGTCCGCGAGAGCCGGGGCGGCCGGGCGTTCCGGTGCTGGAAGTTCCGTACGATGGTGGACCGCGCTCATGCCCAGCAGCGAGCCCTTTACGCCCAGAACGCGGTGGATGGCCCGCAGTTCAAGCTGCAGAATGACCCTCGTGTCACCCCGCTGGGACGTATCCTGCGATCAACCAATATTGATGAAATCCCGCAGCTGTTTAACGTCTTGCGCGGGCAGATGAGTCTGGTCGGGCCGCGGCCCTCGCCGTTTCGGGAAAACCAGATCTGCGTTCCGTGGCGGGAGGCCCGCCTGTCGGTCTTGCCGGGCATCACCGGTCTTTGGCAGGTCTGCCGGCACGATCGAGACAACGGTGACTTCCATCAATGGATCTACTACGACGTGCTCTACGCCCGCCACCGCTCATTCGCCGTGGACTTGCGGATTCTGCTCGCGACCTTCCTCACCCTGGGTGGCCGGTGGGGAGTGCCGGTTTCCTGGGTGATCCCCGGTTACCAGGCGGGATGGACTCAACGTCCGAATGCCGACGACCGAAGCAGGCAAGATGATGACAGACCAGCGGCTCGACGACTGGCCGCGAGCGCCCTGGCTGGCTCAGGCGGCAGTAATGGGGCTTGATTTCTCCGGGATCGGTGCGACCTGTTTATGACCAAAGCTAGCGTCAGCCTGAAGACGGCCACCGCGGCCGAATACCGCCACGCCCGCTCCCGGGTCGCCGCCCAGGCCCAAGTCGCCGCACCTTCGTCTGCGCAGCACCGGTTGCGACTCTGGGGCATCGCCGGTCTGGCCGCATGTGTCGTGTGGAGCTATTGGCCGACGATCATCGAGCTCGCCGCTTTCTGGCAGCGTAACCAAGATTACTCTGTCGGGATGCTGGTACCGCTGGTTGCCCTCTGGCTCGTCTGGCGTGACCGGACGGCACTCGCGACGGAGTCGATCAGCCCCTGCTGGTGGGGGCTGACCATGGTGGTGCTCGCGGAGGTCACCCGGCTAACCGGCGTTTTCTTCGGCGTCGGCTCCGGTGAACGCTACGCCCTGATCGGCTGCATTGCCGGCACGATCCTGCTGGCCGCCGGTTGGCGAGTCTTCTGGCGGCTAAAGTGGGTGTTGGTGTTCCTGGTGCTGATGATTCCCTTGCCGGCCCGCATGCACGAGATCGTCGCCTTGCCGTTGCAGAAGCTGGCCACTACCTCGGCCGTGTTCGGCCTGGAACTGCTCGGGTTCTTCGTGCAGCGGGAGGGCAATGTCCTGCGGCTCGAAAGCGGCGAGACCGTCGCGGTCGCGGAGGCCTGCAGCGGGCTGCGCATGCTGACCGCCTTCGTCTTCGTCGCCGCAGTCCTGGCCTTTGTGGTGCGCCGCCCGGCCTGGCACAAGGTTGTCTTGCTGGCGTTCAGCATTCCCGTCGCGGTGCTTTCAAACTCGCTTCGCGTC
>DATKKX010000246.1:0-13363 GCA_035542775.1 Phycisphaerae bacterium | reverse complement strand
CGTACCTCCAAGGGGCCTGTTCATCGATGGCCTTCATTGTGCACAAGTCTGCCGGCGGAGCAAGCGGCGGTCCAGATGAGGCCGTTTGTCCTCACTTCTTGACCGAACTTGCCGCAATGGTGTGACTAGGATTTTCGCCGCTGCACCAGGACGGCGGCGACAATAATCGCCCCCGTGAGCATGAGCCGGTTGGCCTCCGGGACGGCGTTGATGCTGAGGATTTTTTCCAGGTACCCGATGATGAGCGTGCCGAGCAGCGTCAGGCCGATGCCGCCGCGACCGCCCATGAGGCTGGTGCCGCCGATGACGACAATGGCTATGGCGCTGAGCTCGTAGGTCAGCCCCGCTTCTGGGTCGCCCTGCTGCTCTTGAGCCGCCTGGCAAATGCCCGCGATCGCTGAGAAAAGGCCGGCCAGCGCATACACGCCGACCTTCATCGCCAGAACCGGCACGCCGGACAGCCTGGCGGCCTCTTCGTTGCCCCCAATAGCGTACACGTACCGCCCCCAGCGCAGCCGCGAGAGGCCGATCCAGGACACGAGCACGCAGGCCAAAAAGATCAGACTGACCACCGAGACGTTCCCGCCCAGCAAGCGCGAGTCGATCGCCTGGAAGATCGGCGGCACGCCGACGAATTGATAGGTCCCATCGGCCTGTTGAACGGCGGTCGAGACCTTCATTCCGCCGGACACAGTCTTGGCCAGCCCGCGCGCAAAAACCATCATGGCCAGTGTCACGATGAACGGCTGAATGCGGAATCGCCCGACCAGCGCCCCGCACAATGCCCCGCAGGCCAATCCGATCAGAAGGCATACCGGGATCACCGCCCAGGGCGACCACGCCCAGTGAATACTGAGGAGCGAAAACGTCACCGTGACCAGCCCGAGCACGCTGCCCACCGACAAGTCAATGCCCGCCGCGATGATCACGAGGGTCATTCCGCAGGCCAGGATGCCGAACACAGAGGCCTGCCGCAGGGCGTCGCGATGCGTGGACCATTTGTAGAAGGCATGATCGGCATGGAAGACCACGCCGATGACCAGCACGAGCACCAGGGCCAACAGCGCAGTCGCCGCCGGATGATGCCTGATCGCGCCCAGAACCGACGAGCGCTCGACCGATGGCAGGCGAGATAATGGCTGCATGGGCTCAGGCTTCAACTTAATCTCCTCCCATGGCGGCGCGAAGGACGCCCTCCTGGGTCACCTCACCGCGATCGAATAAAGCCGTCGGCCGGCCGCGGTGCATGACCAGGACGCAGTCGCTCATCATCAGCAGTTCCGGCATTTCCGACGTGATCAGGATAAGGGCATGACCGGCTTCCCGCCATTTGCCCATCAGCTCATAAATCTGCTGCTTGGCGCCGATGTCCACGCCTCGCGTCGGTTCATCCAACAGCAGCACCCTCGGCCTGGTGTTGATCCACTTGGCCAGAACGACTTTCTGCTGGTTCCCACCCGACAGCGTGGCCACACTCTGTCGTAGCGAGGCGGCCCGCAAATCCAGGGCCCTGGTGCTTTCCGCTGCGAGCTGCATTTCACGCCCCGCGAGCAGCCAGCCTCCCGGCGAAACCTGCGGTAGCGCCGCCAGCGTTGTGTTTGCGGCAACGCTCAGATTGAGCACCAACCCGGTGCGCTGCCGATCATTGGTGACCATAGCGATGCCATGACGAATCGCCTTCCGCGGCGAGGCTGGCTGATACGGCCTTCCGCAAACCGAGATCGTGCCCGTCGTCCGTCGTCCGTAGGCGCCGAACAAGCCCCAAAGCAGATCGCTGTTCCCGGAACCCTGCAGCCCGGCCAGCCCTACGATCTCGCCGCCGTGCACGTTCAGCGAGACGCCGTCCACCAGAGGTCTTCGCCGCCGGTCGCTCGCGTTCACCCGGACGTTGTCGAGTGACAAGAGGAGCGGCCCGCGCACCGAAGGGCGACGCCATCTCTTGCCGCCATGGTCCGCCAGTTCGCGGCCGACCATGTAACGGATCAGCGAACCCGCCGGCATCGCCGTGGCCGCCGCCGTGGCCACCATCACCCCGTCGCGCAAGACAGTGATGCGGTCCCCGATGCGATAGACCTCCTCCAGCTTGTGCGTGATATAGATGATGCCGCAGCCGTGCGATTTCAACTCGGCGATGCAGGCGAACAACCGTTCGACCTCCAACTCATTCAGTGCACTGGTGGGCTCATCCATAACCAGGATGTGCGCTTGGTGCGCCAGCGCCTTGGCAATTTCAATCATCTGCTGGATCGAGATCGGGAATGAACCGACCATCCTCCGCGGATCAAGTTGCAGCCCCAGCCGCCCCAGCACACCGGTACACTTTGCGGATTGCGCTCCATGCCGCATCCACCCATACACGGACAGCTCTCTGCCGAGGTAGACATTGTCCGCCACGGAAATGGACGCAACGAGCGAAAGCTCTTGATGAATGATTGCCACACCGTGGCCGGCGGCCTCTCGCGGAGACCGAAACTCCATCTGCTGCCCCCGGATGCGGATCTCGCCGCTGTCGGGGCGATGGATGCCGCCGAGGATCTTGATAAGCGTGCTCTTGCCGGCGCCGTTTTCGCCCGCCAGGATGTGAACCTCGCCCTCGCACAAATCGAAATCCACGCCATGGAGGACGCGCTGGCCGTCAAAGGACTTGACGATGGCGGTCATTTCGAGGAGCGGCGGGGCCTTGCGAGGGTTGACTTGCTGTGGCATCACGAAGAAGCTCGCTGGGTCATGATCTCCCGGCACGCCATGAAGTCATGGTACATGCGATGGAAGACGGCGTGCTTGGCTCGATGATAGTCGGCGACAGCGCCGCCCGCCGGTTGCAGCATCTGGCCGGCCTGGTTCATCGCGGCCATGGCGTCGAGCATCGAGCCGAAATCCCTGGAGGCGACCGCCCCCAGAATCGCCGAACCAAGAAGGACAGCCTCAGGCTCGCGCGGCAGCACAAAACGACAACCCGTGATGTCGGTGTGCTCCCGCAGTAACACGGGGTTTCTGGTCCCGCCGCCGCACGCAAACACCACCTCGATCCGATACCCGTTCTGATTCAAGGTCTCGATGATGTGGCGAGTGCCATGAGCCACCGCCTGGATCGTTGCCAGATACAGCAGTGCCAGATCGTCCACCGTATCGCCCAACGTGAGCCCGGAGATCATGCCGCGCAGGGTGGCATCCGCTCGCGGCGAGCGGTTGCCGTGGAAATACGGCAGCACGTGCAGCTCGCGCGTCAGTTCGGCCGGAAATGCCGCCGTCCGAGCAAGCTTGTCGAGCCGCTCGTTGAGCATCTCATAAATGCTCAGCCCGCGCGCCCGCCCCTCGGCCTGCAACTCCGCCGCCCGCGCATGCGAGAGAATGACGTGGTCGATCAGCGCCCCCGTCGCCGACTGCCCGCCCTCGCTCAACCACATCCCCGGAACCATGGCCGAGTAGTACGGCCCCCACACACCCGGTACAAATCGCGCCTCGCGGGACACAGCCATATGGCAGCTCGACGTCCCGCCGATCAGCGCCAGGCGCGTCTCCATCGTCTCCATCGAGGGAGCCTCGCCGCCCACCGCCGCACCCAGCACCCCCAGCCCTCCGGCATGAGCGTCGATGATCGAGATGCCCACCGCTGTGCCCGGCGCCAGCCCCATCTGCCCGGCCGCATCCGGTGCCAACCCCTCGCCGACCGCCTCTCCCATCGGCCGCACGCGCGTGCCGATCCTCCGGTACCCCTCGTCAACCAGATCCCCCAGCCCGACCTGCCGAAAGAAAGACGCGTCCCACCCGGGTGCGCCATCCTCCGCCCCCTGTCGATGCCCCAAATACGTCCACTTGCACACCGTCGAGCACAACGAGCGAACGTCACGATGCGTCGCCTGATACACCAGGAAGTCGGGCAGATCAAAAAACCGCCCCGCCCGCCGCCACGACTGCGGCAGGTTCTCCTTCAACCACAGCAGCTTCGGCGATTGCATCTCCGGCGACACCCCGCCGCCGACATACCTCAGCACCTCGTGCCCCGTGGCATTGATGCGGCGGGTCTGATCCATCGCCCGATGGTCCATCCAGACGATGATGTTCTGCTCATCGCTCCCGGTCGGGCTGACCGTGACGGGCTTGTCCTCCGCATCCAGCAAAACAAGCGAGCATGTAGCGTCAAACCCGACGCCGCGAACCTGCCCTGCGTCCGCGCCGGCATCGGCCAGGGCCTGCTTCACCGCGCTACAGACCGCCCGCCAAATATCTTCGGAAGACTGCTCCACGAAGTCCGCTTGCGGTCGCCAGATCCGTATCTCCCGCGTGGCAGCGGCCAGCATCTTGCCGTGGGCGTCGAACAGCCCCGCCCGCGCACTGCCGGTCCCCACATCGATGCCGAGATACAGACGTTCACGCGAAGCGGCCGTCATGCTCTAGTTCCCGCCAAGTATCCGCACTTTGAAGCCCAGAGACTGACTCAGCGCCACCATCTCTTCAAAAATGTCCCCATATGCCACGGCCACGTGGTTGCTCAAATAGTGAGCCATGATCGTATCCTGCCGCACGCCCAGATACGCCGCCATGAACGGCCACTCGCTGGTCGTTCCCCGCCACCACGCGTCGCGCTTCTCCGGCGGCAGCTTCACCACCTCGCCCCGCCCGATATCCATCCACAACCCGCCATCCTTGATGAACCCCCGCGCCCACGTTACCTGCCCCGGCAGGCTCTCGCCCATGAACGTCCCGCCCGGCACGGGGAAATATCCCGCCGGCTGGCGATACGAGTGCACGCCCTGGAGTGTGTCCGGCCGGTGGTTGAACGCATACGCTCCGCACGATCCACTGTTGAGCAGGACCCACAGAAATCGCCCCTCATGCTCGCCGCCCCAGCGCACATCGTGGAACATGACCGCCTGATGCAGCCCCTTGGCCTTCAGCAACCGCTTCATCAGTTCCATTGGCACCATGTTCCCCTGATCGGCCTCGGTTGAGCACACGATGGTGTCGCCATTGGACTCCGGCCGGCACACCGAGTTCAGCAGCCCCTCCGAAAAATCTGACGGCGGCCGGAGCGGCAGCAGCCCGAGCTGATACTGCCAGCCCATGCAATCCGCCTTGAACTCGGTCACCAGATCGAGCACCGTCAGATAGTCGCGCAACTGCTCGCGGGTGGCGTTCTCGTCGAAATCCTCCGCCCCTTTTTCCTTGTAGTGGAACTTGACGCCCTTCTCCTTCACGAAGCCCAGGGCCGCGTTGATCCGCTGGTCCGTGATCCGCTTGCCGCGGTCGATGATCCAGGCTTGGTCCACCTTGTGCTCGGTAAACCCGACCGCGTTCAGCAGTCGATGCCCGAAATAGCCGTTGATCATCCCCATCGACGTATCCCCCAGCATCAGCCCCAGCACGCGCCGACGCCGGATCTGCTCGCAGACCTTCTGCGCGGCGGCCGCGGCCTGCTTGGATATTGGCGTGTGATAGCGAATCTCATCCGCGGGATACTCGATCCGCCCCGAGGTACACCACGCCTCCAGCCTCTCCATGAACGCCTTGTCCGTCGTCCAGTCATCCGCGCTGGTCCACACACGCGAGAACCGCCGGCCCAGGCTCTCCAGGCACGCCCCGGTGTTCAACAACCCCACCAGCCCCGGCCACGTCCCGGAGAAATTGCTCGCCAGCAGCAGCGGATTGTCCTTACCGACCACGCCGTCGGTCGTGTGCGGGCCGTAGATCCAATGCACGCACACGCCGATCATCGGGTCGTCAATCGGCCCGAGCTTCTCGATGGCCTCATGCGGCTTGGTCAGGAAACCCTCCACCCGATACGACGACCGCCCGAGCTTGGCCAGCGCCCGCTCCAGTTGCGCAGTCGCTTCGGTCATCTGCGGCAAGGCCTGCTGATTGGGCTTGGTACGATAGTCACCGGGCCAGAAGATCGCGATCTTGGCAGACATAGGTATCGTCTCCGCGTCGTAATTCGATGGGCCAGGTTGTACTGTAGCGACGCCGACCGTTCGCGCCAACCTGCCGCCAGGTAGCCGCGATCGCCCGGCGCGTGTACCATGCCGCCGAGTCCCACCTCGCGGGACTCCGGAGAGTGCATCATGAACCGACTCACCACGCTTCTGCTCGCGACCGCTACCGTGGCCTTTGCAGCCGGTTGCGTCGCGCCACCCATCCAGACCGGCAAACTGGTCCAGGAGATGACCGACTTCAGGCGGCTCACCGAGTCGCCTTCCCCCGCTTACAAGACCGTGCAGTTCTCCTCCTATGATCGCCACAGCAATCTGCCCGGCGGCCCCGGCTGGTTTGCCAACTCCGACGGCTTCGGAGGCGAGGAGCTCCCCGGCTTCGAGGGCGTCGTGAAAAAGCCCGGCCCCGACGGCGTGGGCGAATACCTCATCTGCGACGTCAAAGGACCCGGGGCCATCGTCCGCACCTGGACCGCCGCCATGGAAGGGCAGATCCGCCTCAACCTCGACGGCCGGAGCAAGCCGCTCTACGAAGGCCCCGCCGCAGACTTCCTGCTCTGCCCCTACGCCGCCATCGCCGCGAATAGCGGAGATCCTGCCGCCGTGCCGGCGAACATCCTCCGCCAGCATCAGGCCGCGTACTGCCCGATCCCCTTCGCCGGCCGCTGTCGCATGGTCTGGAAGGGCAACCTCAAGGACGTGCATTTCTACCAGGTGCAGATCCGCCGGTACGCCCCCGACGCCGTCGTGCAGACCTTCGAGCCGCGCGACCTGAAGACCTTCGCCGACGCCATCATCAACGCCCGCCGCATCCTGGGCGATCCGGCTCGCGAGTATCCGCTCGCCAGCCGCCACCAGCTGGCCGCCATCACCGCGACCATCGCGCCGCACCAGCAGGCTGAGGTCCTGAAGCTCACCGGCCCGCAGGCCCTTGAGCGGCTGACGCTGAAGGTCCAGGCCGACGACGCCGATCTCGCCCTGCGGCAGACGCTCCTCCAGATCATCGCCGACGACTACCCCACGCCGCAGGTCGACGCCCCGGTCGGGGACTTCTTCGGCGCCGCCCCCGGCGTCAACCCGTTCAATTCTCTGCCCTTCGACGTCTCCCCGGACGGGACCATGACCTGCCGCTACATGATGCCCTTCGCCTCGTCACTGCGGATCGTGCTCGACAATCGCGGCGACCAGCCCGTGAAGGTCACCGGATCGGCCCTGCCCGCCGACTACGCGTGGAACGATCGCTCCATGCACTTCCGCGCCCGCTGGCGGGTGAATCACGGCGTGGTCGGTTCGGGCAAGGCCGTGCAGGACATGCCGTTCCTCTTCGCCGGCGGCTCCGGCAGATACGTCGGCACCGCCCTGATGCTGCTCAACCCTTGCCGCGTGCCGACGCTCGGCGGCGGCTGGTGGGGCGAGGGCGACGAGAAGGTCTTCATCGACAATGACAAGGTCCCGTCAACCTTCGGCACCGGCTCGGAGGATTACTTCGACTACGCCTGGTCCGCGCCGGACATCTTCAGCGACGCCTATTGCGGCCAGCCCCGCAACGACGGCTACGGCAGCCGCGGCTTCGTGACCAACCACCGGTGGCAGATCCTCGACGATCTGCCCTTCCGCGACCACTTCGCCTTCTTCCTCGAACTCTTCCCGCACGACCGCGTGCCGGGCATGTCCTACGCCCGCATCGGCTACTACTACGCCCGCCCCGGCACCTATGACGACCACGTGGCCGTCACCGACGAGGACCTTCGCCGCCTGGAGCTGCCGGACATGTGGCAGCCGGCGACCGAGTTCGTCTTCAGCGACGCCACCATCCTCCCCATCGAGGACCTGCTGCCCGCTCCGTCCGGCGACAGCTTCATCGAGGGCCGGCTGTGGGCCGGGGGCAAGATCTTCGTGTGGCGGCCAGCCGCTGTCGGCGACACGCTGGGTTTATCCTTTTCGGTGCCCGACGCCGGCGACTGGCTGTTGTATCTCGCCGTGGCCCATTGGCCGCAGGCCGGGCGGATCGCGATGCAGGTCGACGGCGTGGCGGCGTCCTTCGAAAACAAGGGCGAGGAGCTGGACCTCTACGACCCCCTCCGCACGCTGGCCCGCCAGTACGTGACCAAGCCCGTCACGCTGACCGCCGGCCCGCACGCCCTGGCCATCGTCTTCAAAGGCGCCCCCGACTCTGTGGCGAGGCCGACCATCGGCCTGGACTATCTGGCGATCAAGCCGGCGCCGAAGCCGCCGGAAAACCCGTAGCAGTTGAGGGCGGATCGGAGCCTGAACGGGAGTGAGCGGCATACGGTCGCGTGGCCCAAGTTTTCAAACTTGGGGCATAGATTTGGTCACCAAAGCAGCCGCTCGATCGTGCCGTATCGTTCCTGCCCAGGGACCAGGTGTGTCGGGGATGCACTCTATGGGACTGAGTGAGCCGCTTTACGTCGGTCAACGTCCTCGGCCGCCGTGTCCGCCGCCGAAGCTGCGACTGCCGCCGAAACTGCGAACACCGCTGAAGCTGTGACCCGCTCCACTGAAGCCGCGACCTGCTCCGCTGAAGGTGCGACCGCCACCGCTGGAGCCGTGCGACGCGCCGGCAAAGCCTCGCGATCCGCCACCGACACTGCGAACACCGCCGAAACTGCGGCCGCCACCGCTGTAGGCGTGACTTCCTCCGCTGGAGTTGTGACCCCCGCCACTGTAGCCGTGACCGGCACCACTGTAACCGTGGCCCCCTCCGCTGGAGCTGTGAGCGCCGCCGCTGTAGCCGTGACTCCCACCGCTGGATCCGTGCGATGCGCCAGCATAACCCCCATGGGCATACGGCGTCACATGGTTGCCGGAGCCGTGGCCATGCCAGTCACCACCGTGGCCATGCCAGTCGCCGCCGTGACCATACCATCGCCCACCGTACCCGTACCAGCCGTGGTAACCGCGCCAACCCCCGTAGCCCCACCACGGATAGCCCCAGCCAAAGCCTATGCTGACTGACCAGGCCGGATACGCGGCGTAGTATGTCGGGACGACGTATGAGCCGTAATACTCCGGGACGTACTCCACCGGCGCCTCGACAACGGTCGGCGGGTTCACGATGACATCGGCCGGGGCCTGCGTAGCGGGCGTCGGGACGCACTCGATCTGGAACTCCGCCGAGTCGTGGCCATAGTCCTTCTTGAGCAGCTTCCACCGCGTGCAGGTGACAAGCACCAGGTAGTTGGCGCCGTGGAATGCCACGGTCTCGCCCACGTGGGGCTTGTACTCGATGCCATCCACCTTGTACCGGACCTGATCGTGTCCGACCTTATGGTCAAACAAGACCAGAGTCTGCCCGTTCGGGAGTCGGAACGGCGCTTTCTCGGCGATGATGAATCGCTGGGGCGGCGGCAGCCCGTTTGCGTCGGTGGCCGGAGCGTCCTGGTTGACGGTCGCCGACGGGCCTTGTGTGATCACGCTCGTATCGTCAGGGGTACTCGTGGAAGAACCGGCATCCGCCGGTGCCCCGGTCGGTGCCTCCGCGGCGGACGCGCCCGGCGACGCTCCAGCGGAGTGGCCGGCGGGAGGCTGCTGCTTGTAGAAATTAAGCGCGCCTTTGTAGGTCTCCGCGAACGCGGGGCGGTTGGCGAAATCCTGCTTGATGAACTGCAGCTTTTCCGGCAATCCCGGCATCAGGTCGCTGGCCTTGCCCAGGGCGTCGTACCAGCCCAGGAGCTGGCCCGCGGTGTACTGCACGAACTCGTCATCCGGCGCCAGGCGGGTCGCCGACGTCAGCTCGTTCAGCGCCGCGGTGGTGTTGTTCATGGCGCCGTCACAGAAGGCCAGCACGGCCCAGGCGACGCCGTCGTTGGGGTTGTGACCCACCACTTCCTTGGCCTGCGTCTGAGCGAGGTGCGGGGCCCCGAGGGCGACCATGCGGTGGACATAGGCGGCGTCGAGCTGCGGGTCGGCGAGGGTGTCGGCGCGGGCCTTGGCATAAGCCTCGATCGCGGCGGAGGGGTCGGCGGCGTTCTCGATGGCGGCAACACCGCCGCTCGACCGCGGCGTCGAGGTGCCCGGCGGCAGCGTCGGGATGTTCGGCTGCGATGCCGCGCCGCTGTCGGGCGTCTGGGCGGCAGCCCCGGCGCAGACGAGCAGAATGACGATCAGGGAGGAGGTAAGGGTGCGACGCACGGGGACGCCTGGCGTTGTATTCATCGCCGTTCCTCCGGAGAAACGCGGCGGGCGTGTTCCGCCGCAAATGTCAGGCCGGCCGCGGGACGCAATCGCGACAAGCCGCTGGACCGGCTCCACTGTATCTGGACACGCGAAACGGCCAAAGGTTTGGTACGGGATTTCCCCTTTGCCGACGTTCCATCCACGATTTTACGAAAAACGGGAGGCTGACTACAAGCGAGCATGGCCGGGCCGCACGCCGAAAGCAGAAAGCCGGAACGCCGAGAGGTCGCAAACCGCCGGGGGTCGCCGCAGTGGAGCCGGCGTCCTCGTCGGCGGCTGGGCCGGGCTTTCAGACTTTGGGGATTGATTTCGCCTGGGAGGCGGGGCGAGGGGCCGATTGGAGTGGGGGGGGCGGGTTGGACGCAGGAACATGTGAATCCGCCTTCGGCGGACCCTGGGCAGTGTGGGTGCGATCCGCCAGAGGCGGGCGCGCGAGGCGGGCTCGCACCCAAACGACATGGTCGGGGGGCTCGCCATTGCGCACGAAAGTCGCGGGTAATGCGAGGTCTCCAGGCCGCCGGTGAGGGCACCGGCTCCACTTAGGCAGCGATTTTCTGAAGGGCAGTAAATGTTATCGATTGTTAACGGCGGGGCGGGGTCGTGCGGCAGTGGGGAGGCGTCGGCTGGACGGGGAATACGGGGCCTCTGGTTTTGGGGGTGAAATGGGCTGCTATCGGTTTGGGGCGGGTTGATCCGGTGACGGCTGAGGCGGGCGCAACCTGAATTTCCCTGAATTTCCCTGAAAACATTCGATGTTAGAGTTTTGTTAGCAAACATCATCTGGCTGGCGAGGAGAGGCATGAGGGCCGGGGAGGGGGTGGAATGATCAATCATTAGTGGTTGGTTGTTGGTCATTGAAGGGCTCCGATCGCCGTGCGCGGGGCGGGAGGGGGTTGTCGCAGGGCGCGAGGAAGAAAGGCGAGCAAATCGTGGCAACTGGTGGCAACTGTAGCAAGCCAGCAGAAGCTGTCAGCTCATAGCTGTCTGCTCTTACCCGTTCAAGAGGCCGCGACCGCGCGCGCCTGGTGGTCAGTTGTCGGCTATCGGTCATTTGCAGGTTCCACGAGTTTTTCTACGTGCAAACCATCGCAACGACGCGCAACATCATCGGCCCTTCGGTCTGCAATCGGGCACCGGAGGCCATTTCGCCTGTGGCGGATCTAGCGACAACCCCGGAGGGCAGTGGGCGCGGAGGCGCCGTTCCGGGCTTGCGCTGCTCAGGGAGTCCGCCGCGGGGGAGGACACGGGCCCAATCCTAACTATAGCCTAACTTTCGAGAAAGGCAAGTGGGAAGGGCGGAAACAGTGCTGAGTGCTGAGTCCTGGGTCCTGAGTGCTGAGTGGTGAGTGGTGGGTGCTGGGTGATAGCAGGGGGCGGAAAGGATCGAGAGAAAAGGCGGATGGCCGAGAACCGAAAGTCGAGAATCGACATCGACAGCCGAGGCGGGGGGGGACGGATGACCATTGACATCGCCGGGCGACGTAAAGGGCAGACGGATGAAGAGTGGGGGGCGGCTCTGGTGTGACTGTCGTCCGGCCTACCATTCCTGACCATGTCGGACAGGGTCTCAAGCCCCTTCATTCTCCGGTTGGCGAGCCCGGTTCAATTGCGATTGGATACCCTTCACCAGGTGATCGGGCAAGAACAGACAAGCGACCTCGAGCACTACCACGCCGGTGAGGGCCGGCGCACTCGTGAAAAGCCACATGGGGCCGCCCCAGGCGACGAAGCCGACAGCGCCCGGCCCCGCGGACAGCAACCAGCAGATCACATAGTTGGTGCGATACTCTCGGGCCTTGCGTTCCGTGAGGTCATCAGGCAGGCGTTCGGCGAGCTCCTGCACGTATCGACACAGCGCCCATACCCCCGCCACGCTCACCACGCCGACCGGCGAGATGGTCACGGCCACCAGGGCCAATGCCCACCATGCCGGCGGGAATACGAAGACCACCACGATCGTCCCCAAGCCCAGCGCCGCCACCAGCACGCAGGCCCGCAAGACCCGCCGCGGGGACTTCCAGGTCTCGCGGGCCAGCAGCATCTCGTTGGGAGTGGCGACCAGCCACACCCCGTATAGCACCACTGCACAGCCGCCCGCAATCGAGAGAACGGAGGTCATGCCGATCAGCCAGTTCAAGTTGGATAGGCTCACAAAATAATCGGACAGGCCCAAGACGGCGTGGCCTGCCAGAGAGAGAAGCAAGCCACCCAGCGGCGCGTACAAAGGGACCTTGGCCCCAGTCTTCAGCTTTCCCAGCCAGACGGGATCGACGAACCGCAACCGCTCGCGCAGCAAGGAGAATCTGACCGGCTCGCCGCACTCCGGGCAGCGGCCGTCCTCGGGCAGCGTGCGGAGGTTGTAGGCGCAGTGCTGGCACGGGACGTCCTCGGCGATGAACGCCTTCGGTCGTGGCTTCTGCTTGGGCGGCTTCAGCATTCGGCGCCTCCTTCGACGCCGCGCGACAGCGCTGCTGATGGGTGCTCGTCGGCAGCCGACGATGGTCCACGACGAATTGTATGCACTCGGCCAGGCGGAGGCACACGGGAAGGATGAGCCTTGACATCGCCGGGCGATGTGAAGGGCGGGCGGATGAACAGAGGGGGCGTGGGTTTGGGGTGGTTGGCGCGGCGAGGGGCCGGTTTTGGCGCGGGGGCGGATGGATCGTCGGGTGGGGGAGATGTTTATTGCCTTCACCGGGCCGGGGGTTGCGAGCGGGTGCGGATTGGCGGTGGGCGGAAGCATGGGCGGAGAAGGTGGCGGCGAGGGGCGGGAATTGAATGTGGCGTCCCCTGATTTTCTGATTTTTGATTTTGGCTGGCGAGTATGCAGAGGTCGTACGCGCAAACTACGCGGATCGGCTGCTGATTGGTGGTGGGCTGACGCGTGGGGCTGACGGGACGCCGGTGAGGAGCGGGAATCGGGGACGGCGTTCCACGACTCACCGTGCCAACACTCACGAAACCCGGCCTAGCGGGCGGCAGTGGATGGCCCAGTTCCGCCGCGCCGGGATGGGCCCTGGGTCCTTCGCCGCGGGCCGTTCCTCTTAAGCCTTGTCAGGGCGACAGATCGGTCTCTTCCAGGAGCTGTTACTTACTGTTAATGCAGCCGCGTGTTCGATTCACCCTTGGCAGGACACCGCAAAACAGGAGAATGCTGAGGGTATGGATCGCAGGAGACTGACAGCGTGCCGCTGGTTCGACTTGATTGCCGCAGGCGTGATTGCGGCCGCAATCTG
>DATKKX010000245.1:0-5063 GCA_035542775.1 Phycisphaerae bacterium | reverse complement strand
CACCGAGGACGCCCCCTACGGCCGCAAGAAGGACGGCACCCCGTACGAGTTCGGGGAGTACCTGGACAACATGACCCGCGCCTTCCGCGACATCTACGGCACCAAAGTCGACCTCCGCAAGGACGCCGAGTACTTCCAGAGTGACGCCTACAAGAACGCCCCCTGGCCCAACGACGTCCCCGCCCACCGCGACGACGAGGATCACGACGACTACCCCGGCGCCACCCCCAGACGCGGTGCCGCGAGCCCCGACCACGCTTCGTCCGTCGACGCCGCGCCCGAGCAGCCGCCGCTGCCCGTTCCGCCCCGCGCTCAGCCCTTGGCACCCGATCCTCAGCAGCCCCCGCCTCCGCCTCCTCGCCGCGTCCAGACCTTCGACTCCAACCCCGGCGCCCTCACCATCCCCAAACGCCGCAGCCATTGGGACTGGATACTGCCCTGATCAAGCTCGATGATGACTGGGGTGGCACGGACAAGGCCGCCTTGTCCGTGCATGCGGGGAGGGCAAAGCTCTGCTTTGCCACGCGGCGGCGTCCACATGGCGGCGCCGCACATGTGGTTCGGGCAGAGCAAAGCTCTGCTTTGCCTCAAGGCAGTGCCCCGCGCGAGCACGAGCCGGCTTGCACCCACGGACCAACCAGGTTTGTCCGAGCCACCCGCGCCCGGCAAACTTTCTCCGTTTCCTTCGTGGTCTTCGTGGTGCGCTACCCGCCCCGAGCTCACGGCCCCGCCAGTGGATCGGTTATGCCGAGCTGAGCCCAGAACCAGGTCTGCGTGTGACAGGTGAAGCACGTCCGGGCCTGGCTCTTCGGCGCGACTTCGTGGTTCACGCGGAGGTACGTCACCGTGTACGGGAAGTCGAACGTCCCGCTGAACGGCACGCCGCTGTAAGCAGCCCCCTCCTGCAGCGAGGAGGCCCAGTCGAACTTGTCCCAATACGCGTTCGGCCCCGCGGCCGATCCGAACAGGTGCGGCACGATCAGCCGCTTGTTCACCGTGTCCCCCGGCTGACGCCCGTACATCACCTTGAACGGATATATCTTGGCGTCGGGGTCCGCGGACGTGGCCGTCGGTTCGGCCAGGACGATGGGATCGTTCGCCGTCCCGGTGTTGGTGTACGTGTCCGCCACGCCGATGATCTTCCGGTTCCACTTGCCGTTGAACCATCGCGGCGTCCACCCCACGTTCTGCGCCCAGGTCAGCGAGCCTTTCTCCTTGTCGTAGGTCGGCATGCCCAGCGCGTCCGTCGGGATCGGATTGATGTCCTGTCCGGCCGTGCTCCAGTCCCACTGGACCACGGTCGGCTTGCTCCGCGAGAACGTCGGGATATGGCAGAGCTGGCAGGCCAGGCGGTTCAGGTGCGAGTTCAACAAACCGTCGATAGAGGCGTCCTGCGTGTGCGGGGCGGTGGCCGAATGGCAGCGGGTGCAGTCCGGCGACTGGCCGCCGTCGCCCATCGAGTGCAGGCTGAAGCCGGAGAAGCCGTGGTTCTTCATCTCGTGGCAGGTCAGGCAGGTGAAGTTCTGCCCGCCCATGTGGACATCCATCTCCGGGGTCGGATTGAGCAGGGCCGAGGAAAGATCGCCGTGCTTCACGTTGTCGCCGCCGCAGGCATAGAAGTGGCAGGCCCCGCAATTCGGCGGGCTGGGGTGACCGATGTTGTAGATCACGTCCTTCAGATCGGCCGGCGTGGCCAGGACCAGTTGGCCGTTCTGCATCAGCGCCGCCTGGCCGCCTCCGCCGCCCTCAGTGGGCGCCTTCGCGTAGGTGCCCGTCGTGTCGTGGCAGATGAAGCAATCGACGCGTCGATCGTTGGCGAAGTCAAAGTTCCGATCGGTGTAGCCGAAGCTGGGGTGGCATTGCGCGCAGCGGGCTTCATTCGACGGAACGCCGATGAACAATCCGTTGATCAGATCACGCTTGCCGTGTGTCTCGTTTTCGTGCCCGGCGATGTTGTTCGGCGTGCCCTCCCAGTTCCAGTGCCCCGTCTGGCGCAGGTCGTTGGCGAAGTTCTCGTGGCAGATCAGGCAGTCTTCCGGCCCCTGGTAGCCCTGGGGAATGACCACGGTGAAGACATGCTCATGCCACGAGGGTTGGGGAGCGTCCGGCGTCGGCAGCGGCGTCGTCCCGCACGAGCCGAGCAGGGACGCCGCAAGGAGACCGGCCGCGACGACAGCAGCCGCGAGCGGCACAGTCGGAATGCGCGCTCGGCACGGGCGCCGGCAACGATCACAGCCACGACATCGGCAATTCGAGGTTGTCAATCGGAAATCCCCAACGGAGCGGCCCGCGCCGCGGTAGTTTGATGCTCCAGGTGGATACTGATCATATGACCCTCATTTCCAAAAGAACAGGGCAAGGGTGTTGCCCTTGCCCCATTCCTGAGATTCTCGGATTGTCGGTCCTGTTGCGCCGACCGCGCTTACGGCGACGAGTGCATCAGATAGACCGACAGCGCCTTGCCATCGCCGTGGCACATCTCGCACATTTCCGTGGGCGGTGTGCCAGGCAGGGTATTCGCCGCCACGTGAGCGGCATCCACCGCCGAGTCGTGGCAGGATGTACAGGCAACCTTCCAGATGTTGACGTCGCTCCGCTCGATCGGGGCCCGCCAGGCATTGGTCGCGTGGCACACAGTGCAGTTCTTGTTTCCGTCGGGCATCACCGGCGTGAAGCCTGCGGAGAAGTCCAGGATGCTTCCGGTTGTGGCTGGCTTGCCCGTGGCGAACCCGATCAAGTCGTATTTGCCGCCGTTCGCAACGACGCTGAGATCGCGGGCGTTGTGGATCTTGTGGATCATTACCTTCAGGTCGATCGTGTCGGGGGCCGGGTCCTGCGTGCCAGCCACCGCGATCGACCGATCCTCGGAGCCAGCCACGTGGCATAGGACGCACTCAGCTACACCTTTACGCCCGTTGCCGTGCAGGCGCAGGTCGCCGTGGCAGGCGTTGCACTTCGCGTCGGTCACGTAACCGGGGTACGCGGCGGCCGCGCCCGCCGAGCCGATCCGGATCGGGAACAGGGCCGGCGCCGAAACCTCGCGGTAGGTCACACCGCCGGACACGACATTCCGGTAGGCGTAAACGCAGACCGTGTAGCTGCCGGAGACAAGAGCTGTCCCCTGGAGCTTGCCCCATCCGTCGGCGTAGGAGAACGCCGCCGAATCGTTGGCCAGCGTCGGATACGTTGCCGGAATCGCCGAACGGGTGTACGTGAAGACATATGGCCCGGTGCCGGTGATGGTTCCGTTGTTGGGATCCATGATGTTGACGGTCCCGTTACTCACCGGGGTGCCTGTATTGGGCAGCACCTTCTGATAGTTCTCTACCGGCCCTGCGAGGATCAGGTTCAACGAGGCCACCTTGGCCAACGGAATGGTGACATTGTTGGCATCCAGGATATTGAAGGTGACGCGCAGGAAATCAGTGCCGGGCGTAAAGAACGTCGGAGTGACGTCGTTCGCGTCCTTAACACCGGTGATGCTGACGTGGATACCGTTGACTGTTCCGTTCGGATCGTTGGGGTCTGGCGGCCTTGACAGGATCGGCACATGCGTACTGACAACTCGGGAGATGCTGATGGGCGAAGCATCGCCGTGGCACACGCGGCATTCGGCATCGGTGAACACATGCGGAATACCCCCGGGCGGAATTCGGTACGCGGTGTTGCTCAACTGCGATTTGCTCAAGATGCCTTTCTTCACAAAGACGTTGTTCGGATCCAGGATGGTGCCGCTGACGAAGTCGATGTCGTCATGGCAAGTGCTGCAATGTGCCCGGTTGATGCTGGCATCGGCGTGATACATGGCTCCCTGGCTTGCGCCGTCGTGGCAGACGCCGCAGTTGCGGACTTGCTGATCGAAGCCCGCTCCCCCGGGCATGAACGGGAACTCCACGTCGGAGAAATCGACCGGAGCTC
The DNA here is from genome assembly GCA_035542775.1 of Phycisphaerae bacterium. GTDB lineage: Bacteria > Planctomycetota > Phycisphaerae > UBA1845 > UTPLA1 > DATKKX01. Next base: position 1,145 of record DATKKX010000245.1, on the reverse strand, counting down.
CGCCATACCCATATACGATGTATCGATAGGCGTTGGGATCGGTCGGGTCTCTGGGATTAAAGCTGGCGTTGGGGTCATTGGGATCGGCGTGATTGGGGTCCACCGGGGAGCTGGGGTTCTTCGCTGTGGCCTCGATCAGGCGCGACTCCACCCCGTGGTGCAGGCGGTGAATCAGATCCTGAAACTCGATCGAGACCGCGTTCGGGACCTTGCTCTGGTTCGACAGCGCGCCCGGCGTATGACACAGGACGCAGCCCGCGGCCTGCGTGCGGTTTTCGCCGTGCACGGACAAGGTGACGTGGCACTTGTTGCAGTCGGCCTGCGTGACGACCTGCCGATGCGTGAGGGCCGCTCCGCCGACGGCGAAGTCAAAGTATGCATCGCCAGCCTTGCGAACGCTGAGTCCTTCGGGAGTGACAAAAGTGCGCCGGGCCTCAATGCCCACTGTATACGAGCCGGCCGTCACCGCGCCTCCGCCTCCGCTGGTGGCGTTCAATGGATTTTGGAACGTGCCTGGGATCGCCGGATAAGTGTACGTATACGACAGATCGTCGTTCTGCGTGATCTTGGCCAGGTTGTTCGCCAGGCTGCTGTCCGCCTTGATGACGGGCAGATAGCTCTCCACCGGGCCGGACACGTAGAAGGCAAATCGGTCGAGATCGGTAATATCGATGATCCGGTCGCTGTCGTCCTTCAACGTGAACTTGACGACCAATGGGCTGCCGACGGCTGCTCCGCCGCCGGCCGGGCCGCTCGCCGAGAGAATCGTGACGATCGTCTCTGGGATGGCCAACGAGCTGGGAGACAGGATCGGGCCGCCTGAGCCGCCCGCGCCAGCCGGCCCTTGCGGTCCCAGTGGACCCTGGGGGCCTTGAGGTCCCTGTGGTCCCGCTGGCCCTTGGGGCCCTGCGGGTCCCTGTTCCGGCGCGGGCACCACTTGTGCCGATGGAGGTACAGCCGTTGTGCCGCAGCCTACCAACGAGATCGCCAGCGCTGTCAGCACCGCTGTCACCCCGAACCAGTGTGACGCTTCCTTCTTATGCGCAGCCATGTATTTCTCCGAGTGCCTGAAAGGCGGATTATCCCTACTCAGAACGAGTATTTTCCCTTACTAGATTATCTTATCCTGAAGGCTTTTCGCTATC
>DATKKX010000244.1:0-12227 GCA_035542775.1 Phycisphaerae bacterium | reverse complement strand
CCAGGATCATACTGTCGTCTGGCCTCTGGAGCAGGGCCAAGCCGGGGCAAGTTGAGAACACGAAATGGTGGGCTTCAGGGTATTGGACTCGCCGTGCCACAAAATGGACATTGCCGCGTCTGGCCGCGGAGCGAAACAGGCATGATAACATTGCTTAGGCAATGCTCGCAAACGCATACCAGGAGTTCGGTGGCCGCCGCACAGTGCGGACAGACGGTCTGACGGCCTCGCGGCACGGCGGGAAAGTAAACCTCGCGTTCACAGGTTCCGCACATCGTTCTTGCGAGTTGGACAGTCGCAGCACAATGCGGGCAGTCAAACTTGCGACCTCGCAGGGAAGCGGGAACATGTGCTTTTCGCCCACAAACGGCGCAGAGGAATACCACGACCTCTAAGGAAGTCCCGCACTCCGGGCATTTGCCGGTTTCGTTTTCAATCAAGCAATATCCGCATTGCGGGCAAAAGCCGGGTTTGGGCTCCTTTCGTCTTTGCCACAGGTCGTAGACGGGTTTGCCTGCCACGGACAGGCTAACCAGAGCCAGCACCATGCCACCCAACAAAACGCTATTAGCGCGTATCGACCAACCTAAGCGTTCGCCGATGGAGCGCGCCGTCCATGGCAAGACGTAGAGCAGCAGCGTTAAGACAATGGCGCCTGCGAGTAAGATGGCGTAGACAACCCTCTTTGGCCGGTTGGTCCGCATCGGTTCGTTTCCCGATCGGCTTGGGGACGCCTGATCGCTGGCCCTCGCCCCAAGCATTCTAACAGCTATTGATGAGGGGGGGCCAAGAACTCGCAGGGGCGAATCGGTGGGGGGCAAAGCGCTGCTGCAAGGATTGGTCACTGAAGGCCGGGCGGCTACTGGTCCATCTGGACGCTGGTCAGGCCGCCGGTGACGTCGTTGCAGAATTCGAAGATCTTGTCCAGGCCGGTCACGAGAAAGACGCCCCACACGCCGGTCTTGATGCCACAGAGCCGCAGCTTGCCGGGGGCGTCGGTGTGCATGAGCTTTCGCAGCTTCAGCAGCTTGGCGATGTTCGACGAGTTCAGGAATGTGACGCCGGAAAAGTCGAGGACGACGTTTGAGCCGTTGCGCTTTTCGAGCAAGTCCTGTATGGCGTTGAGGTCGTCGGAGAACTGAGGGTCGTCCTGCAGTTCGCCCAGGATGATATTATCAGACCAATCCTTGATGGACATACGCTACCCGCCCGAATGTCTGGCCGCCGGGCCCCTGTGTTCCGCGGTGACGATATCGGCGAAGGTGGTGGCTGTCAATGGTTTCCAGAGCCCGAAAGGTAGAGGTAAGGTGAAATCTTCAACAATGTTGCGGCGCCAATGCCCTTTACTTGCGTCAGATCAGCCGGGCATTTGAAGACCACAACCGGGCGAGAGGTCGCCTCTGTGGCGCTCGATCGAGAATCGCGAAACTCGGTAATGCGATGGGCGAGGGATTCGCCGATGCCGGGAAGCTGGGCCAACTCAAACCATGCGGCGGTATTCGGGTCGACGCCAATGCGAACGCGCCGGATCTGGTCCGAGTTCACCACAAGCGGCCAGACAACATGTCGATGGTAATTCTGTCCGACCAGAAGCGTGCTGAGGACGAGGGCGACCACCGCGGCACATGGCGCCCGGTGACGCCGGACTGACGGCTCGTTGTTTCGACCGGGTGCCGGCCGCGTTCGGTCGACAGAACAGGGAAGGTCCTCCATGGAGCACGGTTATACCAAAGATTGCGGCAATCGGCACTGATGCAGGCGACATTGGGTCCGAAACGAGATGGAAAAATTCTGCGCCGCGGGCCCGACCAGATGGCCAACGTTCCGCCGGTATGCAGGTCTAGAACCATGGGGCGTCCCCGGCGATGCTGCGCGCGGGGCGGTGGGCGACTGGGCTGGACAGGCCAGCCGGCAGGTCGGTAGTCGATGCGACGGGAACCAGAGTAGAATTGCCGTTTGGGGGCGGAGCGACCGTGGCAATGGCCAGACGATGATGGGCTTCGATTCACCAAGTCTTGTTGACACAGGGACCGGGCGCCAGCGGGTTGCGCGGACGGGGAATGGTCCGCCGTCGGGCCAGTTATGGGGCATGCCGGAGGGGGCCAAGAAGGATGCCGGAGTGTCCCGGGCCTGGGGCGGATTTGAGCCATGCGTCAAGGTCCTCATCGCGGCGGGCGCCGCGAGTCTTTTGATACTGGCCTGGCTCGGGGGCCGGCTGTGGACGCCAAGACTTTTCCTGCCGCCGTCGACGATGGGGAAACTGTTCTGGCTGGCAACGGCGGGCTACGGGGCAGTGATGCTGGCGGCGATGATCTGGCGGGTTGCGCTGTGGTGGCGATACCGGCCGTTGGACGGCCTGATGGACGAGGCCCTGCCGACCGTATCGGTGTTGATTCCGGCGTTCAACGAGGGAGCACTGGTCCGGCAGGCGATCCTGTCCGCCGCGGCCAGCCGCTACCCCGCGGACAAGCTGGAGATCATCGCCATCGACGACGGCAGCACGGATGACACGTGGCTGCACATTCTCGCCGCGACCCGGGAGGCGAAGCGGCGAGTGCGAGTGACACCGCTGCGGCACTTGAGCAACAAAGGCAAGCGACGGGCGCTGCATCTCGGTTTTGCCGAGGCCCGGGGCGACGTCTTTGTTACGCTCGATTCGGACAGCGTGCTGGAGCGAAACGCCCTGCGGAACGTGGTTACGCCCCTGGTCCGCGAACCAGCGGTTGGATGCGTGGCCGGCTGCGTTGAGGTGCTCAATCCTCAGCAGAGCCTGATGACGCGCTTTCTGAAGTGCTACTTCAGCATGTCGTTCAAGTTCGTCAGGGCCTATCAGAACGAGTTCCGCGGCGTGTTCTGCACACCGGGGGCGCTGAGCGCGTATCGCGCGGAGGTGGTCCGGAGGATCGCGGATGAGTGGCTGGCTCAACGATTTCTGGGGCAGGCCTGCACCACGGGCGAAGATCGGGCCATGACCAATTTGTTCCTTCGCGAAGGTTGGTTGACCGCTTATCAGGGCAACGCCGTGGTCCGGAGCAACATGCCGCACACCTTTGCGGGCCTCACCAGGATGTTTCTGCGTTGGGCGCGAAGCAACATCCGGGAGACGATCGTGCTGTTCAGATTTCTGTTCAGCAGGTTCCGAGCGAAGCACCTTCACGCCTTCCGGGCCAACATGCTATTGGTGGTACCCTCGCTGGTGCTGCCGCCGCTACTGGTGGCCGACAACGCGGCCCTGGTGGCGATGAACGAGGGGTACCTTCTGCATCGTGCCGGCGTGATCCTGATCTTCGCGGCAGTCTCCGCGGCGATCTATTACCGCAATGAGCGGGACAGTGACTGGGTGTGGCTGTTGGTCTACAAGTTTTTCTGGGTAGCGTGCCTGTCTTGGATTCTTCCCTACGCGGCGATGACGTTGCGGAACACGTGCTGGCTCACGCGGGGGAGCAATGCTCATCGGCCTGTGCCCGCAAAGGAAGATCCGTGGCCGGGGATGTACCTGCCGGTTCCCCAGGCGTGAGCAAGCAGGAATGATGCCATGGATGGCTCGCATCAGCCCGGCTTTGATGTCGGTTCGCGGTCCGCCGCCCCGTTTGCCGGTGACGGCTCCTCAAGCGGCGGCAGCTTCACCGGTTCGCCGAGGAGTCGGTAGGCCGACTCCGGCTTGCCCAGCGCGGTGTACAGATCGATGATTCTGTCGCGGGCGTCGCGGATGCGGCGGTCGGACTCGCCAAAGTATTCCCTGAGGGGGGGATAGCTTTTCTCGACCAAGTCCACGGCTTCGTCGTTGTGTTTGCCCTGGGCCAGCAGACATTGAGCAAGCAGGTCGCGCCGCTCGGCGAGCAACCAGGGGCCGCGCCAGTCCTGTTCGGCGGGCAATTTCTCCTCGATTTTTATCACGCGGCGAAGGATGCCTTCGGCGGTGAGGTAGTCCTTCTGCAGGAAGAACGAGCGTCCCACGTAATACAGCCAGGTGGCCAACTCCCGCTGCTCGCGTTCAGCATCCCATTCGGCTTTGGTCTTCACGGAAATGCCGACGGCCAGCCCGGCGGTGATTCCACAGACGAGGAGGAATACCGCCCAACGGTTACGAACGATGAACTTGCCCAAGTAATAGAGGGCGCTGGGCGGGCGGGCCATGATGGGGCGACCGGTGACGTGGCGGTCGATATCCTCGGCCAGGGCGGCGACACTCTGGTAGCGGCGAGCCGGGTCCTTCTCGAGGGCCTTGAGCACGATGGCGTCCACGTCGCGGCTGATCCCCTTGCGGATGGCGCTGGGCCGCTTGGGCAGTTCCTTGCTGATGATCCACTCGGCGGAGTACTTATTGACCTCGTAGGGCAGCCGGCCGGTGAGCACTTCGTACAACACGACTCCCAGGGAGTAGACGTCACTCACGGTGGTGATGGCCTCGCCGCGGACTTGCTCGGGGCTGGCGTAATCGAGCGTCATCGGGCGCAGGCCGAGTGAGGTGCCGGCGCCGCTCTCGCCGTAGGCATCCTTGTTCAGCAGCTTGGCAATGCCGAAATCGAGCAGCCGCGGGACAGGATCACCGATGGAATCAGGACTCGATGAAACCAGGATGTTGCTGGGCTTGAGATCGCGATGGGCGATGAGCTTCCCATGGGCGTACTGCAAGCCAAGGCACACCGGCCGGAAGATGGCCAAGCGCTGCTCGATCGAGAGATTGCGCTGCTCGCAGTATTCGGTAATGGGCTGGCCCTCGATGTACTCCATGACCAGGTAGGGCAGGCCGTCCTCGGTGGTACCGCCCTCGAGCAGCTTGGCGATGTTGGGGTGATCGAGATCGGCCAGGAGCTGCTGTTCGTCACGGAACTGGCGGATGATTTTGCGCCTTTGCAGCGGCTCGTCGAAGCGTAGTCCCGGCCTGATGAGCTTGATCGCGGCCTGGCGCTGGTACTGGCCATCATCGCGACTGGCGAGGTAGACGGTGCCCATTCCGCCGGCGGCAATCTTGCGGACCAGCTTCCAGGGGCCGATGCGGTGGCCGACGAGGGCCTCCTCCTCGGCGCGAATCAGTCCGCTTTTCTGCTCCTCGATGAAGGCCTTGTCGAGCGTAGCGGGCAGGGGCTTTTCAAGGAAGTCGGTCGAATTCTCGTAGGCATCGAGGAGGGGCTGTACCTCCGCGGCCAACTCGGGATCGCCGGAACAGGCCTTGTTCAGGTAGGCGGCGCGCTCGCCCGGCTCGCGTTGCAGGAGCTTGTGGAAGATCTCCTCGACTTGTCGACTGCGATCTGCGCTCACAGGTGGTCGTCCTTGGTCATTTCCCGGTAGAGCCAGGCCTTGGCGAAGGCCCAGTCGCGTTTGACCGTGGCCGGGGATTTTCCAAGCGCCTTGGCGGTTTCTTCAACAGACAGACCCACGAAATAGCGAAGCTTGACGATGGTGCATTTTTCCCGGTGCTTCTCATCCGCCTCCAGTTTGGACAGAGCTTCGTCGAGGGCCTCCAGGTCCACCTGCGCCGGGCCATCCACGGCCGGGACAGCGGCGATGCCGGCATTTCGGCCCTCATCGAGAGAGAGCCGATCAGCTTTGCCGCCGCGTTTTTCGGCTTTGCGCCGGCGGGCATAGTCCACCATGATCCTTCGCATGGCATCGGCGGCGGCGGCAAAAAAATGAGCGCGATTCTGCCAATGGACCTGTTTGTCCCCCATCAGGCGGAGGTAGGCCTCGTTGACCAGGGCTGTGCGCGGCAGGGTGTGGCCCCGGCGTTCGCGGCGGACTTGCCGCCCGGCCAAGCGACGGAGCTCATCGTAGATCAGGGCGAGGAGCTGCTCCCAAGCATCTGTCTCGCCTGCACTTATGGCTTGCAGCAAGATGGTGATGTTGTGCGGCTTCGATGCCATCACATGGCATTTCCTGATATTATCGCAAGTTTGGTGAGCCCTGCCTGATCACGTTTACGCATAACAATTATAGGAGAACGTGCGCATCGGGTGGAAGAGCGCGCGGTTGTCTCGGAATCGGGTAGATCCCGCCCCAGAAAGTGGAGTTGGGCAGTCGGCAAACGCAATTGTACAGCAACGATACGAAGGATTGCCCATGTGCGGGCTCTTCTGCCTGCCAAGCCCAGGAATTGAGGAGAAATCAATGAATCGCGTAAGAGCAAGAACCAGGAGCGCGGCGGGGCCGTTTGTCGGCGGCTTCACCTTGATCGAGTTGTTGGTCGTGATCTCCATCATCGCGGTGCTGATCTCGGTCCTGCTTCCCGCCCTGACGATGGCCAGGGAGGCCGCCAACGTGGCCAAGTGCAGCTCAAGCCTGCGTGAACTGGCGCAGACTTCGGGTACGTATTCCTCGGACAACGACCCGACCGGGACAGGGAGCTACCCGACGCAGCCCTGGTGGATCGAGCCGACGGGGTACACTTACAACTACTACGGGGAATACATTTACGGCGGATTCCAAACCCAGGTCGACAATCCCGATTACCCGGGGCAGGATACATACGTCATCCCGACGAACCTTCGACCGTACAACAAGTACATCGCGCCAGGCGTTGCAGGAAGGGGCGTGGTTTCACAGTACATCTGTCCTTCGGACAAGTCTTCCGCAACGCCGCTAGAGGGTGACCCGGCCTGTCCGGACGTCCAGGAGCGTTACGGGTCATGGGAGGCCAACGGCAACAGCTTCGCGATCAACTGGTACTGGCCGCATGTCTTCGATAAAGGCAAGAGGGACTCGCTCTACCGCTGCCTGGCCTGCATGTCGGCGTATGGGAGCGCGATGCTGTCCAAGAAGGTGGGCGGGGCGGCGTCGGAGTTCATCATCTTCTACGAAGCCATGATGAACGCTTACGCGGACAAGGGGGTATTGCCCGGCATGGTCCCCCAGACGGATTGCCCGGGCGGCATCGGGTGGCACCGCAAGTTCTCGATGTACACGATGGGCTTCTACGATGGTCACGCGGAGTATCGTTTCATCGATACGCATTGGTCGGCCGGGCCAGGGTACAATCTGTGGCCGCAGCTCGACACACCGTTCCCGGCAGACTGTCCGAAGCCGCCGTGTTCATGATGCAATAGACGCAACCACGGCTCCTGGGCCTATCCGGCTTACCGCAGCGGTCTGATCCAGACGGACTGGCGGCGGGCCGGATAGGCCTCTTCTTTTTGTGGTGGAACCGCCGGCAACGGCACCATCAGCGGCGGCGCCGTTGTTTCACATGGGCCCGGGCGGGCTACATTTCATCCAGTATTTCGGCGGCGTCGCGAACTAACTTGGGGCAGACGGTCATGTGCGTTTGGCGATCCTGAGCCTGCTTCCAGCCCTCGGGCGTGCCGATGTCGAAGCCGAGCAGGTCGCGGCAGAGGACGCTTCCGTTGCGGGTCTTGAAGCGCTGAACGAAGACCTGTGCGCGCGTATACATCTCAGCCTTGGCGGCGGGATCCGATGTTGTCGCGGCCCCGTAGCGCAGCCCGAGGACCATCAGTGCGCCGGTGACGGCGCCGCAGGTCTCAGCAAGGCGGGCGATGCCGCCGCCGAAGGGGGCGGCGATCTTCAAGCAGTGCTCTTCTTCAAGGCCTTCGCTTGGTCCGTAGGCGCCGAGGATTGCCTGGGCGCAGTTGAATTGCCTGGAGAAGAGGTCGAGGGCGTGATCGAGCTTGGTCATGCGGCACCCAGAAATCACCACTCGTGCGAGCGCCCCGGCAGCGATCAGGTCGTAGAAGCGGCCCGCGCCCTCGCGCGGCCGCGATGGGGGAACGGGCGCGATCACCGCGGCCTCGCCCTCCGTGTTGCGGCCGTATTCTGGCTCTCGCTTCCTTCTCGTGCAACGGGGCTGTAGAGCTCATATCACGCTGCGCCATCGCGAAGCCACGCGGCCAGGCGCGGTCGTGGCCCTGCGCGTAATCGCGGCCGCGCGAGGGCGCGGGTCGCTACTGCTTCTTCTCGATCTTGGCCCACGTGTCCTTCAGCGTCACCGTGCGATTGAAGACCAGAGCGCCAGGGCGGGAGTCTTTGTCCACGCAGAAGTAGCCGTGACGCTCGAACTGGTAACGCGTCCCCGGCGCGGCATTTGTTACGCTCCGCTCCAGCCAGCAGGGCTTGACGATTTCCTCCGAGGCGGGGTTCAGATTGCTCTTCCAGTCGCCGGCGGCGGCCGCGGCGTCCTGCAAAGCAGGAGCTTTGCTCTCCCCGATATCACCGCCTGCGGCGCGGATGGCGTCATCACTGACGTCATCGGGGTCGGGCTTGGTGAACAGGTGATCGTACAGCCGCACCTCGACGGGCAGGGCGTGCGACGCGGAGACCCAGTGCAGCGTGCTCTTGACCTTGCGGCCGTCGGGCGAGTCGCCGCCGCGGGTGGCGGGGTCGTAGGTGCAATGCACTTCGACGACGTTGCCGGCCGCGTCCTTCACACAGCTCACGCACTTCACGAAGTACGCGTAGCGCAGGCGAACTTCGTTGCCCGGATATAGCCGCCAGTACTTCGGCGGGGGGGTCTCGCGGAAGTCGTCCTGCTCGATGTACAGCTCACGGGAGAAGGGCACTTTGCGAGTGCCCGCCGCGGGGTCCTCGGGGTTGTTGACGGCTTCGAGCTCCTCGACCTGCCCGGCAGGATAGTTGTCGATGATGATTTTCAGCGGCCGCAGCACGCCCATCACGCGCGGGGCGGTTCTGTTCAGCTCCTCGCGGACGCAGTGTTCCAGCAGGGCGATGTCGATGACACTTTCGTTCTTGGCCACGCCGATCCGGGCGCAGAAATTGCGAATCGCCTCCGGCGGATAGCCGCGGCGACGCATGCCGCACAAGGTCGGCATTCGCGGGTCATCCCAGCCGCGGACGAGGTGGCTCTTGACCAACTCCAGCAGGCGCCGCTTGCTCATCACGGTGTAGTTCAGGTTCAGCCGGGCAAACTCGATCTGCTGCGGGTGGTGGATTTTCTTGCCCCACGGCCCGCTGCCGTCGTCGGTGCGGCCCTCGTTTACCGCGTCGATGAACCAGTCGTACAGCGGGCGGTGGTTCTCGAATTCCAGCGTGCAGATGCTGTGAGTGATGCCTTCCAGCGAATCCTCGAAGCCGTGGGCCCAGTCGTACATCGGATAGATGCACCACTTGTCGCCCGTGTTGTGGTGCGTGGCGTGAACGATGCGATACATGATCGGATCGCGCATGTTCAGGTTGGGGTGGGCCATGTCGATCTTGGCCCGCAGCGTCTTGACGCCGTCGAGGAACTCGCCCTTGCGCATCCGCTCGAAGAGCTCAAGGTTCTCCGCGATGGACCGGTTGCGAAAGGGGCTCTCCTTGCCCGGCGAGGTCAGCGTGCCGCGCATGCGGCTGACCTCGGCTCCCTGCAGATCGCAGACGAAGGCCTTGCCCTTTTTGATGACCTCGATCGCCCATTCGTACATCTGGTCAAAGTAGTTCGAGCCCCAGATGACGCCGGCGCGGGGGTCGTCGTCGCGGATGCCGACCCACTTGGCGCCGAGCCAGCGTACATCCTCGATGATCGAGTCGACGTACTCCTGCTCCTCTTTCTCCGGGTTGGTGTCATCCATGCGGAGGTTGAACTTGCCGCCATACTCCGCCGCCAGGCCATAGTTCAGGCAGATGCTCTTGGCGTGGCCGATGTGCAGATAGCCGTTGGGCTCGGGCGGGAAGCGGGTGTGGACCTTCTGGCCAAACCGACCGGTGCGGTTGTGCTCGTCGATGATCTCGCGGATGAAATCTCGCGGAGCCGCGGCCGGCGGGCCGGCGCCCTCGTCCTTACTCTTCTTCTTGTTATCGCCTCGATCTTTGTTCGGCGCAGTCATGGTTGGCTACCTGTGCGATGGACCACTCGTAGGGTCCGCTGTGCGGACCTCTCCGGAAATATCGGCACGGTTCTCAAGGTACTCATGATAGCGAACGGCGAACAGGAGGGCGAGACGGGCGTGGTGTCGGCCGCAGGGCGGTCCGCCGAAAGCCGGCTCATCAAAACCGGTCCACCCAGACATACCAAGGCCCGCTGAAATGCATGTATGTGTCCGGGTATCCTGGCGGCGGTGGGCCGTCAGGACTGTAGGCAAAGCCTCCTTCCCTGGTCAAAAACTTCATGCCTCCTTCAATCCGCTCAATCCGGATGGCTGTGTACAGGCCGACCCTGCGACTCGATAGCGTCTTCGTGCCGACCGGCGTCTGCATGACCTCCCCGGCGAGCTTGTCCATTGCTTCCTGCGAAAGCAGAAAAGTCAGACGCAACGGCACCTGCAGATCCAGCAGAACCCACAAGACCAACAGCAGCACGGGGCCGCTCAGCCATCGCCGCCACGTCCTCAGCCTGCTGAACACTGGGTCGTGGTGGTACCATGCCAGACCGATTGCCGCGGCGAGCCGGAGCAGCCAGATGACCATGAGGATCATCGCGCCACACGGTGCTAGCATCGAAAGAGCGACAGACTGCAGAAGCAGCCCCGCCAGGAGCAAGGCGATCAGACCGGCAACCACCGCCGCTATGTGAAACAGCCATCCGGGAGGTTGAAGAAGGAACCGCTCAGCGGGACTCGGAATCGGCGCAAGGTACATCGTCGCCGGATCACCCGGATCAAACTCCCGCCCGCACTCGGGGCAGCGGTTGACGGTCAATTCGCGCAGCGGGTAACGGCAGCCGAGGCAGCGAGCGGGGGAGTCAGTCGGAAGAAGGGGTGCAGCACCTGACATTGCCTTGCCCGCCGGCCTCATTCCGGAGTGGCACGGATCGCTTCCAGACGCGCCTTGAGGTCGTCGGGCAATTGCGATTCCAGTTCCGGTGTGATCATGTTCAGTTCGAGCAGCTCCCGAATGTGTGTGCGGTCCTTATCGCGGTTGGCGGTCAGCTTCATCACCAGCAGGGATTTGAGATCGATGACCGCGAAACCATCGATGGCCCGCTCCGGCTCCGACAGGACCGGCGCGGGATGCGGTTCGTGCGGACGCACCTTCTCCCCGGCGAAAACGATGCGAATGCCTCGTCGTGGGTTGGGATTGTCCTTTTCCAGGAACATGGTAACGCCGTGGACATCCGCCTGTTCGAAGCCCGCCGCCTCCAGCGCAGCCTTCGCGCGAAGCAGATCGACGCGGTTCAGCAGCAGATCGACATCTGCCGTGTTGCGCACGGCGTCTTCGTCAATCCGGGCCACCCAGACAGCAACGGCATGACCGCCGATCACGGCGTAGGGGATACCGCCACTCTCGAGCGCCGCCGTGCTTCGCAGCAGACGCTCGCGCACTTTTTCAATCGCCATGAGAGCGCGTTCCAAAGAAAGAGGGGCCATGAATCCGTGTCTTCCTCTATCCGCGGAGCCTCCGCGGTAATTCTTCCATTGCGATTATACGCGATTTCAGGCGGTCTATCCGACGCCGGGCCTCGCGGGAACAGATTCCCGCGAGCATGGGTGCGAGATGGGAATCACGCACCAGCGTAATCAGGATGCTGCGCTGCATGCGGCCAGGCATGTTCGAATCCGCCGCATGGTCTTCTCCTTCCCCAGCAGCACCAGCGTCTCCCCGATCGCCGGGCTGATGGTCTTGCCGGAGACGGCGACGCGGATCGGCTGGGCGACGTCGCCGAGTTTGGCGCCCTGCTTTTCGCAGAAGGCCTTGATCGCGGCCTCGATCGCTTCGGCAGTCCAGGAGGCGAGCGATTCGAGCACGGGCGTGAACTGACGCAGCATCGTGTAGCCGTGGCTTTCCTTTTTCTCCAGCACCTTTTTCACCGCCTCCGGGTCGTACTGCAACTGGCTGTCCGGGACGAACAGGGCGCCGGCCTTGTTCTCGACGTCGCGGAAGGTGCGGAAGCCCTTGCAGGTTCGCAGTACTTCGCCGAGCGTTCTGTCGTCCAGCGAGCCCATCGGCGAGCCGCTGACGTGAGCCCAATCGCGGAAGGCCTCCAGCAGGCGCTGCGGGGTGGCCTCGGCGGAGTAGATCGTGTTCATGGCCAGCAGTTTCTCACGATCGAAGCGGCCGGCCGTCTTGTTGATGCGATCGAGCCCGAAGCCGTCGATCATCTCCTGCCGGGTGAAGATCTCGCGATCGCCGCCGCCCGGCGACCAGCCGATCAGGGCGACGAAGTTGACCAGGGCCTCGGGCAGGTAGCCTGACAGGCGGAAGTCGTGCACGTCGATCTCGGGGATGATGACGTTGGCGGCGGTGGCGACGCGGGCGGCCTGGGGCATGTCCAACTCGGTGTCAGCGCCGTCGAGCCATGTTACAGCAGCTGCGGCCGCGCATCCCGCTAGTCGGGCGACGTC
>DATKKX010000243.1:0-2632 GCA_035542775.1 Phycisphaerae bacterium | reverse complement strand
TCCATCCAGTTCTTCGTCACCTATCTGCTGGCGGCGGGCACGGCATACTTCAGCGGACTCATCGAACTCATCTACAATCTCACCTTCGGCGACACCGGCGTCGCCAAGGGGGTCAGCCAGCGTATGACCCTAATCGAGCTCGGCATCACCAAGCTCTATCGCGATCCCTGGGTGGGCACCGGCGCCTATGGAATGGCGGACTTCTCGGGCAATTTCTGGGGTCGCCCGGTTCACGATGCCTACATCCAAACGATGAGCGAGATCGGAATGGTCGGCGGCTGGGTGTTCATCGCCATGTTCATCATTGTCGTGACCCAGCTGCTTCTCGCGGGCATAAGAGCGACCCCCGATGGGGAGGGTCGGCTCCGCCCCTGCCTGATCGCGGTCCTCTCGCTCATGGCGCTGATGCTCAGCGAGCCGGATATGGACAACTCGAACACGTGGCTCATCCTGGGCTTGACCGAGACCGCCATTTTGGTCGGTCAGGGCCGCCGAGGCTTCCGGGTCAATATGCGAGGAGCCATGTCAGTAATAGAAGCCCTGCCGCCCCGCCCATCAGAAGCAGAAGCAGCACGATCAGCTCAAGCAGAATGACCCAGCTCGACCGTCGCGCCGCGCTGAGGGCGGCTATGCGGTTGTCGAAGCCGATCCACCGGCCATTCCAGGGCACCAGTCCGTCATGGCGCCGCTGCTCGGCAACCCAGGCAAGATAGGCGTGGATCGTGGCCCGAGGTGTGAGTGCCGCGGGTACCGACGTCGTATCCCGTGTCATGGCTGCATGTGAAACACGAAGTTGAGGATCACAAAATCGAGGAAGATGGCGAGGGCTGCGACCAGAAAACCCACTTGAAGCGCGCCCACGTACCGCAACAGCGGTGCCAAGAGCTGAAGGATGGTACGGCGAGGGCGCTGGCGGGGCTCCGCCTGCTCGAGCCGCTCCTCGAGCGCCACGTAGGCTTCGATCACCCACCCTTCGACGGTAGCCTGGTAGATATCACCACGCGTCCTGAACCGGGCGTCGGCGGTCATTCTCCGGAGACCTTTCGCACGGAGGGTGCCTGCGACCGGGCATATTCCATGAACTGGCCGTCCAGGAACGGCGACCAATCCAGCTCGCGCTGGATACGCGCCTTCTTCAGTCGCGAAAGATAGCCCATCAGCAGCGCATAGTAACTTCCTGCCGCGATGCCCGTTATGCCGGCGACGACCGTGTTCAGGATCGGCAGGGGAAAGACCGGGCGTTCCGGCGGGACGGCGGTTTGCACCACCACGACCGCGACAGGCGGGTCGGCGAGCTGCAGCTTGGCCTCCATCAGGTTCCGCGTCATTTCTTCCCGGAGCGCCGGCACAATCTCGGCGTCCTGCTGCCCGAGCTGTTTGGTCAAGGTGTCGACGACCATCTGCGATCGAGTACGCAGGGCGTTCTGGTGGAACTGGCGGTAGAACTCCGGCATCAGGTTGGCGATATCGGCTGCCATTTTCGGGTCGCGGTCGCGGACGTGGACATCCACCATGAACTCCTTGCTGACGGTGACGTCCACGTTCTTGCGGAGCCAATCGACGTCGCGATCGGGAAAACGGGCGTGAAGGTCACGGAAGATGTCCATGCTTTGCAGCACGCCGATGTCGACCGCGGCGGCCTTCTCGTCGGCTGTGGGAAGATACGGGGCCTGTGCTAGGTGCCCGGCATCGCTCGATTGCGTATAGGTCGGCGCGGTGAGATTGGCGGGCGAGTAGAACGTCACCTTCGCCTCATAGAGCGGCGGCAGCAGGAAGCTGACGACGTAGGCGAACACCGCGGCCGATATCGCAACCGTCAGCAGCAAACCCTTTCGCTGATAGATATCTTGCCAGTAGTCATAGAGGGTGGCCGGCATGGCTCAATCCTCACTCTCAGCGGCAAGACATTTCGCTTGGGCCCGCGAGATGATCTCCCGGGTCTCCGCCCTTAGGCGGCTCGGGCTCGCAGCAAGGCTCATCAAATTACGCGTCATCCGACCTTTGCACCCCCGGAGCACGAAGCGCCGACCGCCGGTTCCTGGCGGCCCAGCCTAACCCGATCAGCCATGATCGCACCGTAGGTGCTTCAATCAGCAGATCGGAAAAACGGCGCTCGTCCTTGGTCCATCTCTCGGTAAACGCCATCTTGCCATAGAAATCAAGCTCTTGGAAACCGCCGCTGAACACCTCAGCCGTCACATGCTTGTAGAGCTGCGACCCTGGCGAATATTTCGCGAAATGCTGATCGAAGCTGGCCTTCAGGGTCACGAACCGGTTGCGGGTCGAGAGGCTAAGTGCGGCTGCGATCGGTGCCTCGTTGAAGAAGAGCACGGTCACCACGGCCATCTCGGCCGACGAAAAGGTCCGGATCACGTCGCGGTAGAAGGCGACTAAGGTCGGGTCGCTGGCGATCGTCTCTCCGGCCTCGCTCTTCCAGCTCCGCTGCTCGATTTCCATCAGGGCATCAAGCCCGGCTGCTGCCTCGGCATCCGAGTGGCCGTCTGTGCAACGGAGGCTCCCCAGCTCCGCCAGCCGGCGTCCCTGGCGTTCGAACCGCCTTCGGGTGTCGCCTGACATGACGGTGCGAAAATACTGCTCCCAAGGTTGATCGACCTTGACGCGTGAATGCCCC
>DATKKX010000242.1:0-13295 GCA_035542775.1 Phycisphaerae bacterium | reverse complement strand
CAGCGGGCATCCAGACCGCGGCGCGCAGCTTGCGCGCATCGCGCCCCCGGGCTGGCCGCTGACGTCTGATAGCCCTCAACGGCTCCCAGCTCTTCCGCGGAGAAGGCATGAAGTTGCGTGGGATTGCATGCCTTTGCACTTTTTTCTTTCGTGCCAAAGTGCACCGCTCACCTTCGCTCGCCCGTTGCTGGCCACTCCGAGCGACCCGGCTGGTCGCCCGCCGCCGAAGACCGACCGTTATAGTCGTACCGGCTCTTACCTGGATTTTTCACTTTGCGGCCGCCTCCTAGCACAGTCGGGTGGCCCAGTCGGATGGCACGGACAAGCCCCGCGTGTCCGTGTCGGACCGCGAAGCATCTTCAGAGAACTGAATGCTCACCGCTGACCGCTGCATGCTGGTTACCGATCGCTCTGTTTGCGGCGGTTTGCAGCGCCGGGGCGATGATCGTCCCAATGTAGGCTCTGGGGATAGTTGCCAGGAAAAAAGACCCAAATGGCGCAGCGCAGAACGCGCGGAGTGACAGATGCAGCCGACCGACGCCTGCCTTCCTCGCCTACTGCTGATACGTAAAATTCACGTGGTTCACCCCATGGCAGGTCAGCGTGCAGGCCCCCGCGAAGCGGCCGGTCTTGTTGTAGAACCGCTGACCGCCCACGATCGAGACATCGAAGTTGATCAGGTCAGCGTGCTGGCTGGAGCTGCCGTTCACGCCGTGCGGGGCGTGGCAGGCGCTGCACGGCACCTGGTCGCGGACGATGTGCACGCGGTGCCGCGAGAAGCTCTGGTCGCCCAGGATCGAGTTGCGATCGTGGCAGCGATAGCACAACGCGTAGGTCTGGGCGCTCTCAATCGTGCGGTCGGCGGTGTCGTACTGCGCCACCAGCAAAAACTGGAATCGCGAGCCGTGCGGGCCGTTCACGCCCAGGCCGCCGGCGTCCAGCGCGTCCGGATTGTTGTGGCAGTCCTGGCAGTTGATGAACGCCCGCACACGCATCAGCGGCACCAGGCTGGGCACATCGCCGGTGTTGCGGGCGGGGAACGCGACGGGATGCGCCGACGCCGCCGTCGGCAGGAACTCCCGCCGGATGTTGCCGAGGTTATCCACCTGCCGCACGATCCGGTCCCGCACCACCACCGGGAAATCGCCGTGGCAGCGGAAGCACACCTCGTAATAGAACTGCGCCCGCGGGACCGGCAGCCCGACGATGTTCACGCCCGGCACCTCGTACATCGGCGGCGGCACGATCGGGCCCTCTCCGATCAGATTGAGCGGCCCCTCCAGCAGGTCCTTGGCCGCGGCGTGCGGGTTGTGGCAGTCGGTGCACTCCACGAACGGAACCGTCCGGCCGCGCTGGAACACCCGGCGTGGCCGCTCCACCAGACGGCTGGTGTGATGCCCGTACCGCTGACCGGCGACCGCGAGGATGTTCGGGCCCGAGAGCCCGTCGTGGCAGGTGATGCACAGATCGTAGGGCCGCGCGTACAGCAGGTATTCCCGCCGCGGGGCGCTGTGCGGCAGGTGGCACGACCGGCAGGCGTTCTCCGCCAGCGAGCGATACGGCAACTGCTCGCCGAGGCTGACCGTCATCGGCACCGTGAGGGGACTGAGCGCGTGAGCCCCGAGCTCCCAGCCGCGCATGTCGTGGCAGGTGGTGCAGATCTTGCCGTCGAACTCGGGCAGCCGCAGGAAATTGCCCAACTCGTTGTTGTGCGGATCGTGGCAGGCGGTGCACTCCACCTCGCCGCGCGGACCCAGCTTGATCCGATGGTCGACCAGCTCCGGCTGGCGAAGCTGCGGGTCCCGGTTCGACAAGGCCCGGTCGTAGCGGAAGCCGATCGGATGGTCGTCCGACAGGTCGTTGGTCAGATCCGAAGGGCCCGTCGGCATGTACATGTGGCTCATCGGGATCGGATCGGTGATCGGGCGGTCCAGCGTCAGGCCCAGGGCGATGCTGCCGTCGTGGCAGCTCAGGCACAGCTTGCTCTCGGGGCCGGGCTGGTCCATCCGGGCCTGAAGCGTGGGGCTGCGATAGATGCGGTAATAGGTCGTCGGGTTATACCGGTTCCAAAGCGGCGCCGCCGGGCTGGCATTGTGCGGCGTGTGGCAGAAGATGCAGATCTCGGTTTCCTCGACCGCGCGAACCGGACCGGGCCCCATGTAGGACAGATCGTGCTTGGAGTTGGTGATGTAGGGATCCGCCGAGACGATCGAAGCCGGCCACAGAAGGCTGCTCACGATCAGGCAACCCAGTCCATGGATCAAGCGCGGTACGCCACTAGATGTCGAGCCCCTCAATTCATGCATGGCGCCTTCTCCGGCAGATATTGAAACACCTGCACCCGCCGATTGGAACTGTCCGCAACCCAGATGCGGTCGCGGTCATCGATCGTGATGCCCGAGGGCAGGGCGAACTGCCCCGGCTTATTGCCCTCCTCGCCGAACGCCATCAGCAGCCGTCCCGCCCGATCGAAGATCTGGATGTTCTCAAACTGATTATCCAGCACGTAGATGTGCCCTTCGGAGTCCACCGCCGCGCCGCGCGGCCTGGAGAAGTCCCCCGCCGCGTCGCCCTTCTGCCCGAAGATGCCAACCGTTCGGCCGGTGTCATTGATGATCTGGATTCGGAAGTTCATCGCGTCCACCACGGCCAAGCCGATGGCCTTGTCCCACGCCAGCGCGCTGGGGTAATTGAACTGCCCGGTATCGTTGCCCCGCTCGCCGATGTGACGATCCAGCGTCTGCAGGTCGCCCGTCGCAAAGCAGCGATGCGCCGCCGCGTCCGCCAGCCAGAACGTCCGATGTTCCGCATCCCACGCCACCGCGACCGGCGCCGCCAATTCCGGCCATCGCTTCGTCGTTCGCCAATTGCCCTCCAGGTCGAACACATCCACCGCCGCCCGGCCGCGATCCACGACGACGAGCCGGCCTTCGGAGATCGCCATGCCCAGCGGCACCTTCAACGGATCGTTGGGCGCGCCGCGCATCAACTTGTACTGCCGCGTTGCCAGGTCCAGTCGATGGATGACGCCCAGCCCGGTGTCCGCGACGAACACCCGCTCGCCGCTCACCGCCACCGCCGACGGCCGCGAGAATTCCACTTGCGGCTTCGGCCCGGCCAGCACCGCCTTGACCGCCTCCCAACCCTGCGGCCTCGCGCCCAGGCTCGCCTCTCCGCGGAGCTGGCCGACGTATCGAATCCGCGCCTGATCCGGCCGCGGCGGCCATTCGATCGCCGGCGTGACCTCCGGAAAGATCGGCCCCTGCGGCTCCTGGCAGCCCGTGATCGCTCCAATAACGAATACCGCGACAGCGAACAGCCCCATCACGTAGCGCCGCGCCCCTCCAGATTGGAGCGCGAACGGCGGTCTTCTGAGATGGGTTCGCGCCCTGGTCATCTGGTCTCCTTGTTGATCACGGGGATCTCCCGCCGCAGCTTCAACCAGAACGAGAACCCGTCGTCGCGCGATTGCGGCAGGCTCAGCAGGTCGTACTCCGTCTCGAAGCGAAGCGTGAAGTACCCGATCCGCCAATCCAGCGCCGCCGTCAGATCCACGCCGTCGACGTTGCCGTACTCGGTGTCGCTCTCGTGGCGATACATGGCACTGGCGTTGGCCTCCAGATCGCGCCGGAGCAGGTATCGATACGTCGTGCCGACATCGACCAGCGTCGTATCATGCGAGGGCAAACAGTCCGCCCCGCTGAAGCCGAACCGCGAGACCGTCATCTTGCCGTCAAGCTGCTGGGCCGCGCTCTGCCACAGGACGATGTCGCCGTTCCCGTGAACGGCCTGATACGGGTCGATGGAATCGTCGTTGTACTCGTACTCCAGGCCGACCGACCACAGCTTCTGCCGGTAGGTCGCGCCGACGCGGTGCCGGTTGACGTTCCGCTCTTCGTACGGGAAGAACCGCTGCCCCTCGATGTCTTCATCCTGCAGCGAGCCGGCATAGTAAGGCGTGAAGCCGTTCTTGAAGTCCTGCTGGACGCGGAAGTCGAGCCGATCGCGGCGAACGCCGTTGTTGTCCGCCACCTTGTACGTGTAGCTGACCAGCACCGTCTGCCGGTCGGCGATCGCCCCGGTGGGCACCCGCAACAGCCCCGCGTAACGCCCCATCGGCACCACCAGGTAATCGCGTCCCGGCAGGAACGTCCTGGCCCGCGTGCTGTCGGTCACCAGCACCGTCCAGATGTTGACATCGACGTGGGCCAGAATCGACGGCAGCGGGTCCGTCATCGTCACCGCTTCCGCGATCACGATTCCCTCGCGCTGGCCCTGCTGCGTCTGGACGTCGGTGTGGTTGTACGACACGTTCGCCGAGAACCGCCCCAGGCTGTTGTCCTTGCCGTACGACAAGCTGCCCACGCCGCCCCACTCGGTGAAGTCCGCGTTCTCGTGGGCCTGCTGCTCCAGGGCATAGAACTGGGCCATGCCGGTCAGGGCCTCGCTGAACTTGTACGACAGCCCGCCCTCGCCTCGCGTGGTGTCCGTCTGGAGCCTCTGAAACGAATCCCGCAAATACTGGAAGGCGTAATTGGTCGCCAGGGCGTCGGTGTGCTGCAAGTGCAGCCGGGTGGAGAACTCCGTGTAATCGCGGCCCAGCTTTCCATCCTCATCCTGAAATCGGGCCAGCGTCTCCCACGAGCTCTTGTCGTCCTTGCCGAAGCGGAGCGTGTGGTCGATCGTCAGGTAATTGCGAATCGTGTCGAACCGCGTGGTGTTGCCCGAGTATTGTTCGTGCCGATCGCTGTACTCGTATTCCAGACGCAAGGCCTGATTCTTGCTCGGTTGCCAGGTCCCCTCGTAGCGGAAGGTGTCGCTGGCCCGTTTCTCGTTGTCCTGGTACTGCCATCCCCGCCCCGTGAGCTTCTCGTCCAGATGCTCATAGCTCAGCCGCATCGGGAAGGTGGCGTCATTGACCACGACATCCCCGCCGTACCGCTCCAGCGACCGGTCCAGGCTCGGCAGGAACATCCGCGGCACCCGGCTGTCCAGCTTCTGCGCGTAGCCGTCGGCGGTGAGCTTCCCGCGAGGCAGGAGCGTGAAGTTCATGTCGTATTCCAGCAGGTCCCCGTGCGGGCGTTCCGATTGCCGCGGCCAGACGCCGGTCTCCGAGAACCAATCCTGCGAGAGCCCGTACGTCGCGTCGATATCGAACAGGAAGAAGTCCTCGCCGCCGGCGTTCCCGGAGGCCTGAAGGCCGAGGGTCTCGCCAAAGTGGCTGGCGCGGTCGAGCTGGCGCTGGTGGCCGCCGAATGGGTTAAATGGATTGAACGGATTAAACGACTTGTCGTGAACCGTCCGCTCGTCGTAGGACGATTCGAAACCCAGCTCCAGGTTGAGTTGCTGCAAGTCGAGCGGCGCGGGCCGGCGCGGGGTCGAGAGGGGTTCTACTGGCAGCGCTTCGCCCTCATCCGGCTGTGTCGTCGGTGCGCTGGCCGGCTCCTCGGCCATGGCCGTCGACACCACACCGGCGGCGACACCTGCAAAGCTGCCGATTAGAACAAACAGTCTAAACATTGACCGCGCCGAATTGCTTGTGCCCACAGCCCGAAGATCTTCCGGAGGTGCAGACTATCAATCGCCACCGCGGCCGTCCAGGTTTCACCGCCCCTTTCGCCCTCTCACACCAGGCAGTTGCGAGATCGCTCTCGGCGGCATGCGCGAGCCTCGTGCCAGTACTGAAAACGGAAATGCGACGCGCGTGAAGTCCCCCGGCCTTTTTCGGTAAGCTGGTCGCGGAATTACCTCGGGTGGCGCGCGGATTCGCGAACGGGGCGTGGATCGAATCGGCCATCCATAGCCTCCTGTCGAAGACCTTCCAGTCTTCCAAAACCATCGGAAGCTTTTTCGCTCCGACATGATCCGGATCGGCTGATTTTGCGGGTGACCGCGCAGTTGTTGTCAGCCCGCCGGAGTCTAGATATAGTCCGGCTACGGCCGATCCAAGCAGGTGGGTACAGGAGATCATTCATGAGTCGTGAGTGGCCCAGTCGCATCCGCCGCTCGCGGATAACCGGATGCGCAGTTATTGCCGCCCTGGCGGTCTTCTGTTCCGCCATGGCCGGCGTTGATCCCTCACAAGAGCAGCCCGCCGGCGGCCCGGCTCCGGCCGCATCGACCGAGCCCGCGGAGGATGCTTCCCAGGAGACTCCTCCGGCCGAGCAGCGCCAGTGGGCCCGCGAAGGGCTGGTGAGCGGCCTCATCGGCAGCAAGCACGATTTCACCGAAGGCGGCAAGAGCGGCCGCGATCTCTGCCTGCCCTGCCATACGCCGCATCTCGTTGCCGCCCCGCCGCCGCGGTTTGACCTCCGCCCCACCACCGTTCTGCCCCTGCGACCGTACCAGGGCATGGACATCGAATTGACCGGTTGGTCCCTGCTGTGCCTCGGGTGCCACGACGGGGTGACGGCGCCGGATGTATACTCCTCCCAGCACGCCATCTCCGTCTCTGGACAACTCGGCAATTCACGCCTGGGTCTCAGAGGCGTCCGCAGCCACCCCGTGGGCATCCGTTACCCCAAAGTGGCTGACGATTACAACCCCCCGTCGGCGGTCGAGGCCGCGGGCCTGCTGCTGCCCGACGGGCGCATCCAGTGCACCACTTGCCACGACGCCCACAACACGCATCGGATCCGCGGGATGCTGAAGATCTCCAACGACCGAAGTCGCCTGTGCCTGACATGCCATCATATCTGAAAGCATCTGAGCCGATGATTCGTTGCACCTCACAAGACGGCCCCTCAACAACCCGCGGTGGCCGACCCGCAGCCAAAGTGGTGCCGACGCCCTCGTCGGCATCTTTCGCGGCGTGGGCGCCCGGCTTTCCCGCCGTCCTGCGATTCTCCTTTCGATGCTTTTGCGCCGCGGCGATCCTTGCCATCGGCGCTTGTGCCGCGCCTCAAAGCGAGCAAGTTCGCAAAGCGGGCTCCCGTTTCTATCCTCCCAAGCCGCAGGTCCCGCGCGTGGTCGCCCTCGGCACCTTGCAGGGCGCGACGCCGCCGTCCGCCACTGAGATCAAGCTCTCCATGTTCCTCTTCGGCGCCGAGCCGATCCCTCCTCTGACCATCGCCAACCCTGCCGGTCTGGCGACGCATGAGGATTCGATCTGGATCTGTGACAAGGCCGTGAACGCCGTCTTCCGCTGGGCCGCCGACGAGGACAAGGTAACCGAGGAACAGTTCGATCCCCCCCTGGATCACCCCTTCGCCATCGACGTGACTCCTGAAGGCGAGCGGCTCATCTGCGATCACGTCGGGGTCCGCAGAGTCGGCGGCAACGGCCGTACCCTCCGCACATACAACTTCACCGAAGGCAAATACAGACCCGGCGGCGTGCTCGGCGTGGGCGAGGCCGTCTGGGTCACCAACGTGGCCCTCAACCGTATCGAGGTCTTCGATGCCGCCGGAGGACAGCACCTTCGCTCCATCGGCGAGTGGGGGCAGGGTCCCGGGCAATTCATTCTCCCCCGCAACATGGCTCGAACCCCGAGCGGCAACGTCTGCGTCGTGGACGTGCTCAACAATCGCGTGCAGATCCTCGCCCCGGATGGACGCTGGCTCCGCGACATCGGCAGGCCGGGCGATTCGGTCGGCTCGTTCGGGCGGCCCAAGGATGTGGCCGTGGGCCCGGACGGCACCGTGTTCGTTACCGACGCCTTCTCGCAACGAATCCACGCCTTCACCCTTGACGGCGATCCTCTGCTGGCCTTCGGCGAGCCCGGTTCCGGCATCGGCGCCTTGACCGAGCCCAGCGGCATCGCCACCAGCTCCGTGGCCCCCCGCACGCCGTATCCGTTGCCGGACGACGAGGAGGCTTCCTATTACGTCATGGTCGCCGAGCAGTTGAACGAGCCCGGCATACGCGTTTATGCCTGGCTGCGGCCGCCCCCGGGTGGGGAGGCCGCCGCCGCGCCTCTACCCGGCGCGGGCACTGGCCGACATCAGCCGCACGCGTGGCCCGGCCCCAACCCGCACTGGAAGCCGACCACTTGCACAACTTGCCATCAAGCCGAGGACGACCGGATGCTGCCCATCCCGCCGGCAGACATAGACGCCCTTTGTCTATCCTGCCACGATGGCACGAAGGCCCCCGCTGATCCCCACCCCATCGGCCGCAAGGCGACCACCGATCTGGTTACGACTCCGCCCGACTGGCCGACCGTCGAGGGCACCATCAGCTGCCTGACCTGCCACGACATCCAGCGGCATTGCGACCGCTCCGCCAAACGGCCGGAGGTGAACCCCATCCTCCTGCGCAACTATGACCCCCAGCGGCGGCTCGAGTACTGCACCAACTGCCACCGCTCCGATGTCGGCGGCCGGTTCAGCCCGCACCGCCAGCGCGACGCCACCGGCCGCATTCGCGAGGACGCCTGCCTGTTCTGCCACACCAAGCAGCCGGATGTCCCCGAGGATGGCCGGCGGCGATTCGAGCCCCATCTCCGCGTCGAATCCTCGGAATTGTGCCTCAATTGTCACGCCCGGCACTGGGATCTCTCGCCGCTCGGCCACGTGGATCGCCCCATAACACCGCGAATCCGCCAGTGGATGCTCGTGCGGGAGTTAAGCCTGACGAGCAGCGCGCCGATCGAGCAACTGATGAAGGAAGCCGAGAAATCCAACCGCCAGCCGGCGCGACTTCCGCTCGGCCACAACAAGGTGACGTGCTATACTTGTCATAATCCTCACTACACGGGCCTGTTCCCGCCGGACAGCGAGCTCGGAGCCCTGGCCTCCGATCCGCAGGACCGGCGGAGCGCTTTGCGAACGAACTGGATCGACTTGTGTTCCGAATGCCATCATCACTGACTGGTGTTGCTAGGACCATGCTCCGATCAGGTCCGCGCGGCTCAACGGCCGCCGCCGGCGCGATCGTCGCCGCACTCTGCGTCGCGATCATGGGCTCGGCCTTGCTCTCCAGTTGCGGCGCCTACGCCACGAGCCCTGCGCTGATCTGGACCTTCAATAACACCACCGACCCGACCAATGCCGGGGCCGGCTTCATCGGTTCCGCCGCCTGCGGTGCGTGTCACCCTGACAAGCCGCCGATCGTCATCAATCACGGTCACAGCCAGGCCCTGAAGGCCATCCAGGATGGCCCGCCGCAATACCCGGCCGAAGGGACCCGTGCCGGCGTGCCCAATCCGCCCGGGGGCCTGCCCTGGAGTGCCATCAGCTACGTGATCGCCGGCTACATCCACGGGGCCAATTTCCTCGGCACCGACGGCTTCGTCATGACCGATGGCGTCGAAGGCTTCAACACCCAATGGGACCTGCTGTTCCCCCCGAACGGCACGACGCCCAGCTTCGCCGCCTTCATGCCCGCCCAGGTCACGCCGCTGCCGTATCAGTTCGACACTTGCTTCAAGTGCCACACCACCAACCCGCAGCCGCAGGACCCTGCCAACCCGCTCTTTCAGGAGAACCGCCCCGGCATCCTCGGCACCTGGTCGGAGCCGGCCGTCCATTGCGAGGCCTGCCACGGGCCGGGCTCCAACCACGCCCCCGATCCGCAGGCCCGGCTCATGTTCGTCGACTCGACCAACTCCACCTGTGCCCGCTGCCACCTGCAGGGCAATGACCCCAACGTCATCGTCGTGCAGGACGGTTTCATCAACCCCAACACGCAATACGCCGAGCTGCTGGCCAGCGGTGGGATGTCCGACTTCAACTGCACCGTCTGCCACGACCCGCACTTTTCGACCTTGTACGATCCCGCCAACGGCATCCGCAACGATTGCCAGGCCTGCCATCCCGATCAGAACCTGGCCTTCCACGAGGGCATTACCTTCGTCCGCGGCGACTACACCGAGCAGCTCGCCTGCGTAAGTTGCCACATGCCCTTTGCCGGGCGGAGTGCCTCCAACGCCGGGCTGGCCGTGGTCGGCACGCTCGGCGGCCGGATGGGCGACGTTCACACCCACATCTTCCGCATCGACACCGTCAACGCCACGTTCACGCAGATGTTCAACGCCGCCGGTACGGAGGTGGTCAAGGACTCCGAGGGCGAAGCGGCGGTCACGCCCGATTTCGTCTGCCTCCGCTGTCACAACGGCATCGGCAACGCCTTCATCATCTCCGCCTCCGGCGCCGCTGAGCTCGGTGCCACCCTGCACACCAACGACGCCCTGGCTCAGTCAACGTCCACAACGACCACTCCGTAGCAACGGCTCCACGACGCCACGAACAAGGCAGCCGTTCGCTCGCCTGCACGCTGGCGCGCAGAGACAGCCTCGCCGGGGATGGCCATCCGGAAGAGAGCGAATGCGATTATGCAGAACAGGCCGCCCAGTACATTCTCTATCGCTCGTTCTGTGAAGTAGCCGTAGCGTGGGCCATTGGGCCCACGGCCCTGAACGCTCCCGCCTGCGCATCGGTTCAACCGATGGGCGAAACCGCCCATCCCACGCTCTACCCGCCCGCGCCCCGCGCCGGCATCGTCCAATTCCGCACCGGCAGCCCCAGCTCCTGCATCTTCTCCGCCATCAACTCGAACCGCTCGCTGCCCGACAGCTCCGAGCCCGCTAGCCACTGCTGCCCAGCCAGCCAGTCGAAGTACTCCGCCCACGCCTCCATCAGCTCCTGCGGATCCTCGATCTCACCGCCTGATACCCCCCTCTGCCCGCCCTCGCATTCATCCGGAACGCCGTTCTCGTTCTCATCCAGGCTGACATTGGCGGCGATGTCGCAGCCATCGGGCACGCCGTTGGCGTTGCAGTCCTGACACCAGAGCTGATTCGGGTCGTTGGGGTCCCCGCAATTGGCGATGTCGCACTCGTCGGGGATGCCGTTGTCATTGCAGTCCAGGCTGCCCCGCGGGGGCGCAAACAGCAGGTCGCATTCGTCGGGCACCAGATTGCCGTTGCAGTCCTCGCTGGTCTGGTTGGCGATGTCGCACGCGTCGGGCACGCCGTTATCGTTGCAGTCCCTCTCGCACTCATCCGGCACGCCGTTGGCGTCGCAGTCGTCTACCAGGTTTTGGGCGATCTCCCATGAATCCGGGATGCCGTTCTTGTTGCAGTCCACCTCGCACCCGTCGGGAATGCCGTTGGCGTTCACGTCACGGCACCAGACCTGGTTGGGATCGTAGGGATCGCAATCGGCAATGTCCTTGTCATCCGGTACAGCGTTTGCGTTGTAGTCGGCTTCACATTCGTCCGGAATCCCGTTCTCGTTCAGGTCGCTGCTGACTAACTCATTCCCATCCGGATCGTTCGGATCGATGTCGCACTCGTCCGGAGTGAAGTTGTGGTTACAGTCATGACTGGTGTCCCGGGCAATGTCCTCAACGTCGGGGATGCAGTTGGCGTTGCAGTCCTGGGCCAGAGACAGTCCGGTCTGCTCGCAGCTTACAACACAAGCCGGCACCCCAAGAAGGACATTAACGAAACAGAACACATCAGGATACACCGTGACCAATCCGTCGAGGTTGGTGTCGTAACATGGACAGGCGCAGTTCGGCGACGAGCCCAGAATACAGTTCACAAGCGGCTGAATGTCGAGGCCGTTGACCAAGCCGTCAGCATTGCCGTCCCCGCGAACACACTGACCGGCCTCGCACAATCTGCGGAACTCATACGCTCCCATGTCGACGACAGGACAGCTCTGTCCCGCAGCATCTGTGGAATTCGGGTCATCCATTTGCCGGGCGTGAAGATCGAGATCGGTCCGCGGTATGGGCTGCACGCCGGGTGTCGTCACGTCGATATCGGCCGAGTTGTTGCCGGCGTCGATGCACGGCGACGTCGGGCTCAAGCGCCAGTTGTCGTCGAGCGATCCGACGCGTCCGTCAGGGCCATTGGGGTCGAGCGGAGCGGGATAGGTGTTGATGTTGCCGCTGCCGCCAAACCCGCCCTGAACATCACTGTACGTCACGCTCACCGCTATGCCGGCTCCGGTCGATATCTGCGGTGATGACGCCGCGGTGTTATACCAGAAGATGCTGTTGCTGATGCTCACGGGGATTCCACTGGGATCGCCGCTCAGGTCAGCCGCGATCGCTCCGCCTCTGACCGGGGCCGTGTTGCCCACGAACGTGCAGTTCGTCACGGTCAGGCCGCTGTAGTCCACGTTCGCGGACAGCCGAATAGCTCCGCCGACCCCGCTGCCCGATGGGAGGCACCGATTGTTGCCGAACAGGCAGTTCACGAAAGACACCGCGCTGTACCCGCAATAGACCGCCGCGCCGCTGTTGGTGGCTAAGTTGCCGACGAAAACGCAATTCCGGATCATACCGCCCTGGTAAATCGCCATGCCGCCCGCGCAGTCCAATGGACTAGCGCCAGTTGCGCTTCCTCCGGTAATCACAAAGCCGTCGAGAATAAGAGTCCTGTTGGTCGAAAGGCTGCTCACATCCATCGCCGTCAGCACACGGTACACGTTGTCGCTGTAGTTGACGAAGTTCGGATCATCATCGCCGTTCAGATCACCGCTGAGTATCGTCCGGTTGGCCGATGGATCGCGTTGGCACAGGGCCGTCTCACCGCCGGGATATCGTGTGGAGCCGGCACCCTCGAAGCCGCCATATAGCGCGACGTTGTTCGGAAGCTGGAACGTGGCGTAGCGCATGGTCGGCGCGCTGGGCGATGACGGCTTGTAGGTTCCTTGGGCCACCCAGATCCGACGGCTCGCGCCTGTGGGTACGGCGTTTAGCGCCGATTGGAGATCCGGCCACGCGGTCGACCAGAAGTTACCATCATGCGTACCCGTCACTGACTGATCCACGTAAATGATCGGCGATGGCTGATCGCAGGGGTTCGGCTCGCAGGTCGCGCCGCTGTGAAAGCGGGTCCCGCCGACGCAATCGCAATGCACCTGCGTATCCAGAACGCAAAGCCCACTGTCGTAGCAACAGGCCCCCATCGGCGCTACGCTGCACGGATTGGGCGAGCAGACACCGCCGGCACTCCACGCACCGCATCGCCCATCGCAAGTCGTCTCATTCGTCACGCTGCAATCACCGGTCGCGGGGATGCAGCAGGAACCGCTCGAGCAGGCTCCCGCCCCGCATGTCTGCCCGAGGGTCCAGGTACCACCCGTCGCCGAGCAGTCTTGACTCGAAGTTACCGTACATGAGCCGTCGGAGTGGCAACACCGGCCGGGTGGCCAGTAGGTGATTGTGATGGTGGCATTGGAGCCGGGGCGATCAGAGCAGTCTCCGGGAGGATCGGTTTGCCAATCGCAGCAACCGTCCCCGGAAGCGTGAAGATTGCAGTAGACCGGCAGGTCCATCGTGTCATAAGAGCTTGTAACCGTCATCGCAATCGTACCGCTGCCGGATGTAACCCACCTATT
>DATKKX010000241.1:0-17189 GCA_035542775.1 Phycisphaerae bacterium | reverse complement strand
GGCCAGCCCAGATCGTGAACATGCCGGCTGTAATAGAGGAAACGCCCCCGGGTGTACTCGTCGGCGACGGCAACCGTGCGGCGCTTCCCCTCCTCGCCCACCGTCTCGCTCAACGCCGCGACTGGAAGCATGCCTGGCGCGAAGAAGAAACGGCGCTGCCCGGACTCACGAAACACCCGATACTGGCGGGGCTCAGTCGGCGTCCCCGGCAGGACCAGGTCGCTGAACGGCACGCGCGTCGGATCGATCGGGGGGAACCGGCGTTTGAGCAGACCGCTCTTCATCCGGATCGCGTAGCCCGCGCGATACAACAGCCAGCCGGGCCCCAGATTGCCGACCATCTCCAGTCGCCGCCGCAGACGGGCCGGATACCGGCGGAGTCGAGCAATGGTACCGTGTGGTTCCGTTGGCATAGTGCTCAGCGCTGCGATGGCCCGGACACCCTGGCAGTGAAGGCCTTTCCGTCGAATCCTTCAAGAGCCTGCCCGCTGAAAAGGACAACTTCCTTGTCGCTCGCTCCGCGCGGCAGGACGAAGGAGCCGAACTGGAAGAGCTTCAGGTGCCATCGGTCCTTCCTGGCGGTCAACGTCTGCGACCAGTGTTCGCCGTCGCGGGAGACCCAGATGGACGCATTCCTGGAAAGATTGACCCTGGACACTTCCACGGTCGTTGTGATCACATACAGGCCGCCGAATTGGCAGGCGTAAATGCAACTGCCGTCCAGCTCATGCAGCCGCTCGACACGGCCGCTGGTCTTGTCGAAACGAACCACCGCGTTCGGTTCCCTTTCGCTGTCCGTCCCATATATCAGGCTGTCGCCGAAATCGAACACTTCCACCGCACGATAGCATTGCTTGCCCTTGGCGACCCAGTCGAAGTGTTCGAGATCGGCGGACAATCGGCCGATGCCCGGCTCGTGATCGTGGTCTCCGGTCAGCACCCAATAGTGCCGCAGCCTTTCATCGTAGACCAGGTTGTGCACGTGCAGGATGCTGCCGCCTTCAAAGACCCGCGCGAGCTGAAAGCTCAATCCGTGATCGTCAGACACATAAAGCCGGATCGCCAGATTGTGCCCGGTCTTTGAAAGGTACTCGCCCCACAGGATGCGGTCATCGGGACCGACGGTGATCGTCATCGGCGGCCGGGCCGGCCGGCCCCCGCCCTCGATCCGCGAAGGCCGCATCAACGGCTCGCCCGCCGCGGCGTGGTAAACCCCCTCGCGGTCCGCGGCAACGTATGAGCCGTCCGAGAGAATGCCCAGGGCCTTGACTTCATGCCGCAGAAGACGGCTGCCCAGACGAGACGCCTCCGCCAGCCGCCGGATCGGCCTCCGCGGCATGGTCGTGACGTGCGACCAGCTCGCGCCCTCATCTACGGACCGGAGGATGCGGCAATGCTGGGCAATGTAAAACTCTCCGCTCCGTCGCGCCAGGAGAGCCCGCGCCGGAAACGGTGCCAGCGGTTGCAGCGTGATTTGCTGATCCCTTGAATGCATTCCTCAAAGCCTATCTGCGCCGCCCGGCCGGCGGCCCTCACAAGCTCACCTCTTCGCCCGGGCGGTCAAGAAACGTCCTCAGCCAGACTTCCAGGACAATAAGACAATAGATGAGGTACGCGTAATCGGCCTTGTTCTGCCGGTTCTCCCGGACGATCTGCTCGATTGCCTGCGGCTCGAAGAATCCCCGCGCTCGAACGTTTGCCGGCGAAAGCATTTCGCGGATGACCGGATCCAGCCCGCCCACCACCCAGCTCCGCAATGGCGGGCCGAAGCCGGTCTTCCCGGAGCGATGCACGACGCCGGCCGGGAGATGCCGCTCCATCGCGGCCTTCAGCAGATACTTCGTTGTCCGGCCCTTGAGCTTGTGGCGCTCAGGTATCCGTGCGCAGAGCCGCATCAGCTCGAGATCGACAAAGGGCACGCGCACCTCCACCGATGCGGCCATGCTGGACTTGTCAACGTAGAGAAAATTGTGCGCCCCGAGGAAGGTGGGAATCAGCACATGCGAGCGGCGATTCAACGACCCCGTCCCCGTGAAATCGTCGTAGTATTTCCTCAACGGATTTCGCCCCCCCTCGAACGCGCCGGTCGACTCCGCAAACTCCGGCCGGAAGAGCTGCTTGCGGATTTCGGGCGAGGACCAGTCGGAAAGCGCCATGTGACGCTCGAGCCCGTCACCCAGCAGCGCCCGCCGGAACTTGCGCAACCGCCGGGGCATGGCGCTGGATGCGCCCCAGGTCGCGGACGCGAGTGAGGTCGCCGCGGCCAGCGCCGGGCCGGACAGCCACTTTGGAATCCAGTCCAGCCGTTCATAAGCCCGCATGGCCAAATGCCCGCGATAGCCGAATAGAACCTCATCCCCGCCCATGCCGGACAACAGCACCGTCGTCCCGTCTTCGCGGGCCAGCTTCGAAATCAAGTAGCTGGCGAACACGGCCGTCGCCGCGTCCGGCTCCTCGACCGCGAACACCATCCTGGGTAGCAGCGAGATCTCGGGCTTCAACAGGAAGCTCTCCAGCGTGACGTTCAGCCGTCCGGCGACTTGCTGGGCATAAGGGAAGTCCCGCTCGAATTGATCCCGGGCCTCGTCCTCGGCGCCATAGTCATAGGTGTAGCACTTGATCTCGCGATCAGGGAATGAGTGCCGCATGCACGCCACGATCGCGGACGAGTCCAGCCCGCCGGACAAAAACGCCCCCAGTGGAACATCCGACACCATCTGCCGGCGCGTCACCCGCATGAAGGTGTCGTGAACCTGCTCCACCCACTCCGCCTCGGTCACCGATTCGTCCGGTTCGTAAGCCATCGAGAACCATCGCCGCTCTTCGATCCGCCCGTCGCCCCAGATCAGGTAGTGCCCCGGTTCGACCTTCTTGATCGCCTTCAGCATGGTCTCCGCGCCAGGCACGTACAGCAAAGTCAGGTACAGCGGAACCGCATCGGCGTTCAACTCCCGCGGCAGGCCCGGCACTCGAAGCAAGGCCCGCATCTCAGAGGCGAAAAACAATCGGCGGCCGTCCAGCCAGTAGTACAGCGGCTTGATCCCGGCGTGGTCCCTGGCCAGCAGCAACTGCTTCTGCCGCGCGTCCCAGATCG
The DNA here is from genome assembly GCA_035542775.1 of Phycisphaerae bacterium. Classification (GTDB taxonomy): domain Bacteria; phylum Planctomycetota; class Phycisphaerae; order UBA1845; family UTPLA1; genus DATKKX01. Next base: position 14,095 of record DATKKX010000241.1, on the reverse strand, counting down.
CCAGGCCGAACATCCCGTTTAGCTCCTTGAGGAAGTCCGGCCCCTTCTCCTCGTAGAGATGGACGAGCACTTCGGTATCGCTGCGGCCGCGGAACGTGTGACCTCGCTTCAGCAGGTCCTCGCGAAGCTCCTGAAAGTTGTAGACCTCGCCGTTGTACGAGATCCAGACCGTGCCGTCCTCGTTGCACATCGGCTGGTGGCCGGCCGGACTCAGATCGATGATCGACAGACGGCGCAGCCCGAGCCCGACCTCACTTTGAGTGTCGTGCCAGACCCCGACGTCATCCGGGCCGCGGTGAACCATCGCCGCGCACATCAGCTCCAGCAGCTCCGGCCTGTTATCGCCAACGTATCCGCAAATGCCGCACACCAGCTGACTCCAGCATGAGCTCACCGAGCCGGGACAAAGTCTGGTATCATTGCATGACCACGGGTTGGCCGGTCTTGGCCGACTCGACGGCGGCGAACGTCGCTCGCATGACGTTTTCGATTTGCTCAAAGGGCAGGACCGGCGGTCCGCCGCGGATGATCGCGCCGGCCAGGGCTTCAAACTCCCTGCGATGGCCTTTGTCCCACCGGCGGAGCTTCATCTTTGAGAAACCCGCCCAGCCGTAGCCCCGCAATACCGTGAAGTTGTCGCACCGCAACACTTTGCCGTCACAGAAAACTTCCAGCGTCTCTTTCTGGTAAGAGCTGTGGCCGTTGCCGAAATAGTGCAGCGTCCCGATCGAGCCGTCGGCAAAGCTCAGCGTGATCGTGGCCTTGTCATCGCGGATGGCCACGCCCGGCGACTCGCCGATCCGTGTGGCGGTGACGCGCGTCACCGGGGCGCCGGTCAGAAACATCATCAGGTCGATCCAATGGCACCCCTCGCCGATGATTCGCCCACCGCCGACCTTCGGGTCCTGCACCCAGGAACCGGGCGAGCTCACCCCCGCGTTGACCATCATGCTCATGCAGACCGGCTGGGTCCTGGTGGATAGCAGCGACTTGATCTTGAGCCCGTGCGGAGAGAAGCGGCGGTTGAAACCCACCAGGAGTTGCCGGCCCCCCGCCCGTTCATACGCCTCGCGCACCTGTCGCAGATCCTCGATGTTGATGCACAGCGGCTTCTCCACCGAGACGCTCTTCCCCGCCGCCAGTGCCTCCATCACCATCCTGGCGTGAAGGTGATGCGGAGTCAGCACCATGACCAGGTTGATCTCCGGATCGGCGAGAATCTCCTTGTAGTCCGATGTGCTCTTCTCGAAGCCGAACTTGCGACCGACGTGCGTGCCGGCCACGCCGTTCGCGTCGGCGATGGTCCTCCAACTGATGGGCAGACCCTTCAGGCGCGGCAGAAGCGTGATCTTCGCGAAGTTGCCCGCGCCGATCACCCCGGCAACCACCCGGCCCGAGGCCGGACGTCCGCTCGCAGGCGCGGTGTGCCAGACGGTCGGTTTGCGGTCCGGCGCGGCTTGCGGATAGTTGAGCACGATCCCCAGCGAGCTGGAATCCTCGGTCAGCGCCCGATAAGCCTCACCCGCCCGGGCGTGCTCGATCCGGTTGTTGATCAGCGGCTTCACGTCCAGGCGACCGGCGGCGAGAAGATCCAGAATCGCCTCGAAGTTCCGTTGCTCCGTCCAGCGGACGAACCCGAGAGGATAATCCTGTCCTCGCTCCTCGTATGCGGCGTCGTACCGCCCCGGCCCGTATGAGCACGACACCTGGAAGCTGAGCTCCTTCTTGTAAAACTCGGAGCGGCTCAGCTCCAGTCCGACCACCCCGACCAGGACGATCCGTCCGCGCTTGCGGCACATCCGCGCCGCCTGGCTCACAATGTCGTTGCTCTTCGACGACGCGGTGATCAATACGCCGTCGACCCCGTTCCCGTTCGAGAACGCCGTCGCGGCCGCGACGGGATCGGCGCCGGCGCCCGGATCCACCGTCTCGGCGCCGAACTGCTCCGCCAGCTTCAGACGCTCCCGATTCAAGTCGACCCCCAGCACCCGGCAGCCGTTGGCAACCAGCAATTGCACCGTGACCAGCCCGATCAGGCCCAGCCCGATGACCACGATCGATTCGCCGAGCGTCGGTTCCAGCAGGCGAACGCCCTGGAGACCGACTGACCCCAGCACCGTGAAGGCCGCTTCCTCATCAGTGACCTTCGAAGGGATCTTCGCGCAGAGGTTCCGCGGCACGCAGACGATCTCCGCGTGCGGACCATTGTTGACCACACGGTCGCCCGCCTCGAAGCCGTTGACGCCGTCACCGACCTCCAGAACTTCCCCGGCGTTGCAGTATCCCAGCGGCAGCGGCTCATCCAGGCGGGAAAAAACGACGTCCAGCGTCTGCAGGATGCCCTCCGACTTGATCTTGTCCAGCACCTGGCGGACCTTCTCCGGCTGGGCCCGCGCCTTGGCCAGCAGGCTCCCCTTCCCGAACTCCACCAGCATCCGCTCGGTACCCGCCGAGATCAGGCTGGCCCGCGATCGAATGAGCAGATGGCCCGGACGAACCATCGGAGCGGGAACCTCCGCCACTTCCACGTCGCCGGTCTTGAGATTCTGCAGCACTTGTTTCATGACGACTCTCGCGTGGACATTCTCGGCCGCGGCCTCCGCATTCGCTGGTGCGAGAATCCCTTCTCGCACCCACTCCTGCGGGAATCCCTTCCCGTGTACCTCGCCCCCGCCTCGATTCTCATCCCATCACAGCGGACGTCCCGCGCCTGGCCAACCGCTACCACCATCTCACCGCCTAGGCCGTCCACCGGCGCTCTACGCCGCTCCATGCCCCCTGGTTCGACTGGCTGGGAGCGCTAGCCTAAGGCCTGGGTCCGTCAGGGCAAAGGCCCGTATCGGACAATGCGGCCACTGCGGCTCGGCCGTCGATCCCGACCAACGCCTGTCCGCTGAACAGCGCCGTCTCGCGGCCGCTCTCGCCTCTCGGAAGAACGATCGAGCCGAACTGAAAATAGGTGGCGTTCCATCTGTCCTTCGCCGCCCGATATACGCACGTCCATCGTTCGCCGTCCCGAGAGAGCCACAAACCCGCGCGCTGCGACCGGTTGACCGCGGAAGGCTCGACCGACGTGCTCAAGGCCAGATAACTCCCGAACTTGCAGCCGTGGATGCAGCTCCCGTCGAACTCCGCCAGCCGCTCGGTCTTCCCGGTCGTCTTCTCCAGTCGCATCGCCGCGTTGGACGCCATCTCCGAATCCGTACCGTAGACCAGATACTCCCCCATGTCGAACAGGCAGACCGCCCGATACTCCTGCTTGCCCTTGACCAGCCAATCGAATGTCTTCAGGTCGGCCGACAGCCGCCCGATGCCGGGCTCTGTTCCGTGATCTCCGGCCAGTACCCAGTAGTGCTTGTACCGCTCGTCGTAGACCAGATTGTGAATGTGTTTCACCTCGCCCGCCGCAAAGGTGTGAACCACATCGTAGCTCACCCCGCGGTCCTCCGACGCATACAACCTCACCGGGCGACGCTCTCGATTGACCCAGTATTCTCCCCAGAGCACGCGGCCATCCGGCCCCACCGTCAGGGACATTGGCGGATGGACCGGCAGGCCGCGATCGCGCACCCGGCTGGGCCTCATCTGCGTTTCGGATGGCGGCGCGTAAAACACGCCCTGGCGTGTGGCACCCACGTAACAGCCGTCGCTCAGCCTGGCCAGCGCTCGGATCTCGTGGCGAAGCAGCCTGCACGCCAGCCGCGAGAACTCCGCCAGACCGCGGATCGCCGATCGCGGAAAAGTCAGGACTCGCCGCCAGGTGACGCCGTCATCGATCGAGCTGTAAACGCCGTGCTCCCGCCCGAGGTACATCGTCCCGTCCGCCTGGACACAAAGGGCCCGGCCGGGGAACGTGCGCAGGATTTCCAGACTGGGGTTCTTCGCCACCGCCACTATGTACGCTCTCCGCGCGACGCTGCGCCGGCCAGTCGATCAACAAGGATGCCGTCGCTGCGTCGCCCGATCAATATACCGGCACCTGCCCGGTCAATGCGAGGTACCTGCGCAAGGCTTCGATCTCGGCATTGTCGCAGCGGATCAGCTCGTCAAGCGCCTTGTTGTGGACGGCCTGCTCCTCCTCGGTGAAGCGATATCGGATCAGCTTGGCCGGCACCCCGCCGACGATCGCGTAAGGCGGAACATCCTTGGTCACCACCGCGCCGGCGGCAATGACCGCGCCTCGCCCGATCCGCGTCCCCGCCATGATGATCACGCCGTGCCCGACCCACACGTCGTCTCCGATGACCGTCAGCCGTTCGCTCATGGCCGCCCGGCTGGTGAAGGTCATAGGGATGCCCGGTCTGTCGATTTCGTGATCGGCGCCGACGATGGCAACGTCCGCGGCAAACAGCACGAAATGACCGATCTCCACGTTCGCCGAGAAATGGGCATTGCGGTTGATGAACACGTAGTCTCCCGCGGAAACCGCGTTCTTCTTGAACAGCGACCGCGTGCCCAGGCAGAAGAACCCCTTGCCGACGGATTTGAAGCGGTAACCCCACCACCGCATCACCCACATGAAAACGGCCTTCTTCTTCCTTCGGAGCCAAATCGAAAACTTGAGTCTCTGCGGCAGATCGTCCGTCATCGTCCCATCTCCGGCATTAAGGAGGCCTCCGATCGGCCCAGCCTCGCGGCCCCGACCCGACGCCCGTGCCGCGGCGCGGAAGCCGCCGCTCGCCTCGGGCCGTCAATCACGCGCTCAAGTGCTCCTGCATGCGGGCGGGCGTGAACCGCATCCGCTCCAGCGCGTGCTTCGGGTCCGCTGCCGCCGCCACCAGCTTCGCGGCCATGGTTTCATAGCTGAACAGCCCGGCGTTTATCTCCGCCCGCCGCTTGCGCGCTGCGACAGCCGTGATCGCGCCTTTTTCCATGAACGCCTCGGCCGTCTGGACCACCAGTTCCTCGGCCTGCGCAAAGTCCTTATGCCGGAAGTATCGGCCCGTCACCGGGTCCGCCACCAGATGCGACACCGTCGAGCTGTCCGTCAGCACCATGTATAGCCCTGTCCCCATTACCTCCTGGATCGTGACCGCGGGCTGCAGGTGCCATACGCCGAAGTCCGCCGCGTTGGCCAGCCCCCGCAGGTGCTCCCGCTTGGCGAAAGCCGCGCAAATGAAACGATCCCGCAGCCCGGTCGCATCCATCCACTTCCTCACCTGCTCGCATCGGGCATCGCCCTCCTTGAAGCCGATCAACATGGCCCGGAGCCGGGGAACCCGCCGCATCGCTGCCGCCATGAGTTCGACCCAGATATCCAGCCGCTTCTCCGGCATGATCTTGCACGCATAGAGCGCCAGAACCTCCTCGTCCGCCACCCCCAGTCTGGCTCGCTCGGCGCGGCGCTCGTCCTCATCGACGTAGAAGACCGCTGTCTCAAACCCCAGCGGCGACAACACGCACCTTTCAGCGATCCGCTGGCGCCGGCGGCCCCACGCCACACGCGGCAGCAGATGCGTGAACGTGTCCGGCGTCTGCAGGAGGATGACATCGCTGCCCTCCATCGCCGCGCAGTAAAAATGGCGCTTGATCGTGAAGAAGGCGGCATCAAGCATGAGGTTCCGAAGGAATTCCTTCGCCCCGCGCATCGACGTGTGACGCTGAGCGGAATTCTCCCCAAACGCGCTGACCATCAATCCGCGAAAGCGGGCGTGATTTCGGATCACGGGAAGGGCGAAGATGGTTCCGGGATAAGTGGCCAGAATCAGATCCGGATCGAATTCCAGAACCTTGGGCAGAACGCCGGAGCAGTAAACCATGTCCCTCGGCAGCAGCCGAACGCGCATCCGCAGCATCTCGCCGCCGTTGACCTTGGCCAGTCCCTCCTCGAAAGGGCGATCATAAAGATGCCGCGCCACTGTGCTCGTATAACAGGAGCAGAACGCCCGCACATGATGCCCCTGGGCAACGAAGGCATTGAACCAACCGGTGGGCTGATAGCCCAGACCGACCGCGAAGTAAGGGTCAACCATGGCGATCCGCATCGCCGCCTCCCATATCTGCCGTCGCTCGCCGAAGCTCGATTCCGTGCCGGCCGCTCTCGGCGCCTGCCCCGGAGCCCTCCCGCAATCATGCGGCCGGTGAGCGAGCTTCACCACGGCCGGGCCGCCAGCCGCTCGACGATGGCCCGCCCGGCGTTGCCGTCTCCGTACAGTGATTCACATCCCGATGGCGCCCGCCACTGCCGGCTCCACTCAATGCCTTCCATGATTCGACCGCGCTGGCAGCCCGCCAGAAAATTGGCTCTCGCCTGGACCAACTCGACCCATTCTGTCTCCTCTCGAAGCGTAATGCACGGCACTGCCAAAAAGTAGGCCTCTTTCTGAACGCCGCCCGAGTCGGTCAGGATCGCCCGCGCGTTCTTCTCCAGAACGAGCATGTCCAGGTAGGACACCGGGGCGATCAATCGAACCTGCGGGGCGACGCCGACGGCATGCCTGTCGAGCGCCTTCCGTGTCCGGGGATGCAACGGCACGACCACCGGCCCGTCGATCATGCCCAGCGCCGCAAAAATCTCTCTCACCGCTTCAGCGCGGTCGGTGTTCTCCGCCCGATGAATGGTCGCCAGATAGTACGACTTCGGCGCCAGCGCCAAGGATGAGAGAATCCCGCTTCGCCGCGCGGCCAGCTCGGCATTGCCGAGGATCGAGTCGTACATCACGTCGCCGACCTTGTGGACGCCGGAGGTGATTCCTTCATGAGCCAGATTCTCCACCGCCGCCTCGGTCGGGCAGAAGAGCACGTCACTGATCCGATCGACGATGACCCGGTTGATCTCCTCCGGCATCCGCCGATTGAAGCTCCGCAGGCCGGCCTCCACATGGGCGACGGGAATGTGCAGCTTGCTCGCCGCCAGGGCTCCGGCCAGCGTGCTGTTGGTGTCGCCATAGACGAGAACGCAATCCGGCCGCTCCCGAACCAGCGTCTGCTCGAGCCCGTCCAGCATCGCCCCGGTCTGCCGTCCATGGGCTCCCGAGCCCACCCCCAGATTGAACCGTGGCGTGGGAATGCTCAGCTCGCCGAAGAAAAGCGCCGACATCTCGTAGTCATAGTGTTGACCGGTGTGGACGATCACCTCGTCCACCCGCAAGCCGTTCCGGGATTCGGCGTTCAGATGAGCCGCGGCCCGGCTGACTGCCGCCGCCTTGATGAACTGCGGCCTGGCGCCGACCACGGTTACGATTCTCAAGGCCTGCTGGGTCATTTCAAGTCTGCGTGCTTGGTCGGCATGATGCCGGTCAACGCGGCGCTGTGGGCGGACGTCGATGAGACCCCACGCCATCCTCATCCGCGGAGCCGATTTCCGCGGCCTGTCCCATTCCGCGCGACGACGCCTGCCGGGAGGTCACGGCCTCACCGGGCCGCGTCCCATCGCTACGGGCGTTCGCCAGTTACGCACCGGCACTATCTGATCGGGTGGCGGCGCCGGAGTCGCTTCCCAGCCGCCGGACTCTTCGGACAATTCGGGACTCAACGGGGCATACAAGACCCGATCCAGCCCCCAGGCCAACACGAAAGCGATCACCAAGCCGCGTCCGAGGAAAAACTCGGTAATGCCCGCCGAAGCGAGCACCACGGTCCACATCGGGATTTGAACCGCGTGAAACAGAATCCAGTTCACCCTCTTGCCGTGCACTGCCCGCCGCATGATGCAATTCTGGATCATCTGCGCCAGGGCGCCGGCCCCCATGGAGTAAACCAACACGCCCATGAAACCGAATTCCGCCCAACCCGTCCCGATGAATCCGCAGTTCACATATGTGTCCGCCGCCTTGCCGCCCATGACATAGCGCGCCACCAGCCGAGGAAGGTGCACCGGCTCGCGACCCAGCATCCCTCCCAGCACATACGTCCCGCGCCCCAGGGTATGCGGATGAAACTTCGGGAAAGCCTCCACGTAGAAATAGGTGATTTGCGCGGGAGCCACGAAGGCACGGCTGGCCATCGCGTCGTAGATCTTCGATCGCTCCATGTTCTCCGGGTGAATCGCGATTGCGATCGCCAGCGGCAAGCCCAACGCCGCAACCCCCACCGTCACCAGCTTCCACGACAACCTGCTGCGAATCAGCAATGTGCCGCCAAGCAGCGTTGCCGCCATCCGCGCGCCGCTGGACTTGTCCGCATCCCACAGACCAAGAAACATCGCCCCGCAAACGCTGAGCCAGAAGAGAATGCTCCATCCGCGCGCCTTGGTCGTCCGGTACATCGCCAAAGCCACAAAGACGACCAAAGGCATCAGGATCAGCTCCGACCATGAGGTCAGATAGAGCTGCACGCGAATTAGCGGGTTGACCTGCTCGTTCACCTCCTTGATCGCCTCACGCGACGCGAGGATGTTCGCGTAGCTGTGCATGTTCGTCAGCAGATGCAGAAACGGAATCGTCCCTCGATGGGCAAAACGCAATACCGATGTCGCGAGTACCACGATCAGGATGATCGGAATCGCCATCTTCCCGGCGGGTTTGTTGGGCTTCAGCACCGGCATCCGGACGTACCCCAACGGATCGATGTTGCGCGCCGGATAAACCAGCGATATCACGCCCATGCCCATCAGCATGGCCGCGCCGGCAAGTATGGTCAGCAACACGAACCGCTGGGCCGCTTCTTCATCCTGTTCGGTTGGCGCCAGAATCAGCGCCGGAATGAGCAACAGGCCGATATAGGTCGAAAATGCGATGCCCGGCACGCTCAATCGCAGCGGGCTCATGGTGCGCCAGCGCAACACCATGTACCCGATGAAAAAGACCACGGCGAACCAGCCGAAGCCCATTACACTGCCGGACAATGCACCGAGAACCGCACTCGTCATAAGCACCTCTCCCCCTGCGTGCTGGCCAAGTCGCACTTCAAATATCGGCATCCCGCGAAGCGTCGCCGAACCGAATCGGGCCATCGGCCGACCCGATGCATTCCGACGCCCTCCTCGTCGGCGCAAGCATCATCGATCCCGGTCAGCCCCCGCCAAGGCTGCTCTCTCACCTGAAGGGCCCGCCCCTATCCGGACCAGGCATGGGAAATTTGCGCCGGCCATGGCGAATCAGACTCACCCTACTATAGGTACGCCGCAGCCGCTGCCTCAGGATCAACCGACCGCCGAAGGTACCAATCGAGTCCTTGATAACCCACCCGCCGGGCCGATCGCACCCGAACCACGCCAACCACGATGCCCGCATTGTCGCCCGGCAACCCGCACCTCGTGTCGCCGCCCCGGGCGCCCAGGAGACACGGCGCCCCCTCAGGAAACTGGCGTCAATGACGGTTTGTCCGCTGCTCCCGCCGCCTCACCGGCCTCACCGCAACCCCGACCTCGCCTCCCCATGACCAATGGAATCACCAGCATCGCCAGCATGTGCGTGGTCCCGCCAATCACCAGTCCCCAGGCCGCCCCTCTCGCTCCGAACAGAGGCGTCAGGATCAGAGCGGGCAGCAATTGGCCCGTTAGCACGCAACCATTCACCATTGGTATCGCCCGGGTCGGCGAAAACTTCACCACCCACGGGCGAACCATGACGGCTATCGTTACGGGCGTGATCCCGATGACAACCACGCTAAACAGAGGCAAAGCATGCTCAGCCAGATCGTGCGGATAAAACCTGACCAGCAGGAAAGGCCCCGCGAACCGGGCCATCAGAGAGAGCCCGATGACAACCGACACGGCGAACAGGGCATACAGCCGCCTGTGGGTCTTGGTGAGCTCCGACGGCGTCTTGAACGCCGCCAGCATGTAGGTCATGAAGGTGCCGCAACCCGTCGCCGCGATCAGAAACAGAGCCACGATGCTGATAGCGCCGTACAAATGCGAGACATCCTCGAACGAGCCCCAGACGCTCAACACGATCCGCGGCAGGTAATCTCCGGCGAACCCCAGCATGCTCGCCAAGGAAATATGAAACCAGACGCTCCGCAGAACACGCGCCGCCTCCGTGTGGTTCGGCGCCCTCATCCACTCGCGCCGTCGCCAGCGGAGCACCGCGTATGCCACCCAGCTCCCCAACGCGTACCCGCAGGCCAGCCCGAACGGCCCTGCCAGCATCGCCCCCACCAGGCCCGCCACGAACGCCCCGCACGTTCGCAGCGCCGACCACGCCGCCTGATACCGGAACTCACGCCTGACGTTCAACTCCGTCACGATGAGCGTCACGTGGTTCTCAGCGTACAGCGCCAGAACCAGCGGCGCCAGGCACGCCAGCACCACCGTCGGCGTACGGTGCGAGGCCCACGCCACGCCGATTCCGGCATAGGCAATGGCCATGATGATCAGCATCGCCCGATGGCACATCCGCACCGCCGTGGCGCAGACGCTCGCCTGCTCCTCCGGCGGGTATTCCACCAGATGCCGGGCCAGCCCCAGGCACAACCCCATCTGCGGCGTAATGCCGATCAGCGCTGTCACGCTCTGTGCGGTGACGAAAACTCCGAACGCCACCGTCCCCACGATGTGGCTTGCCGCAACGTTCAGGAAGAACCGGCCCACGCCCGCCCCCAGGAACTGATCGAGGAATACCCAGAACAGGTATCCACCCCAGCGGTTCAGGCGTCCCAGGTCCATGCGCTCTCCAGCTCAGCCAATATCATCATCGGGCTCAGTCGAATCTCACCTCGAATTGTCGGGCCCATTCGATCAGATTCAACCATCGCCACGGAGCCATCCCATAAGTGCCTCTGACCTTGAACCTTTCCCATTCGCTCGCCGCCGCCGACATGTTCAGCACCGGAACTCGCTGCGCCGTTTCGCTGGCCAGCGTCTGCTCCACCCAGCCTTCGAGTTCGCTGAGCCAATACCGCTCGGGCGTGACAAAGCCGATCTTGTCCTTCCGGTCGAGAATCGAGTCCGGCACGATGCCCCGCATCGCCTCGCGAAACACCGCCTTCGACGTTCCGTCCGGAACCAGGATGTACTCCTCCGGCAGCGAGAAGGCAAACTCGACCAACTTGGGCGTTAGAAACGGCACCCGACTCTCGATCGAGAATGCCATGGAGTTGCGATCTTCGTATCTTAAGAGGTGGGGTAGGTTCCACTTGGTAACGGCCTGCGCCAGGCAGGCTCGCAGCACATTCCTGGTCCCCGAGTAGTCCGGCCCCGAAGGCTTGACGCCCCTCTCCAGGAACCACGGCGCATTCATCCATGAGGGCAGGAAATCGCGGCCGATCAGGCGCCGCGCCGATGCGTGCATGCCCGGCGGCAGCAGGAACTCACCGACCATGGCTACCAGTCGGCCCTTGCTCATATCGGGCAGCTTCGCCGCGCGGCGATAGAAGCGCAGCGCCGCCGACCACCTGCCCTGACGGACGAGCGAAGCCAGCCGCGCCCCCAGATACCAGCGATACCCCGCCAGGACCTCGTCGGCGCCCTGTCCGTCCAGCATCACCTTGATCCCGGCCTCGCGGGCCAACCGGAAAACCCGGAACTGGGCGTAAATCGAGGTGCTCCCGAAGGGCTCGTCTTGCACGTAGACCAGGCGTTCGAGATCATCCGCCAGGTCGCGCGGGCTGATCCCTACCTTGTGAACCACCGCCTTCGCGGATTCTGCGGCAATGTCCACCCACTTCTCTTCCGATACCTTGGCATCGTCGGCAATGAAGCTGAAGGTGTGCAGCTCCAGGTCCCGCCCTTGCAGGTGTCGCATCACGGCCACGATGGCCGAGGAGTCTATCCCGCCGGACAGTGCCGTCCCTACCGGCACGTCGCTGCGCAGGTGCAACCCGACATTCTCGAGGAACAGGTCCCGGAGCCGCCGGGCCGCCTCATCGAAGGAGATGTCCACCGTCCGGTCGAGATCGATATTCCAGTAGCAGACCGGTTCCGGTCTTTCCACCGAGTCCAGCGGAAAGTCGATGTAGTGGGCGCGCGGAAGCTGGTACACGTCGGTCAGAAGCGTCTCCGCGCTGAAGTCCGTGCCCCCGTAACGAAGATATTGAAACAGATGCGCCGGATTCACTCGGCGGCGCGAACCGCCCAGCTTCAGCAGAACTTTGATCTCCGAGGCGAACGCCAGCTTGCCTCGCTCAAACGTGTAATAGAGCGGTTTGATCCCGAAGAAATCGCGGGCCATGAAGAGCCGCCGCTCGCGCGTGTCCAAGATCGCGAACGCGAACATGCCCACGAACCGCCGCAACGCCTCCGTGCCCCACTGGGCGTACGCCGCCAGCAGCACCTCCGTGTCGCAGCGCGAGTGAAAACGATGACCCAGCCCCTCCAGCTCCTCCCGAAGCTCGATGAAGTTGTAGATCTCCCCATTAAAGACAATGTAATACCGACCGTCCGGGCTGCTCATCGGCTGCCATCCGGCATCGGTCAGATCCAGAATGGACAGCCGCCGGTGAACGAGAGCCACCTCCGCATCGCCCATCTCCCCGGACCACTCCCGGCCGAGTTTCGTGCCGCCGCGAGAATACAGCAGGTAGCCTTTGTCGTCGGGGCCGCGATCCTCCATCAGCCGCATCGCCGTGGGGATAAAGGCCGCGTCCATCCGGCCCTGCGGTCCGACCGCCAGCCCGGCTATTCCACACATACGCTTCCTCAGCTTGATCGCCTCTTCCGTGTGGAAGGAGCCGATCATTGCGGCAAACAATGACTACATCGTCATTTAGGCGGGCAATTCTCTGGTTATCGGCGTACCCTCCTTCTTAAGGGTACGTAAGAATCGCAGCGGAAGTTCCGACCCGGCGTAGCGCTCACTGGCCGACCGCCGGCCCCCGCCGGCCTACAGCTCCGTGACCTCCTTCGTCTTCGCCGCCATCAGGTCGTCGAGCACCTTCTCGTACTTCTTGGTGAGCTTGTCGACCTCGTCATGCCCCCGCTTGGCGTCATCTTCCGGCAACTCACCCTCTTTCTTGGCGGTGTCGATCTGCTGAATCGCATCCCGGCGGGCGTTGCGAATGGCCACTTTCTGGGCCTCTGCCATCTTCTTGACCTGCCCGGCGATCTGCTTGCGCCGCTCGCCCGACAGCGGCGGTACGGGCAGGCGGATAACCTTGCCGTCGCTCTGCGGATTGATGCCCAGGTCCGCTTCCTGAAGGCCGCGCTCGATGTCCTTCAACGTGGTCGGGTCAAACGGCTTGACCACCAGCAGCGTCGCCTCCGGTGCCGAGATCGTGGCCAGCGACTTCAAATCCATCGGCGCATCGCCGTAGGCCGTCACCTTGACCTTGACGTGATCCAGCAGCCCGGGCGAGGCCCGGCCGGTCCGCACGCCCTTGTATTCCTTCTTCAGGAACTCGACCGCCTTTTCCATCGCCGCCTCAGCCTCAAACTCGATCTCGTCATAAGTCATGGCCTGGTTCTCCGGATGTCTGGTGGCCCGATATTCTAGCCCCTTGCCCCGGCGGGACAACTGGTGTCTTGTCACATCCAGCTCTTCGGGTAGGGGCAGCACGGACCTCTGGTCTGTGCGTGCACGCCAGAGGCCCGCGCTACCCGTAATTATGCCTGGGACGAAGCACCAGCCTTCCCCGCCTCCCGCTCGTCGTGCAATTCCGCGTCCTGGCCTGTTTGCCCACGGCCGAAATCAATCGTACCTTTCAGACGTCGTACAGCCCGGTAGCCGCAAGCTCCGGGAAGAATACGGTTCTGACATCCGCGCTGCTCGCCACTGTCGTGCGGTTCGGCCTACACCCACTCCCCGAGCCGCACGGCTCCTTTTTTACTCCACGAGCCAGCCCTTCTCTTACTCCGCACTCCAGCCCTGAAAGGGCGACAGTCAATAGCCGAGGGCGCGAGCCCTCGGGAAGCCGCGCACGACCTCCATCAAGCCCTGGAAGGGCGACAGATCCCCCGCCGCCGCTCCCTCCCACAACCGGCGCAACTACGGTTTGTTCTCCCCACACGTCCCAACGCGCAACACCGCCTCCATCCGCCTTGACGCCGACCCCCCGAACTCCCAGAATCGCACCCCACAAGGAGCTCGGCCTCCAACCGTCTTCATGGGAGCAAAACTATGACCCGCCGCTCGTATCTTTGCACTTTCGCTGTTATCACCGTCGCCATCAGCCTGGCTCTGCTTCTTCCCGCCCCAACCGCTCGGGCCCAGGAAGACGTAGCCATCGTCAAGGTCACCGGCCAGGGCATCGACAAAGATGCCGCCGTCAAAGACGC
>DATKKX010000240.1:0-4517 GCA_035542775.1 Phycisphaerae bacterium | reverse complement strand
TGCCGATCAACATCCCTATCACCACCGGCACGCAATTCTATGTCACGCTGGAGTTTGCCAATCCTACGGACGTGGGTGGCGGCGGGCCGAGCGTCATTCGCGATACCAACGGCTGTCAATCGGGCAAGAACGTGATTTTCGCAAGCCCACCGGGCATGTGGTTCAATGCGTGCTCGCTTGGAATCGCGGGCGACTTCGTCATCCGCGCCGTGATCAACTGCCAGAGCACCGGGGCATGCTGTCGAGCCGGCGGCTGCCTGGCGACGACCGCGGCCAATTGTGCGGCCATCGGCGGCGTCTTCGCCGGCGCCGGCACGACCTGCTCCGGCGGCATCTGTACGGCCGGCGCATGCTGCAATGCCCTGGGCGGCTGCACTCAGAGATTCGGCTTCCAGTGTACCGCGGCCGGCGGCACGTTCCAGGGCCCGGGCACGAACTGCAGCCCCAACCCCTGCCCGCCTCCGCTGGGCGCCTGCTGCTACGGCGACTTCTGCATCCCTGATCAGCCCGAGGCCGACTGCACCGGCACCGGCGGCGTCTGGGCCGGGGCGCTCACAACGTGCGGTCCGCCGAATCCCTGCATCTCCGACGCTTGCAGCGGCGTGAACTTTACGCCCGGTGACATCAACGGCAGCGGGAGCATCAACGGCGCCGACGTGCAGGCCTTCGTGAGTCAGTACATCAGCCCTACGTCGGGCTCGGTCGCCTTCTGCGCCGCGGATATGTGCCCCGACAGGGTCATCGACAACAGCGACTTGAGCGCCTTCGTGGCCTGCCTGCTCGACCCGACGACGTGCAGCAACCCGAATTGCCCGTAGGCCCGACTGCGGGACTCGTGGAACAGACAACAGACTGCGAGACAGTCAACCGGCCGTGGTGATGCAAACGCCACGGCCGGTTTTCTTACGGTCCGTTACGATCCGGCCCGCGCGGTTCTCAAAGCCCGATCACATCCTCCAGGCTTGAGATACTGATGACGACGTGGGCAAACACGAACAGCCGCTGCCGGTTCGGGCGGATTCCCCGCTCCCGGGCCTCGCAGATATACCGCTCCTTGGTGGCATGGCCCTCGACCCGATCGCGGTAATCGGCGTTCTCCAGCCAGAAGCCCTCCTCGCAGACCGCCTTCAGCGTGCCCAGGTAGGTCACCGGTCCCGCTGTGTCGAGGACCACTTCTTTGCCGATCAATTCAGTGATGCTCAATCGGACATCGGTCATGGCTTTGCCCGTTCCCCGCCCTGTCTGGGCCGCGCGTGAGACCCTGAGAGCCCGCGGCGGAACCGCCGGCGCGTCGGGCGGGCCCAAGCCCCTGCCGCGTCCTGACCAGAGGCAGGAGCCAACCAGATAGGGTAGAATTCCATCGGAGGAATATCAAGCGGTCGTTAGACGGCGCCGCCGAGGACATCCGACACCTCACGGCGTCGAGAGCAGGAAGACAGCCATGAAAGACAAGCGACTGTCCTGTTGGCTTCTGGGAGCGACGGCGTTGTGTTGCGGGCTTCTCTTTGCGCCGGCGGGGAGAGCGGGCCCTCTGGCCGCGCCTCAGCCGCATGCCGCATTCATCCCCGGCCATTGGCCAGGGGACGCGGGGGCCTTCCTGTTGCTTCAGCAACCGCCCACAGTGGAGCGCAAGGATGAGCCCGCTGAAGAGGAGGAAGCGGACGAGACCGCCAAGCAGCCGCCGGGTCTGCGGAAGCTGACTCCGCAGGAGATCAACCACCTCCGCTTCATGGAGCTTCGCGGGATGCGGCTGACCACGGAGCAGCCCGACAAGGTGACCGTGAAGATACCCCAGCAGACGGTGAACGACTTCCTGCTGGAAATGCAGGGAGAGAGAAACTTCAACAAGGACATGGGCCTGCCCGAGGAGGCCCCGAGCGCCGACGGCCGCGCGGCTTTTCTGCGGCTGACCGGTCCGCAGAAACTCCACTACATGGCCTTCCGCGACGGTGCCAAGTACGCCGACCGCGTCGAGATCACTTCCGATCCGGAGGTGTTCCTGGAGTTCAAGAAGAACGTCATGCCCACCGTCCTTCGAGGCTGCGCCACCACGGCCTGTCACGGCTCGCCGGACAGGGGTGCGGGGCGTTTTGTTCTCTTCAACGACCCCAAGAGAACCACCGCGACGACGTACGGCAACTTTCTGATGCTGAACGAAATCGACTACAACGGACGCCGCCTGATCGATCGCGGACAACCGGAGAATTCCCTGCTGCTGACTTACATGTTGCCCCCCGACGCGGTGAAACCCGAGTTGCGGCACCCCGGCAACGTGACCTATAAGCCGATGTTCCGATCGGTGGCCGCGACCAAGTACCGGCGCATTCAGGCCTGGATCGGGTCGCTGAAGCATCCCGCCGAGGACTACGGCATCCATTTCTTCCCGCCGCCGACCTCCGGGCCCGCCGAGGACCTGGAAAAACCCGCCGAATCAAGACCGAGCCGAGAACCCGAAAAGAAGCCGGAAGCAGGCCCGACAAAGCCTGAGCAGCGGCCACCGCTTCCCGGCAGGCCGGATGTCGAGCGTTGACGCGGATCCTCCTACTAGCTGGAATCGGACTCATCTTCCTCCTCGCCGGCGCTGCCGCTCTCTATCGCGGCAGGATCAGATCGACCGGCGGCCGGCAAGGAAGACGTTCCCTCCTGCGCGGCCTCGGCACCGCGGAAGAGGATGCTCTCGCCCACTTCGCCAACCTGGCCCTCATGCAGATCGGGCACAGCCGCAGAATCGCCGAGACCATCGGCGACGCGAGGCGATTGCACCTCCTGATCTATGTGTGCGAAACCGGTTTTGAGCACCGCCGTCAGTCGCACTTCTGGATGGTGGCGGCCTACGAAGTGGATCACGGCTGCACGCGTGCGACCGTCACCGCCCAGGATTGGCTGCGCGCGGCCGCCTGGGCTCCGGCCTGTCGCGAGCTGCGATTGACCGGCATTCCTGCCGGCGAGGAGCAACCCACCCCGCTCATCGCGATCGTCGAGGATGCCGACGAGTGGGATGCGCGGTTCCGCAACGGCCTGTCCCGCTGGTTCATGGAGCAGCCGGCCGACCGAAGCTGGGAAGTCATCCCGGGCCTCGTGGTCGGCTACAAAGCCGGCCGACACGCGGACGAGACCCTCAGGGAGCTGGGCACCTCGGTGGAGGAATTAGCCAGGCTGTTGTCGAAAGGGCCCGCACCGTCGCCGACCTGTCCGGCGTAAACCCCGCCACAGTTTTTTCATTGAGGCGCCGCGTGTTCTTGCTGTGGACCGGACCTCATCCCCCTGATGGCCCCGGCGGCTGCGTGGCCGGCGGCGTCTGCGCGGTGGTTTCTGATTCAGCGGGCTCGGTCGTGGCCGGCTGGGATGTGGGCGGCCCTCCCTGACCGACGATCCGGCGCAAATAGACATCCAGCACCTTCTTGGTCAACTCCTCGCCGGCGGGGGTAACTGCTTTGGCTTTTTCCTTCTCCTGTCCCGCCCAGGTCGGCCGCGAACTGTAGAGAGGCGCACTCGGGTCCGGAAGATAGTCCTGCTTCTTGGTTTGCTGCTGTCCCTGGGCTTCATCCATCTCCGACCAGATCTGGGCAAGGAACCGTGTGGCGATGGCGGTCGGGTCCTCGCCTGAGCCCACGCTCTTGCCCAACGCTCGAGCGAACGGGTCCAGTTTCTTCGCGAACTCCGGATCGACGTTCTTGACCAGCCACTCATATTCCCGCCGGGCGGCCTCGGCCTGCACCCTGCCTTTTTCCGCCTCGGCACGTGCGGCTTCCTTCTCCGTCACCTGCTCCTGCAGTTGGCGGGTTTCCTGCCGCGCTTGCTCCACCTCAGCTTTGGACGAGCGGATAAATCGAAACATGAGCAGCATGGCCGAGGCAAAGATCACCAGAACCGCCACGATCCCCACCGGCAGGCGGTACTTGTACATCGCCTTGCGCAGCAGATAGAAACCGCTGGGCGGCCTGGCCGACACCGGCTCGCCGGCCAGATAGTGCTGCAGATCGTTGCTGAGCGCGTCGACGGATTGGTAGCGATCCTCCTTGTTCTTCTGCAGCGACTTGAGCACGATTGCCGAAAGCTCGGCGTCGATCCGGGGATTGATCTTGCTCGGCGGGGGCGGATCGACCGCCGTGATGTTGGCGAGGATCCGGCCCATGGCGCCGTCGGTGTCATACGGCATCTCGCCGGTCAGCGCCTCGTACAGCATGACGCCCATCGAATAGACGTCCGTGCGGATGTCGACGCCGCTGGGATCGCCCGACGCCTGTTCCGGCGACATATACGCCGGCGTGCCCACGATCTGGGCGCTGACCGAGGTGGTCATGTCAGCGAGGAAGCCCGCCTTGGCCAGGCCGAAGTCCAGCACATGAGGCTCGCCCTCGCCATCAACAAGAATGTTCGACGGTTTCAGGTCGCGATGGACCACGCCGCGGACATGAGCATGGCTGACCGCGTGGCAGATCTTGACGAACAGCTTGAGCTTGCCGTCCAGGCTGACGGGATGGGCCCTGAGGTAGTCGGTCAGCGGCATGCCATAG
>DATKKX010000239.1:0-21560 GCA_035542775.1 Phycisphaerae bacterium | reverse complement strand
GCTTTCGGTGCGAAAGAGAGCTTCGCTGATCTGCCGGCGGATATCACGAGCGGCCTCCAGTTCTGCGGTGACTTCGGGACTGGGCGCCGGGGGGGTCGCCTTCTCATTCTGCATTGTCGCCAGGGCGCGCTCCGAGGCTTCCAGCCGATCAGCCAGGCGGTGCATCATTCCGTCGAATTCCTGCAGACGCTCGGCAAGAGGCTCGAGCTGCTGTTCGGCCTCCCGTTCCGCGGGGCCATCATCGCGCTGCACCTTGCGCCGCGAGGCGACCGCCCGGCGAGGGCTCTCGCCGTGATCGGAAGTGCCGAGCATCTTGCGGGCGAAGGCCCCCTTGGGCTTGGGCTCGTTGGACACCACTGTCAGGGCCATCATCTGCTCGACGACCTCATGGATGATCTTGGCCGAGACCTGCCGGCTGGACTCGGTGTATGCAGCCAGCATGGCGTTGTCACAGATCTGGTTGATGAGACGCGGAATTCCCTCGGAATGACGATAGATCGCTTCCATCGCCTGGGGGACAAAGACCTCCTGGTCAGCGGGCAGGCCGGCGACGTGCAGGCGATGTTTGATGTAACCTTCGGTCAGTTCGCGGTTGAGCGCCTTGAGGTGGAAGGTGCGGAAGACGCGTTGATGGAGCTGCCGCATGGAGGGCTGCCGGAACGATTCCTGCAGCTCGGGCTGTCCCAGTATCAGCACCTGCAACAATTTGGCGTCATCCGCCTCCAGGTTTCCGAGCATGCGCAGCTCTTCGAAGGCTTCGAGCGGCAGATTTTGCGCCTCATCCAGCACGACGACGGCCAGACGGTCACGGGCGTACTGTTCCAGGAGGAATTGTTCGAGGGCGTGCGAGATCTCGGCGATGGTCGCCTCTTCCTCCGTCTCCACCTCAAACTCGCGGCAGATGGCCATCAGGAGCTCGGGGCCGCTGAGCCGCGTGTTGTTGATGACCGCGGTCTTGACGCAGGGGCCGAGCTTGGCCAGCAGGAGGCGGCTCAGCAGAGTCTTGCCGGAGCCGACTTCGCCGCTGACGAGCACGAAGCCTTTGCGTTGCTCGGCGGCATACAGCAGGGAGGCCAGGGCTTCTTCGTGGTCGGGCGTATTGAAGAAGAACCGCGGGTCTGGCGTGTTGTTGAATGGGAGCCGCTCGAGTTGAAAGAAATCGCAGTACATGCTTTGCTCCTGCCGGTATGTAACAGCAAGCCCGGGCTTTGCGGGGCGTGCTCGGGTCATCGACGCCTGACATCGGTGACCTCGGCGCAGGGGAGCCCCTGGGGGTCACAACGCCCGTCACTCAGTTATCGGATGTGTCTTGGAGAGGCCTTGACGGGAAGCTATGGGTGGCGGGCGTGGCTTCCCCTGATCGGGATGAGGCGCGGAGATTGCCGGAGTTCCGGAAAAAACGGCCGGAAGCCGCGGCGGGGCGGTAAAGCCCATAGGGTCCGGCGCCGGCGATGGCAGATCCCGGCAATCGCTCCCATAGCTTGGAGTGGGCGAGGTGCTGGGCGGGCTTCGGTGCGCCTGCGTACCGCGCGCTCGGGACGTCCCAATATCCATTTCACTCGTCGACGCCCCGAGGAGAATCTTGCCCAACCGGCATTTCCGCTTCAGTCCATTTCGCCGCCAGGATCTTCGCGGCAGTCATAAATTCAGTCGCCCCCGGTGCAACCCGATAAAGCTCACGGTCAAACCGCGGGAACGCCGGCCCGATATGACGCCTCAGTTATCGCACGACGTATGAGGACCACAGAGATGATCACCGTGACGAGACGATGCCCGCGCCCGGCTCAGTCGACGCCGCAGCGCGCGGACTCGCGAGTTACTGGAATGAGAGCGGGTTTTCAGACGCGCTCAAGGCTCGGCGTTCTGTCCGTTCTGGGGGCGCTTGCGGCAGTCGGCGCCGGAGGCTGCATGCCGACGAGCGATACCCAGGTGAGCGAGTTCCTTCATGAGTGGGAGGCTTCCGTCTCCTCGACCGAGTATCGCGTGCAGCCGCCGGACACGATCGAGATCAGCTCCGCTCAGGCCGCGGAAATTGACGGCGAAGAGGAATCGGTGCGGCAGGATGGCAAGATCTCCCTGCGTCTGTTGGGCGAGGTCGAAGTGTCCGGCCTGACGACGACGGAGATTTCACGGAAGATCGAGTCGCTGATGCGGAGGTATTACGAGAATCCGCAGGTGAACGTCCGCGTCACCAGCCGGGACAGCAAGCGCTTCTACGTCTTCGGCCAAGTCTCTCGTCCCGGGGCGTACCACTATACCGGCAGAGATTCGCTGCTTTACGTGCTTTCCCAGTGCCAGCCCGACCGGATCGCTTGGAAGAGCCAGGTGAAGGTAATTCACCCCAGTCACGACGAAGAGAAGCGTCAGGTTCTGACGGTGGATGTGGACAAGATCACGGAGCAAGGCAGGCTCGATCAGAACGTGCTGCTCCAGGAGAACGACATCGTATACGTACCGCCGACTCCGCTTGGCTGGATCGGCCTGCGAATACAGGAGGCCTTGTGGCCGGTCTCGCCGGTGATGAGCGCGGTTCAGACCCCGGCCAATATCTCGTCGGGCATCGACACAGCCATGCAGCCGGAATCGTACCGCAACATGACATACTACTCCGACTAGGCGAAAGCAGCCTCGGATCGCACGCGGCCTCCGTTCGAACGGAGCCGGGGCGAGCTCAGTGGATGATGAACATGCAAAACCATCTTGAAGAATTCTCGGTGACGGACGTTCGGCACACACTGGGTGAAGTGTGGCGGGTGGTCTGCAGCCGTCGATGGTACTTCGTTTTTCCGTTCTGCACCGTTTCCACGATCGCTTTGCTCTGCTCACTGTGGGTGCCTCGACAGTACGCCGGCAGCACGGTCATCAAGCGCGAGCACGACCCTGTGTTTGCAAGCATGGCCGGCGAGAACTGGACCCAGCCCTACAACGAAATCCGGCAGCGAATGAACCAGGATCTCAAAGATCTGAGCGTCATCGAGCAGATTCTGGAGGATATGAAGCTGCCCGAGGGGCTGGAGTCCTTCGCCAACGGCGAGCTGACGCCCATGAGTATCGCCGCCCGGCAGGCTTTCGCGGCAGAGATCGCGGCGGGTCTGAAGACTACGCCGCTGGAGACGTCTCCGCAGCGGGACGTCATTTCCATCGGCCTGACGCTGTCCGACGCGGAGCACCTGCCCGACATTCTGCAGCGCATTCGCGACCGGTACATATCCACGGCGAGAAGCAAGACGACCAAGGTGCTTCGCGAGGTGGAGCAGTTCTTCCAGTCGGAATCAGATCGCTGCCGCAGCCAGTTGGCCGAAGTCCAGAAGCAACTGTTGGAGTATGAGTTGCAGTATCCAGGGATCGATCCGGAGGTTACGGACAAGTCGCGGGCGGAAGACGCCGCCCTGGTCGTTGAGCGCATACAGTTGGAGCGCACGATTGCCGATCTTACTGAGAAGCGCAAGGCAGCGGCCGACAAGGCGGCCGGCTCTTTCAATGCGTCACAGCCGATGGTCCGGCCGGAAGATTCGCTTCAACCCACCGGACCGAATCCACGATACGCCGAGATTCAGCGCGAGATCGAGAAAGTTCTCCGCGAGATCACCGACGGCAGAACGGTGCGGTTCATGACGGAACAGCATCCGGTCATTCAGCGCCTGAGGACGAGACTGAAGTCCCTTCAGGAGGAACTGAGCCAGACTCCGCCTGAGCAGGTGATTACAGCGAAGCTCCCGGCTTCGCCGGAGGCCGCCCGGGAGGCGGAGGAAGCCGCCGCTCGTGACCGGGAGCAGCGCCTGGCGGATGCGGATGCGAAAATCGGAGCAGCCCGGGGACGGCAGAGCGAGATCGAGGCTCAGTTGAAGAAGCTGGAGGAGCACCGCGCACTGGCCGTCGAGCACCGGCAGGACTATCTGAAGGTGAAGAGGGAAGCCGGCCGCCTCGAGAACGAGCTGAACGCCTGGGCGCAGAACCTGGGACCGATCCGGCACGTCATGACGGTGGAGGATCGCGATCGGACGATTCACTTCACGATGATCGAGGACGTAAGACAGGTTGAGAAACCGGTGCTGCCCAGCATCCGGAATCTGATGATCATCTGCTTCGGCATAGGCCTGGCCGTGGGGGCGCTGACCATGCTGTTCGTGGAGCTGGTCGACCGCTCGTACCGAACGGTGAAGCAACTGGGAACTTCGCTGGGCATTCCGGTGATCGAGGGCATCGACGAGATCGTGAGCCAGGCAGTGGCCCGAAAGCGGATGATTCGCAAGTACTTCCTGGTGCCGGCGGCGGCC
Source organism: Phycisphaerae bacterium (assembly GCA_035542775.1). Lineage (GTDB taxonomy): Bacteria > Planctomycetota > Phycisphaerae > UBA1845 > UTPLA1 > DATKKX01. The sequence continues at coordinate 17,283 of DATKKX010000239.1, read as the reverse complement.
GTGGCGGCCGTCAGCGCGATGTTCCTGGCAACCACGCTGGCTTATCTTAGCGTGGAGAGTCCCGGCGCCTATGAGGCCTTGCGGTCGACGCCGGCGCATGCTTATCAGTTTGTCATTGGCGCCAAGTAGGCGTCGGGTGCATATTTCGCCAACGGACGATGCGACCATGGGTCGGATTGCGGAAGCCCTGAAGAAAGCACAACTGGAACGCGAGCATCAGATCCGCGTGGGCCTCGCCGAGTCCACGGCCCCCCAGGCGGATAGAGTGTCCGCCACGGGGGAGGGGCCGGAGGAAGTCTGCGAGATTCCTTCCAGCCGGATCTCGCAGATCTGTTCGGGCCTGACCCGGAACCGCCTGACCTCGATTCGCGGTCTGGGTTCGGCGGCCACTTCAAGAAGGCCGGCGGGCCCGGCGGACCCGCTTCCACCGTGGGAGGTGCATCCCTCCCTGATTTGCGTAAACGAACGTTGGTCCTCCATCGCCGAGCAGTACAGGGCCATCCGGACTTGGCTCCTGCGGCGCAACACGACCGGCGAGCATGCCTGCCTGGCGATCACGAGCAGCGTTCAACGCGAAGGCAAGAGCGTCACGACCGCCAATCTCGCCGCGATCATGGCCGAAGTGCGGCATTTGAACGTGCTGGCGGTGGACTGCGACTTTCGCGGTTGCTCGCTATCCAGACTCTTCATGGTGCCGAACTCGCCCGGTCTGGCGGACGTGCTGACGGGCCGGGCCACGCTGGCGGAGACCATGGTCAAGACTCCGCTGGGAAACCTGGCCATCCTTCCCGCCGGCCAGTGCCAGGATCGCAGCCCGACCGAGCTGCTCAACTCTCCCATGGCGGCCCGCGTGTTCGATGAGATCCGCGAGAGACACCACTATGTCTTGGTCGATACACCTCCTGTGCAGCGGCTGTCAGACGTCGGGGTGATCGGGGCTTTGTGCTCCGGAATCCTGATGGTGGTTCGCATGCACCGGACGCCATCCAACCTGGTACGGCAGTCGCTGCACTGGTTGCAGTCCAACAACCTGAACGTGGTCGGGTGCATCGCGGCGGCTTGCAGCCCGGAGGATGCCCGACATTTGTACAGCGACAGCCGCAACGACGACTATTGACGCCCTGAATGCAAGTGATGTTGCGGGCGTGACGGCGTGAGAGGACCCCAATGCCCGAGCGGGCTCTGAAAATCCACGAGCTCGACGCCCGCGGTCAGGGTGACTGGCAGGCTTACGTGGACCGGCATCCCGAGGGCACCTTCTTCCACGGGCTGATCTGGAAGCGGGCGGTGGAGCGGACCTTCGGTCATCGAAGCTGGTATCTGTTCGGCGAACAAGCGGGACGCGTGGTCGGCATTCTGCCCCTGTTTGAGATCAACAGCCTTGTTGCCGGGCGTTTCCTGGTCAGCGTGCCGTACGCGACGTATGGCGGCCTGCTGACCGACCGCCAGGACGTCACCGACGCCCTCTTCAACAAGGCCAGGACCATCGCGGGTCAAGTCCGGGCTCAATCGATCGAGTTGCGATCGGTCAAAGCGGCGCTCGCGTCAGTCGAGGTTCTGCACACACATGCGACCTACCGCAAGGAGCTGCCGTTGCGCGAGGAGGGGGTTCTCTCGGATCTTCCTCGCAAAGCGCGAGCCGCCGCGCGCCGCGCCACGGAGCGCTTTGAGTTGAGCGTCGAATTCGATCGCGGCCTGCTGCCGGTCGTCTGGCGGCTTTACGCCCGCTCGATGCGGCGCCTCGGATCAGTGAACTATCCTTACCAGTTTTTCGAAGAACTGGTTCAGGCATCGGGCCAGCAGAACGTCGTCCAGGTCGTCAGGCACGGGGGGCGGCCCGTCGCCGGGCTCCTGACCTTCCTGTATCGGGACACAGTTCTGCCGTATTTCTCCGGACTGGACGAGCGCGAGCCGATCTACGGATTGAACAACTATCTGTATCTGGAGTCGATGCGCTGGGGCGTGCGGCACGGTTATCGTCAATATGACTTCGGCCGGACTCGCCTGGACAACGCCGGCTGCAGCGACTTCAAGCGATTTTGCGGATTCACGCCCCAGGAATTGCAGTATCAGAACTACGTCATGCCGGGCCGCCGGGCCCCGGATCTCTCGCCTAGCTCACCGCGATGGGCAGCGGCACGACGGCTGTGGCGGGTGTTGCCTCTGCCCATTACGCGACCTGTGGGGGGCTGGCTGGCGAAGTCGATTCCCGGTTGACGGGGGGAGTCGGGGCCTCGATGGCGATCCAGCGAAAGAACATTCTCTTCCTGGCCAACCGTGTGCCCTTCCCGCCGAACAAGGGCGACAAGATCCGCACCTTTCATCAGTTGGATCATCTTGCCATGTCGCATGATGTGTACTGCGCGTGCTTCGCCGAGTCGCATGGCGAGAGGGTTTATGGACAACTGCTGCGCCGGTGGTGCGCGGACGTGGCCGTCGTTGGGTGGAACAAACCGTCGGCCACGATCCGCGCGGCGATGGGCTGGTTGTGCGGCAAGCCGATGACGTGCAGCGCTTATCAGCACCCGCAGATGCGGGCACGGATTGCCGGCTGGACGCAGGAGATCGATTTCGACGTTGTCGTGGCCTTCTCATCAATCATGGCTCCTTATGCCTTGTCGGTGCCGGCTTCGCGGCGGATTCTCGATCTCTGCGATGTCGACAGCCAGAAATGGACTGACTACGCCGGGTCGGCGAGATTCCCGTGGTCGATGCTCTGCCGTTCCGAGGGCAGGCGCCTGCGGGCGTTAGAGAAATCATGCCTTGGCGCATTCGATGCCACGGTGCTGATCACCGACCGCGAGCGAGATCTTCTGGACCCCGAGCACGAGTGTGACAGCCTGCACGTCATCCCCAATGGCGCGATTCTGCCCCCCGAACCGCGCCGGCCCGCGTCGCAGTGCGGACCGATCATCGGCTTTCTGGGGGCCATGGACTACCGGCCCAATGTAGAGGGCATTTGTTGGTTTGCGGATTGCGTGTGGCCTCGGATTGTGAAACAAGTTCGCGATGCGAGGCTGTTGATCGTCGGTCGCAATCCGGTGCGAAGCGTTCGTCGACTGGCGGGCGTTCGGGGGATAGAGGTGACAGGGGAAGTGGAGAACGTGCGGCCATACCTGTCACGATGTCGGATCGTGGTCGCGCCGCTGCGCATCGCCCGGGGGCTGCAGAACAAGGTGCTTGAGGCAATGGCGGCGAGGCGTCCGGTGGTGGCCACGAGCGCCGTGGCGGGGGGTCTTCAGGTACTGCCCGGCCACAACATCCTGGTGGCAGACGAAGTAGAAGAGTACGCGGAGAAGATCGTGTCTCTGTGCGATTTTGATGCCTACTGCGACAAGATCGGCGAGGCCGGCTACCGCTGCGTGGCCACTTATTATGCCTGGGCTGAGACGTTGCGGCGTTACGAGGAGGTCGTCCTCGGCCGGCCGGCGGCATCGCGTTTCCGTGCGGCCACGTCGGCCTGGCAGGGCTGTCGGATGTCGTCCGATAACCGCCTTTCCAGGGGGTGCGATATCACTTCAGTTTGCCCCTAGCCCGCTCGATACTTCTTATGCAAAGCCATATGGGACTGCGCTTTGAGCGCGTCGCCTCGAGCCGAGTTCATGGTTCTGGAGAAACGTTTGGCTCCGTCTGATCGGACCATCATGGATGCCCTGCCAGTCGCGCCGAGTCCCCCCGCAGCGCCACCGCGCCTGCCTGACCCGCGCGCCGGCCAGCCGACGGCTGTGCCCGCGAGTTCCGAGCCGGCAATCACACCGGCTCCGGCCGCGGGCACGCGGGAGAACGCGCCGCGCAGAAACGTGCTGGTCGTGGCCAGCCGCTTTCCGCCGGTCGCCTCGGTCGGCGCCACGCGGGTCCGCAAGTTCGTCAAATACCTGCGGGAATTCGGGTGGAATCCCATCGTCATCACCGGCGCAACCCGGCACGGCACAGTGACGGCCGGCGACCCGCGCAGGGCGGCGGATTACGAGAGTCTCCGAGATCTTCCCGAGGACCTGCCGATTCAGCGTCTCAGCGCCGTGCTCGACCACTGGCCCAGTCATCTGGCGCGTGCGTCGGCGACCCGGTTAGCGCGGTTCAAACTGCTGACAGGTCTCGACGAGCACGCCTGGAGCAGCCTGTTGCGGTGGCGGCTTCAGGGCTTGCACGACCGTTTGGCATTTCCGGACCGCGGCATCTGGCGCCTTCCCGCCGTCGTCAAGCTGGCGATCCGCCTCCATCGGCAGCACCACTTTGATGCCGTCTTCTCGTCGGGCATGCCGTTCAGCGACCACATGGCCGGGCTGGCGATTCACTACGTTTTGCGCAGGCCCTGGCTGGCCGACTTTCGCGATCCGTGGGTGGAGTACATCCACTGGCAGCAGTGGCGAAGTGACTGGGGCCATCGTTTGACACGGTGGGCCGAGGCCGCCGTCATTCGCAAGGCCACCTGGGTCATCAGCGTGAATGACCACATGACTGACCGATTCGTCGCCCGATATGGGCGATGTGCCGCCGGCAAGTGCGTCACCATTGCCAACGGGTTCGATCCCGCCGACTTCCCGAGCGAGGTGGAGGAGCGGCCCAACGTGCGTTTCCGCCTGCTTTATGCCGGCTCCCTGTACAAGACGCGAAGCCCGATCAATGTGCTGGAGAGTTTCCGACGGTTCATCCAGGGAGTGCCGGGCAGTCGCGAGCATGCCAAGTTCGATTTTGCCGGCCGTCCCGGTCCTTACGTGGGCGAGTTCAACCAGCGGGCGAGTGACGGTACGCTGGAGCACATCGGCATGTTGTCGCATGCGTCGGCGCTGCGCGAGATGGCCCGCGCTGACGTCAACGTGGTCATGCTGCCGAATCTGCCGGGCGGCGAAAACGACACGACCACCAAGCTATACGAGTGCCTGGGCAGCGGCAGGGCGGTCCTGGCGGTCGTCCCTGCGGACGGAGCCGCCGCCAAGGTGCTGCGCGGTCACGATGGCGTGTGGATGTGCAATCCTGACGATGTGGACGGAATTGCGCGGGCCATCACCGACATGTATCGACTCTGGTTGTCAGGCAATCTCAGACCGAAGCGATCGGCGGACAAGTTGCGGCCGCACACGCGGCGCTGTCACGCCGAGCGTCTGGCGGCGTGTCTCGACGCAGCCGTTTCGTCGCGGAGGCAAACCAAGGGGGCCAGAGGGTGAACACGTACTTGGCAAAGACCGAATTCGCGGCGTGGCCCGGCCGGTTGATGCGACGCCTTCGCAGACGGCGCAACGACCTTTGCATCAACATTGTCGCCTATCACAGCATCGCGCAGGAAACGAACGTACTCACGGCGGGGACCGATCTTCGCCACGATCCGGCCGAATTCGAGCGGCACCTCGATTACCTGGTGGAGCACTACAGGCCTGTCAGCCTCAGCGAGCTGGTCACGGGGCTGGAAAGCGGCCGGCCGCCGCGCCGCGCCGTGGTGATCACCATTGACGACGGTTTCGCGGACTCGATCCGACAGGCGGCGGCGATCCTCTTTCGCCGCCGCATTCCTGCCACCATCTTCCCGGTGACTTCCGTGATCGGCAATACAGACCTGATGTGGCAGCACAAGCTCGCCTGGTTGCTGGCGAACGGACATGAATCCCTGGTGCGCGACGCACTGCGGGCGGAGCATTATCCCGCGATCGGTGAGGGAGAGTCGATCGTTGATTTTACGCGGCGGTGCTTTCGCGCCGACTTGCCGGACATTCTGGAATGTGTCCTGCGACGGACCGGCGGCACCGGCCGTGAACTGGCCGGCAGAATGCGGCCCTATCTCGAGCCAGAGGATATCGCCCATGCTGATCGGCAGTTTGTCGAGTTCGGCAACCACACCCATACGCATCCGGTGCTATCCGCGCTGACCATCGAGCAGCAGCGGGCGGAGATCGTCACGGCCCGGGATGCGATTATCTCGCTTGCCGGTCGGCCGCCGTTCGCCCTGGCCTACCCGTTCGGCCTGAAGCGCCATTACAACACCGAGTCTCAGCGTGTCGCCCGCGAGACCGGCCATCGCGCGGCGCTCGATCTGCGCCGCCGGATCAACGTCGGCCGCGTTCATCCATTCGAGCTCAGCCGCAAGCCCGCGCCGCGAGGTTCGCTGGAGAACTTCGAGAAGCTGATCGAGGACTGGCCGGCCAACGCTCCACTGCCGCCGCCCGGAGGCATCGAGTGAACTGCAGCGCCCGAACCCTGGTGGTTGCCCCCTACGTCGGTGAATTCGGCTGGGAGCTGATGAACTGGCAGGCCCGCGTACGTTGGGTGGTCAGCCACGATCACTACCAGCGGGTCATCGTCGGCGCCGAGGCGGACCGGCGGACCCTGTACGCCCAGCCGAATACCGCCGGGCGAGTCGTCTTCTGCCCCATCCCCCCGCTGAAAGTGCCCGGCCATGGCAATGAGGACCATCGACTCGACGACCGCGGCCGGCCGGTTCCGCCCGGTGATCTGCGCCGAATTGTGGAGTCGCAGATGGGGGAAACCTGCGGGCGATTGGGAATCCGTCTGGACGGGGTCTCCGTGCTGGCGCCCGATTACAACTCGACCATCTGGCCGACCGAGCCGCCGCACCAGGACTTTGTGAGTTTTCGCATCCGGCAGCCGGTCGCGGTCGACATCGTGCTGGTGCCGCGGCTGCGGCGTCTGGCCTGCGAACGGAATCAGCCGGAATCGTGGTGGAACGAACTGGCCGGTCGGTTGCGAGACCGTGGTTTGTCGGTGGAGACGTATCAGCCTCGTCTGGACGACGCGATTCGGCAGTTGTCCCGGGCGCGGCTGGCGATCGGCGCGTCCACCGGCGGCCTGCACCTGGCAAGCCTGTGCGAGTGTCCGCATTACGTCTGGGGCAGCGGCGCCGAGGCCCGCTGGACCCGGCTAGGCATCACCAACCGTCAGCGATACGAGACCATTTGGAATCCCCTGGGCACGCCATGCCGCTATGACGAGTGCGGATGGCGGCCGCCGATGGCGCATGTGCTGGATCGCGCCCGAGAGGCGCTGGACGAGATCGGACTGGCATCCGGGGCGACCGCGCCCGGCTGGTCGCTCAAGCCGACCTGGAGGGTGAAACGAGGGCTGGCCCGGCTGTTGAAACCTGACGGCGCCGAGAGCGTATGGCCGTGGCGAGTGCGCCATCTGGTGCGCGAGCATATTGTCTGACCCGGGATGGTCGACTACCGAGATAGGCCGTGGGTGGCTGAAGCATGACTCTGCGGAACCTGTTGCTGGCGACCTACCATTTTCCCCCGCACGGCGGAAGCGGGGTGCAGCGCCCCGCTGGTCTGGCGCGGTATCTGCCCGCCGCCGGCTGGTGCGTCCATGTGCTCACCGCCGGTCACTCGCACTATCCGTTGCTTGATCCGACGCTGGAGACCACCGACGGCAGCGCTGAATTCGTGTCGCGGGTGCGCGGCTGGGAGCCGGGCGCCATCGCCGCGGCGGTCTGCCGGCAACTGCGCCGGGGCAGCGCCCAGGCACCGTGGGTTGACAGCCTGGAAGATCGTCTTTATTGGCGGCTGGATCGGTTGGTCGATCGGCTCCGCCTGCCGGAGACGGAGCTGCTGTGGGTCCCCGCCGCGATCCGCAAAGCGCGGCGGATCATCGATCGCCATCCGGTCGAGGCGGTGGTTACCACATCACCTCCCTGGTCGGTGCATCTGGTGGGCATGTGGCTTAAGCGACGGCTGGGAATACCGTGGATCGCCGATCTCCGCGATCCGATCGTGGACAACTTCGCCTATGTTCCGCAGGGGGTTCTCGCCGATCGGCTGATCCGCCGGCTGGAACGGAGCGTTCTCTCCCGCGCCGATCACTGCGTCGTGACCTGCCCCGATCTGGCCCGGCACCTCCGGGCCCGCTACCCTGATTGTGCCATCGGGCGCGTCACGACGATTACCAACGGCTTCGATCGCGCGGACACGCCCGATCCGGTCGAGGTGCGATCCGAGGCTTCGCGTCCGGCTCGCTTTTTGCTGGCCTACGTCGGCGCGTTCTACCGCCGGCAGAGCATCGAGCCCATCCTGCAGGCCGTCCGCGCCCTGCGGACCCACGTCGGCGAAACCGCCCGATTGATCGAGTTGAGGGTGGTGGGAAGCATCGCAGCTTCTCAGAAAGCGTACCTGCGCGACGAGGACGCGGCATTTCTGACGTGTTCAGGCTATCGGCCGCATCACGAGGCCATCCGCGAGATGGCCCGGGCCGACGCCCTGCTCCTGATGACACCTGACAATGAAGGCGGGCGGCTGTGTATTCCCGCCAAGACCTTCGAGTATCTGGCCTTCGGTCGGCACATCATCGCCGTCGTTCATCCCGACACGGAGCTTTGGCGGATTCTGGCGGCCGCAGGAAACGTGACCTTGATCAGGCCCCACGATCCCGCCGGTTTGAGGGAAGCGATTGAAGCTTGCATCCACCGATGGCGCTGCGGCATGCCTGATCCGCAGCGGAACGCCGAGGTGGTCGGCCAGTTCCGCCGCGATCGCCTGGCGAAGCGCTTCGCCGAAGTCGTCGAAACCTGCGTGGACGGGACGCCCGACCTGCGGCTGGTGCCGGAATCGGCCATTGCCGGGGAGGCCGCATGAACATCCTCTGGCACATGCCGACGTTGCGACAGCATTCCTGCGGACTATCCATTCGCGCGGTTCGATTGGCCGAAGGTCTGCGCGCCGGCGGCCACAGCATCACCTTTATGGTGGATGCCGAGAAGACCGACGTTGCAGGCGACTGCATCGAAGGGATGCCGTTGCGAAGGCTCTGTGTGGTCAAGGAGCGACCTTTGCACTGGTGTCTGCAGGCGCTGGCCCGCCGGAAAACCGCAGAGTCGGTCGTCCATCAGGTCGGCACGCACTACGACGTCGTGATTTCCTGTCAGCCGGAGGTGGTCGCGGCCTATGCCCGGCTGCCGCATCGTCCGCCAATCGTCTTCGTTTGCGGCTCGTCGACGGTGCTGCACGATGAGGCGGATCGGTCACGGCAGGCATCACTGCCTCGATTGCGGCGCATCCCTTATGCGGTCGATCGATGGTTGAAGCGGCGCCATGAGCTCGCCGCCTTCACCGCCGCCGACATGGTCATCTTCGACAGCCTGCAAACGCGGGACAGGGTCATTGCAGAGTACAGTCTGTCGCCGGCCCGCGTTCACACCGTCCACGGCGGCGTCAATGAGGCGGCTTACCGCCCGGCCGATGACGGCGTTCGCCGCGCTGCCCGGGCGAGTCTTGGGATCGGCAGTGAGGAAATCGTCGTCGTTTGGACAGGGCGATTCTCGCCGGAGAAGAACCTGCGGCTTCTGATTGAGGCTCTGCCGCACTGCGTGCGTCGTCCGGACCGCGTCCTGTTGGTGGGAGAAGGGCCGGGGCGGAGCCAGCTGGTCGATCTGAGCAGGCGGCTTGAGGTCCAGGACATCGTACAGTTCGTCGGGGAGCGCCAGGATGTGCAGCCTTTTCTGCACGCCGCCGACATATTCGCCTTCCCGTCGTGCGGGGAGTCTTTCGGCGGCTCGCTGGTCGAGGGACTGGCCTGTGGACTTCCGGCGGTCGGGCTGCGGCCCGATGGAATGACGGTTCGCAACGCCAATTGCGAGATCATCGAGCACGGCCGATGCGGCCTGCTGGTGGATCAGGCGGAGCCGGGCGAATTTGCCGCGGCCCTGGATCGGCTTGCCGGCGACGCGACCCTGCGGGACCGCTTCGGGGCGGAGGGCCGACGCTGGGTCGCCGGCAACTTCACCTGGAGCAAGGCCTCCCGGCAGCTCGATCGGCTGGTTTCCTCGCTGGCGAATGGAGCGCGGCGATAGAGGATTGATATGCGATTCACACTGTACCTCGTTTTGCTGTTCGCGACGCTTCCCTTCGTGCTGACCCGGCCGTTCTTCGGCCTGTGTGTGTACTACGTCGTTTCATTGATGCAGCCCAAAATGCTCTGTTGGCGCGGCGACTTTCAGGATGGCATGCTGGTCGGCGTACCCCTGGTGATGGGAGCCATCGCTTTTGGCATCAAGCGCCGGACGCTCCTTCCTCAGAAGGATCACAGGTCGGGCTCCATTCTTTCGGTGAGAGAAACGCTGACACGGAACCCACTGTTCGAACCCTCCTGGCCGCTGGCACTGATGGTGGTGCTCCTGATGTACGTCAGTGTCACGCGGTTTCTGGTGCCCACCCCGATCTCCAACAACTCGTACAGCTACCGAAGCCTCATCAAGCTGCTGACCGTCATCATTCTGCTGACGGGCCTGGCCGCCGACCTTCGCCGTTTTCGGATCCTGTACATTGTGGTCGCGATGTCCACGGCCTTCTGGGCCATCAAGGGCGGTTTCAAGGTCATCCTGCTCGGGCCGCATCAGGTCTATGGTCGGACATACGACAACAACCTGTTCGCGCTCCTGAGCGTGATGAGCCTGCCGATGGTCTTCTACTATGCCCTGTCGGTGAGGCATGCCCGCTGGCGGGCCGCGCTGCTGGTGTGCGCGGCCCTGATCTGCCTGGCCATCATCGGCTCGCGCTCCCGTGCCGGCTTTGTGGCTCTGGCCTTCGTGTTGGCGTGCATGGCCTGGAGCAGCCGGTTTCACCTTCGCGCCATCGTCGCGGCCGGCCTGGTCGCCGTCGTGGCCTGGACGATGTCCAGTCAGGAAATCCGCGAGCGCGTCACGTCGATCATCGAGTACCGCAATGACAAGTCCGCCATGTCCCGCTTCGCCACCTGGGACATCGCGATGGAGCTGCTGGATCAGAATCCGATGATCGGCGTGGGTTTCGGCAACTTCGAGTATGCCAAGGACAAGTACATCGGAGGACGCAAAGCCGCTCACAACATTTTCCTGCAGAACCTGTCCGAGCTGGGTCTCATCGGCCATCCCCTCTGGCTGGCGATCATCATTGGCACCATCATCAGCCTGTTTCGGCTGATGCGGCGATCCCGCAGCTTTCCTCCCGAGATGCGATGGGCCTACTACTGGTCGCGTGGGCTGCTGCTCGGGATGATCGCATTCTGCATCCACGGCTTTTTCCACAACGAGGAATACCTTGAGTTGATGCTCGTCATGTGTGGCCTGAACGTGGCCTTACATGCGGTCATTCGCCGTGAGGCCTGGCATCGGTATCTCAATGCTGCGGTCGCCGCGGCGAAGGAACGCACTCGAGCAGCACGACAGGCGAAGGCGAAGAAAAGGAAGAGGCCCGTCGAAGCCCTGAACCTGATGTTCTCGCCGTCACAGCCGCGCAGCGTGGCGCTTGCTACCTCGCCCTCGAGCGTAGTTGTCTGATGGTAATGTCCTCGGAGAGTAAGTGTGCGCCGCCGCCGGGACTATGCGTCCGCCGTGTGCGCCCGCAGCCTGATCTCACACACCTCAGCACGACTCCGGCCTCAGCGGCGCGGCAATTGAACTCGAGGCAGGAAGGAGCGTCGCCGCGAGGTCTGTCTTTGTTGGACTGTATCATCGCGGCGATCACCGTTCTAGGGTGCCGTCTGCTGTCGCTGATTCCCTGCCACCTGTATGACGATGCCTTCATCACCCTCCGCATCGCGGAAAACTTCGCCGCCGGCAAGGGCTTCGTGTACAACCCCGGCGCCCCATGGGAGCCAGTTCTCGGCACGACCACGCCCGCCTATGCATCCCTTCTATCCGGTGCGGCGGCGCTAGGGCTCAGCCTGACCTCGTTCTGTGCATACTTCAGCGCCTTCTGCGACGCCGTGACGGCGGTCCTGATCCTCCGTTGCCTCACGGGCCATTCCCGGCTGGGCGGCTGGCTGGCAGTGCTGGCCTTGGCCCTCGAGCCCGAACTGAATCGCAACGCCGCCGGCGGGATGGAGTCATCATTTTTCGTCATGATCGTCGCTCTGGCCCTGGGTTTCGGTTTTTCGCGGTGGATCATCGCCGCGAGCGTGCTGGCTGCACTCGCTCCGATGGTGCGGCCTGAGGGAGTGCTGGTACTCCCCATCCTGGCATGCTGGCGCGTGCGAAGTCGGCAAGCGGCGGTCCGCCTGTTCGCTCCGGCGGTGGCGCTTGGGCTGGTCTATGCAGGCTTGCTGACCTGGTACTTCGGCTCGCCCATTCCAAACTCTCTGCTCGCCAAGGCCGATCTCTATGCCGGCACCGGGGGCTGGCAACGGATTGGCGAGATCCTGGCCGGCAGCTTCGCTCCGTCCTGGCCGCTCCTGGCGGCGCTGCCCTTCGTCATCCGGGGCTGCTGGCGGTGTCTGCGGACCGAGAATCCGGGCCGAGGATTCTCGATCTTCCCCCTGCTGGTGACGGCGGCTTATCTGGCCGCGCGACCGATGATGTTCGGCTGGTACTATCAGCCGGTCCTCACCGCCGGTTGTATGTGGTTCGGCCTGGGGCTGGCTTGCGTTCTGGAAGCAGCCACACCCGCGCTGTGCGTCGGCCTCAGACGCACTTGGCGAAGCGTCTCGATTGTTTCTGCATGTCTGGCAATCCTCGGCGTCGGCGCGGCCGCCTATCATATGGGTCCCAACCGCATCCGAAGCGGGATCTATGAGCCCATGCGGGCCTGGGCGGAGCAAAGCGCGACTCCTGACACGACGATCCTGGCGTGCGACATCGGATGCATCGGTTATGTCAGCAAGGCCCGCATCCTCGACACCGGCGGCCTCGTCTGGCCGGAGGCCCGTCGGCGGACGAAGGAGCCGGAGTTAATCAAGCAGTACCGGCCCGACTACGTCCTCGTCATCGCCAGTCCGGCGAGGATTAAGATCATGCAGTCCGATTCCGATCTGGTCCGCCTCTACGTTCCGGTGGAGCGGTTTAACGTCGGTGACGATCGGCGTTTGATATTTCCCGAGGAAGCCCTGACCCGCAGTGCCCGACAACATTGGGCCGCGAACTGGCGGCATGATTACATCCTTTACGCCCGACGGGACCTGCCTATCCCGCTGGGTGACATCGAAGCGGTCAACTCGGACGATTAGGGTGATCGATCTCTGCCTCAGTCATGCTTGCTGTCGGGCGCTTGCGCGGCAAGCGTGGCCTGCTGTTCATCAAGCATGGTGCCCAGCGCCGGCGCTACCAGCTCCGCGAACAGCCGATGCCCCTCCCTGTTGAAGTGCAGGTCGCCCGCAAGGTACAGCGCCGCTCCTCGAGCATGTGCTGCCCGGAAGGCCGGCAAGGGATCGACGAACGGGATGTCATGCTCGGCGAAGAACCTGCCCAGCATCCGATAGGGAGCATCCATGTCAAAGTCGGCGACGTCGTAGCGCGTGTAGGCGATCGAGTTGACCAGTTCCTCCGGTGTCACTGCCTGCAGCGAAGGAATCATCGCCACCAGCAGCCGCCCTCTATGTGACCTCACCGAGGCATCCAGCCGCAGTAGATCAGACTTGACCTGGGCGACGGCCCTTTGAACGGGCGGTGGGGGATTGATCAAAGAGGCCTGCAGGTTGTCGTCCAGCAACTCAAAGCCGGCCAGTTCTTCCTTGAGGCCGCATCGCACGGCGGCACGGGCCATCGTCTTGTTTGCGTTCACGGCCCTGATGCACATCGCGTAGAGGTATGAGTGATCATCGAGAAACTGCTTCAAAGTACGGAAAGCGCCGCCCCCGCTCTCGCGCGGCGCAGCCTGATCGGCGTCCTGCCCTGAACTCGGCGCGCCGACTTCTCGCCGTTCCAATGCGTCCAGGTCGTGTATATCGTTCTGGCACAGGGCCAGTAACACGATATCGGGTTGATACTGTGCCCCGAGCCGCTCGAAGTATTGCAGCGCGGTCCGAACGTTGAAGCCCGGCACCCCGAGATTGATCACCTCCACCTTCGGCACGAGTTTTTCCAGCACTTCTGGGAACGCCTGCCCGGTTCCGACGCCGTGCCCCCAGGCGAACGAGTCGCCGAGGACGACGATCCGCCGGATCTGGGGCATCTTCATGGCGGCATGCTCAGGGCCGCGAAGCCCCTGGCTGTTGGTCGTGAAGGAGGCTTGAAACCGCGGATACTCGACCAGGGTGTTGGGCTTGGGCAGGAAACCCAGCTCGGCGTCGGGCAGCATGTACTTCCAGTATGCCCCGCGGATGTAGCGTCCCGCCGGCCGATTCCATGTGATCCGCAACAGCAGCTCCGATGCCGCCAGGGCCAGCAGGGTCGCGAATCCTCCTGCTGCCAGCCCCATCATGATTCGCCGCCGCCGACTTGCGGGCTTAACGCCTGTCCGCACATCGGTGTGGCACCGGCCAGTGGCCGGTGCAGGTTCGGCGTGTTGGTGACTGGTCGATCTTGTCTCCTGGGACAGGGTGGGACTTGCTGGTGTTTCTTCTTCGTTCTGCGGGTTGTGCGGGGACGGAGCCTTACCTGCGGCGGGACAGGGAATCCCCGCTTTGCCGCGCGGCATTGACGGTAAGTGCGGAGGGGCTTTTTTCAGGATATCCACCACGGAGCCTCGCCCTGGGCGGCGATGGTTTGACGCGGAGATTTCGTCCCGCTTTCCACGACCATGCTGTGATATCGGCCGTTAGCGGAGCGTTTCTTAGATCTCGTCCCGGTGGGCGTCGAGCAAAGGACCTGATTCACGGCTCGACTTCATGGTCGCGCCGGCGCGGCAGGCGGGGGCTTGTCGGGTCGGGTCGGGGGCTGGGGCGGCTGAGGCGAGGATACGCGCGGCACCTGGATGGATGCGCGGCAGAACTTGCAGCGGCAGTAGCCGCCGGAAAACGCCCGGTCCAGCAAGAGTTGCCGTCCGCAACTCGAACAATAGAGGCGCAGCGGCATTGCAACCGCTCCCAGAGGGTGTCCTTTCCCCTGACTGCGGCAGGCGACTCTCCACCGCCGCGGTCGTGTCGCAGGGCGACCGAAATGAACATCGCCCTCGCTTTGAATGGCCTCGACCGACCGCAGCGGCTCGCGGGCCGCAACTTCACTCCTCGACACTCCATATATACATGAAACGAGGGCGTTTTGTCCAGTCCGCGGGCAAATCAATGTTCACGAGATTCACCGTCGGCGATGCTGTCTCAGGCGTTTGGGCGTAGATGTTTCCGCGCCAAGCCAGAGGCCGGTGATACATAACCGTCAGAGCGGCCTTGATGTTGGCTCGCTTCTTGGCGATGTTGACGGCTTCTTCCAAAGTGGAGATGCGGTCGACCAATCCGGCGTCGAGCGCCTGCTGGGCGCTATAAACACGGCCGTCAGCGAGCGCCAGGACCTGCTCCCGGGTCAGCTTGGGCCGGCCGGCGGCAACGACATCCACGAACTGCTGATACATGTTATCCACGAGTTTCTGGAACAGTTCCCGTTCCTCGGGCCGCATCCGCCGCAGGGGTGAGCCGGCGTCCTTGTACGGACCGGATGTGATGGCGTCCGCCCCGATACCCAGCTTTGACATCGTTCCCGAGAAATCCACCATCTGCATGATCACGCCGATCGATCCGGTGATGCAGGTTCGCTCGGCAATGATCTCGTCGGCGGCGCAGGCCAGATAGTAAGCTCCGCTGGCGGCCACGTCCTGAAAGTAAGCCACCACCGGCCTGCCGGTCTTCTTCTTGAACGCCTTGATCTCCTCATACAGGATGTCGCTGGCGGTCACGGAACCGCCGGGCGAATTGATGCGCAGGACCACCGCCTTGACGCGCTTGTCGTTGGCTGCGGTGTTGAGCTTCTCCACCGCCAGGGAGACAACGTGTTCCCCCTCGCCCAGCAGCTTGGGTTCGTAGGCGTTCATCAGAATACCACCGATGTCAATCAAGGCGACGCGATCCGCCACCCAGCCCGGATCGCGGTACACGATTTTTTCCTGAAGGGTCTGGTCCTCCGGTAGGGCTGTGACCTTGAAGCTGCCGACCGGCGTGCAACCCGAGGCCAACAGCAAGCCGGCGATGATGGCCAGAGCAAGGCCGGCGCCACGATTCCAGTACCGTTCCATATTCATTTGCGATCCTCCGCGTAAAACAACGCCGTCGCCATTTGATACTGTTGCCGGTATGATCACCGAACCGAGCGAACAACGGAAGTGGGATCGGACTTCGCTCAGTGAAGTCGATGTACCCCTGGTAAAGGAAATCTGCGGGCGCTAGACGCAATCTTCGAGATTCCCGGGAGTTTCATATGAATTCTCTATGTCGTCGGCTCTCCATCGCGGTTCTGGTCTTGATCGCCGGCTGCCAACAGCCCGTTGCCCAACGGGCCCCTTCGGAGGTGACTCCCGCCGCACCCAAGCCGGCGCCATCCGCTCTTGCCGCCGCTCTTCGCGCGGACGTGGAATATATGGCCTCGGAGGAATGCGGCGGCAGGCTGACCGGCTCGCCCGGCGCGGCCCGCGCGGCGGAGTACATCGCCAAGGTGTTCCGCAATGCCGGACTGCAGCCGGCCGGAGAAGTCGACGCTTTCTTCCAGCCGTTTGAATTCACCGCCGGCGTCAAGATGACGCCGGGCAAGAATGACATGGCCATTGTGGACGGCGCCGGCTCGCCTCGACCCTGCGAGTTGGACAAGGATTTTCGCCCGCTGGCGTTCAGCGCCAACGGCACGGCTGAGGGCGAGGTGGTCTTCGTCGGCTACGGCCTGGTCGAGCCGCAGTCTGCCGGCAAAGGTTACGATTCCTACGCCGGCCTGGATGTGAACGGCAAGATCGTGCTGGCGCTCCGCCATCTTCCCGAAAACGCCTCTCCACAGCGACGGCAGGAGCTGAGCCTCTACGCTCAGGATCGCTACAAGGCCAAGCTGGCCGCCGACCGCGGCGCCAAGGGCATCCTGCTCGTCACCGGTCCCAATTCGCCCAAGCCGGGCGAGCTGGTCAAGCTTCGGGAGGACGATCGAGAATCCAGCGGGCCGATCGTGGCTGTCTCGGTCAGCGGTGATCTGGCCAATCGCCTGCTGTCCGCGGCCGGGCTCGATCTGAAATCACTCCAAACCCTGCAGGACGGCGAGCAGGCCAACCCGCATGCCCCCAGCGCGGTGGCCGGCGCCCGTGTTCGCGTCTCCGTCGAGCTGGAGCGCGTTCGCAGGACTTGCAACAACGTCCTCGCCGTCTTACCGCCGACCGGCGGAGTCAATGAGTACGTCATGTTGGGCGCGCACTATGACCACATCGGCAATGGGATCGGCCTGGGATCGCTCGCCAGGCAAGGCGAAGAAGGCCGGATTCACCTTGGCGCCGACGACAATGCCTCCGGCGTCGCAGCCTTGCTCGAGCTTGCGGCCGCAGCCGCCGAGGCCTGGCGCAACGGAGACCCCGGCAAGCCGCAGCGAGGCATGTTCTTCGCCTGCTGGAGCGGAGAGGAACTGGGCCTGATCGGCTCATCGCATTTCGTCATTCAGCCGATCGTCCCGCTGGACAAAGTGGTTGCCTACCT
>DATKKX010000238.1:0-7644 GCA_035542775.1 Phycisphaerae bacterium | reverse complement strand
GTAGTTGAGCGTTTCGACGTTGAACGAGATGCCCTCCTCAGCCAGTTTCGTCCTGGCGCCGCCCCAGGTCCCCGTCATCGCCGGGCTGGTGAGAAAGTCGCCGCTGTAGTCCAGCCGGAAGAAGGCCGGCGCCTCGGCGGGTTGCGAGGTTGCAGGGGCGGGTTCGTTTTCGCGGGCGGCTTGCGTTTTACTGCCTTCGGCCTGATGCCCGGCGGGCTGAGATGTCTGACCCAGCAAAGCCGCGTTCGAGATCATGATCGCGACGCACATCGCAGGTCGTCCTAAGTCAACTCGCACCATGTCTGCAACTCCCTGCCGGGGCATGTCATCAACGGCTCGCCGGGTCGCTATATAAAGAGATTTCGCTTCAACGTCGGAATCCGCCACGGAAGCCACCGCCGCGGAAGCCGCCGAATCCGCCGAAATCACCGCCTCGAAAACCGCTGAATCGCGAGGAGAGATCCTCGCCGTGGAATCGTGAGGCCCAGTCATTGTTCATTCGCTGCTGGAACGCGGAGTCCGACCAACTGGAGTGTTGTTCAGCCGGATGCCAGCCGCTGTCGCCCCAGTGCTCCCATCCCCCGCCCTCGGACCGCTTGTAAACATTACCGTCTCTGCCGGCGTAGAGGTTGCCCTCGGGGCCTTTCACGACGGCGCCGCCTCCGGCGCCCTGGACGCCTGCTATCGACCTCCCGCCCGAACCCTGGACGTATCCGGCTCGGCCGGCAGCGCCGGACACGTGCCCGGCGGAAGCCCACTCGTCACCCCGCGTAGCGACGCTGTGCCCCCAGGACTGATAGCCGTTGGTCGCTCCGGCATGCGCCCGATAGGTGTTTGTGAAGGGGTTGTAGGCCTGGTGGAAGCCCGCGGCGCCGGCGGGGCCGTAGTGGTAAGCACCGCGCGAGAATGCGCCGGTTACCGGGTTGTAGCCGGCGTAGTGCCCCGCGCCGCCGAACGGGCCGCAGTAGGCAGCGGCACCGTAGAATCCGCCGTAGCCGTAGTGGTACGTGGCCGCGCAGCCGTACGACCAGTAAGCCGGACTGCAGTGGTACCAGTTCTCGCTGTCGGCGATCGCCGCTCCCGTCAGCATGCCGGCGCCGAACATCAGCGCGCCGGTCGCGGCCAGGTATTCTCCGGAGTAGCCGGCCGTGTAGCCGTAAACGACCGTCGTAGGAGTCGTGCTGTACACGCGGACATAGGTGTCGTTATACAGCGGGCAAGCAGGCGGGATGGTGTAGATCACATCGGGCACGGTGGTGCAGACGGCCCACGGCCCCGACGCCTGCGGCGAGACGAACCAGACTCCCTGGTAGCAGCAGTAACATTTCCCGCCCGTCAGGATTACGTCGTACTGCGTGTTGACCGCGTACTGCATAGGCGTGCCGAGGATGTCAGCGAACTTGGGCGGCCCGTCATAGACCACCTCCAGCCTGGCGTCATCCCGCTGGATGGTGGCAGTGTGCGGAACCGAGGCCAGGAGGATTGCGTCCTTGGCCTGTTGTGTATTGGGTATGGCAGCCAGTACGTAGCCGACGGGGCTGTCGGGGGGGATCTTGGCGAACTTGGCCGGCAGGTCAGCGGACGCTGCGGACCACGGCCCGTCGAGACTCTTGGCATGGAACCACCGTCCCGCGACGAGGTAGTAGTAGCTGCTGTCGGAGGTGTCCAGGAACAGCGGCAGCTCGGGGTTGCTGACGTACATCAGGCCGGTGTCGCTGATGGGGGTGTACGCGGGCGGGCCGTCGGTGACGATCAATTCAGCCGGAGCGGTGCTGGCAAAGACCTTGGGGACGTCTTTGGCTGGTTTGCCCGGAATGTGCTTGCGGACATCCTCCCAACTGGCGTCGCTCGGCAGCTTCGAGAAGCCCACCGGCAAACCTGCCGCGGCGATCCACGGCCCTTTGAGGGGGTCCGGCGACATGATCCAGGACTCTCCGTCCAGCAGGTAGTACCGCGACGTCTCCGTGTCGAGGAAGACCGGCCAGTTTGTGTTCACCGCATACATCAGCTTGGTATCCTTGATCGGCTTGAATTGCGGCGGGCCGGCGAAGATCATCAGGATGGCGGGCGATTCGCTCCTGAAGATCGGCGGTGGATCCAGATTCACGTTCACGCGGGGGATTTTGGCCTGGGACGCGTCGAGGCAGGCCAGCACTCGATCCAGCGAGACTTCCAGGTAGTCCTTGTGCGGCAGTACCTCCCGAGTGATCTTCTCGAGCTTCTCCGCCTCCTTCTCGGGGACATTGACAAAGCGCACAGCGGTGTCGAGATCAGTCATCAGCACCGTACGGTTGTCGTGGTCGACAAAGGTCTTGGCCTTGACGGTCAGCACGCCGTAAACCGGCTCCTTGCGGTCCTTGGGGGTCACCGCCAGCGCCGCCCGGAAACTGATCTTGGAGTAGTCGGACCAGTCATCGATTTGCGGCTGATACAGCACGACTTCATCTTTGTCTTTTTCGAAGATGCGCGGCCAGCCGGGATCTCCGTGGTTTGTGGCCTGCGGTCCGGCTTGCCGGCTTCCGCCTTGGTTCACCGACTGTTGTTTGTCGTCCTGGCACCCAGCCAGCACACTGGCGACTCCGAGTGTAAGCACGATGCAATGGATAAGGATTGTGCGACACATGTCTGGTACTCCCCGCATGGACATGCTGTGATTCCGGGGCAAGCTCGCCCGCTAACTTCTCAAACGAAGGTTACCGCCTAGAAAGGCAGCTCAGGCCTTCCACTCCGGCGCCGGCTGACCGGCACACCCAAGCTCGTGCGATCGCGGGTCTTCCGCGATCTTGGCCATCGCACGCCGCGCAGCGCTCTACGCAGGCGTCGGATCATGCGACGAGTGCGGGTCTCGTCGCGCCTATAGAAGACAGCGCCCGACCGCTGCCGGCACGCACACAGTGACGGTCCGCCAAAGCCACCAAAGCTGGCAGGACCCGAATGGCCAGCAATGCTACTGAATGCGGATGAGAGATCAAGGGAAAAGGCTGCATGGCCCACTTTCTTGGCGCCGCGGGGGATCTATAAAGACACCCAAGGTAGCGTTGCTGCTCGGGTCATACCCAGCGTGGCGGCGGCAAACTCGATGAGCGGGATTCTATGGGCTGGAGAATAGGCCTGATCGACCCACGCCGGGATCCCGGGGCTGGCGAGGGAACTGGTTGCGAGAGACGGAAAACCCGCGTCGGCATCGCAAGCCAGCACCTGTGGCGCGGCTCAAGAATGCAGCCCGCGATACCGCGAACCGCGCCAGAAAAAACGGAGAGGGAGGGATTCTCTGGCGTCGTTCTTCACGCGTTTGCGAGCGAGCCATCGGGTCGCGCACAAAGCCGTGGATGACAGCAGGTTACGCGCCTACCGATCAGCCACATAAAGTATACCACACGATCCGAAATCGCGCAAGTGGCGTTTTCGATGTGCACAAAATGTGCACAAACCCGCTCTCCGACATTCTGGGGGCACCTGGGTGCAGCGTTGCACCTACGCTTCCTCACATATCGCCTTCCGAGGAACGAGTTAACGATGAGCGGCACAGCTTCCATGTCGTGCGCAACCAATCTTGTCGATCCGTGGGCCGCGAGGGCGTGGTGGAGCCGTCCACCAACCAGACCCGGGCCGCTTTCACTTTTCAGATCATCGGTCCTCGGGTGGTCTCTTTGATGCGCACCCGCTGCCAGGGCTGCTCCTGAAAGACCGGACTGTACCGGCACACGTTGTCCACCCGCTTGGCCGCATGGGCCTGCTGCAAGGACTGTCAGCGCATGATGATCGCGAGCACTTCTGCGCAGATGATCGGGAGGATCTCGCACAGCGGCGTGACCGAGGCGTACGCCAGCACGGGATGGTCGGACTGGGCGTCTTCGGTCGCCAGAGCAAGCGCGGGCGTGCTCGTCATCGTCCCGGCGAGCCAGCCGCTAAGCGTAATGAAGTTCATGCGCAGGGCGAGCCGTGCGAAGCACGCTACCACCAGTGCCGGAATGATCGTGATCGCCGCACCAGCGATAATGAACCCCATGCCTGCCTGGGCGGCACCATGCGGCATTTCACCGCCACATTGGAAGCCGACGCATGCCAGAAACACACAAAGTCCCATCTCACGAACGGCCTGGTTCGCGGCAGCGGGCATGTACCACACGATGGAACCGACGTTTCCAAGCTGCGAGAGCCCAATCGCCACGAGGAAGGGCCCGCCCGCAAGACCAATCTGAAGGGGAACCGGCAGGCCAGGCACACGAAGCGGAATCGCGCCAACCAGTATCCCCAGCGCGAGACCGATGAACACCGGCAGGAGAAACGTGCGCTGCAGGGCTGCGGGTTCGTTGCCCAGCTCCGCGGCGGCGAGCCGAATGCCTTCTTGCGGCCCCACCACGGTGAGATGGTCGCCAAACTTCAAAGCAAAGTCGCCGGTCGGGATCATATCGAGTCCGGCGCGATGTACCTGCGCGACCGTGACACCGGTTAGATCGCGAAGCCGGAGGTCGCGCAGCGTGCGCCGCAGGACGGCCGTCCTGGTGACGAGGAGATCCGCGCGCCGCAGCTTGCCGGGGATCTGCGCGAGGTCGAGTCTGCTCGGCTTGCCCAGCGCCGCAACGACTCGTCGAACTTCACCGTGATGGCGGCGGACATCCACGCGTGCAGCGCAAGCCGGGCTTACTCGATCGCGATCGTTTGTCCCTCGATCTCGATCTCGCCCGCGTTCCTCCCGAACGGCACTGTTGGGACCGCATATAACCAGACGCTGACCGCCAGCGGCGGCATGTCGCCATACACCTGGTCACTGTCGCTGGGTACGTTGCCCGCGGGATTGACTCTTTCCGCCGGCGGCGTGATTTCGGGCACTCCGACTGCCGCGGGCACAGCGAGCTTCAAGGTTCGGGTGACGGATAGCGCAGGCTGCACCGCGAGCAAGTCGTATTCGCTCACCATCGTCTGCCCCACGATCTCGATCACGCCCACTTCGCTGCCGAACGGCACCGTGGGTGTAGCCTACAACCAGACCCTCAGCGCCGGCGGCGGCGTCGGGCCGTTTACATGGACTCTGCAATCCGGCGCATTGCCGGCCGGGCTCTCCCTCTCCTCCGGCGGTGTGATCTCTGGTACGCCGACAACGGCGGAGACCGCCGACTTCACCGTCCAAGCCACCGACAGCGCGGGTTGCTCCGGCACGCAAGCCCTGCAGATTACGATCGCCGGGCCGCAGACCTGCATCCTCCTGGGCGATCTGAACGGAGACGGATTCGTGAACGGCCTGGACATCCAACCTTTCGTCGATTGTCTGACGACGGGCTCGACTTCGCTGGGGAACTGCGCGTGCGGTGGCTTCAGCGGCGACCGGATCGTGGATATGGCCGACATGCCTCTGTTCATCAACGCGCTGCTGGGCGTGTAAGCGACCACTGTGTGTGCAGCCGTTGGCCACCGCTAGTGCAAATGTAGTGGAAACGATTCCTCGAAACCAGCCTGGGTGATGCAGATCAGGTCGTGGTCCCAGCCGGTGACTTCGCCCGTATTCGGGTCGACGCGGCTGAACCGCAGGTAGTCGGGGAGGACGGCCACGGTCACGCGCCGCCTCTTCAGGTCGGGTACCGGCAGCGCCCGGTGCGGGGGCAGCAGCAGCCCCCCACAACCCGCCGCGACTAGGTACGCCAGCGATCCGCCACCGAGCAGCAGGATCCGTCGCGTTGGACCGGTGCGCGCGACTCGTCTGCATAGCGCCACCGCCGGTTCGCGACATTCGACGGGTTGCATGGGATCTCCGCCTCAGACGAGATGCAGCTCCCACACGGCGGCACCGCAACGGGGAAGCTCCAGCGAAACAACCTTTTCATTGAAACGAGCCTGTTGTCCGCCAAGCCGCTCATGGCCTTCGATCGGCCCGGTGCCGCCGAGCACGGTGCCGAGATCGCACGCGACGTGCTGCGGGCGGTGAATGTCGAAATTGCACGCAACCAGGAACCCGCCCGTCGGCCGGTCTGGATGGCGGCGGAACGCAGCGATGATCGCATCATGATCGTGATCCACGAACTCGCAGTTCCCGCCGCAGCGGAAGGCGGCGTTGCTGGCAAGGAGTCCGTTGACCGATTGAATCAGGTGGCCCAATGGGGCTTGCCCGTCCATGCTGGCCTGGGCTGGAGGCGGATGAAGCCGATTCTCCGGGGCGTCCCCCAGTCGACGCCCTGAGTCAGGCCGGTGGCGCCAGTTCCCAACATGGCGCACGCGACATAGCGAGGCACAGTCGAGTCGGCGCTGCCGAATTCTTCCGCGGGCGATCCGGAGTCGTGGGATGTAGCCGGCATAAAGTACCGGACCTGGCTGGAGAGCCGATGGGTATAGCGCAGGTAACGGCGCAGCCCCGGCACAAACCGGTAGCTCGACGGCGTGGCGAGCACCAGGTTGAGTCGACATTGCGGCACGGCGTTGAGCAGCGTGACATCTCCCTCGTCCCACTCCGTTGATGAGGGAGCGGTGGATGATGGGATACGAATCGAGGCCGAGGTAGGTGTTCAGCCAGGAATGGATCTGGCTGGGATTGATAAGAAGGTCCCGTCGGCGGCATTCTTCGACAATGAATTCCGTAGCCGCATCGCCGATGCGGATGAGCGGATAGTGGACTCGCGAGAACCGCGGATCCATATCTGTCAGCGCATGAATGCAGTCGCACCCGTCCCCCGTGCGTGCCGCTTCGCCCAGCTCGTCGACGGCTTGGTAGCCAATGCGGCCGCTCTCCAGGAACTCCTTTTGCACCATAAACCGGAAGTAAAGCTCCGGCCGGCATTCATAGGGGCCCCACTGCGAGACGTGTTCGCCGCCGGCCAAGACGAAATCCAGTGTTTCGTGAAGGCCCAGGTTGACGCCTTTTTCGGTCTGATATCGCCAGACATCAATCTTGAGCGTAGCGGGCAGCCAACTGATGGTATGGGACTCAACGAGCGGCGGCCGGCTTTCCCCTTGGTCAGCCGCGCGGAGAACGGTGCCGAAGGAATGGGTCAGGTGAGGAATTCTCGGTGTCGACTCCGAGGCAAACAGCGTCACGTAGAAATGTTCCCCAGGCCGGGCCTCCCGCACCCGTGAGGCATCCAAGTCCTTGGCC
The DNA here is from genome assembly GCA_035542775.1 of Phycisphaerae bacterium. GTDB lineage: Bacteria > Planctomycetota > Phycisphaerae > UBA1845 > UTPLA1 > DATKKX01. The sequence goes on along the minus strand of DATKKX010000238.1, from coordinate 560 downwards.
GGCGTCGGAGGTCGGTGGGCAAATGGCGCGCAGCCGGATGTCGCCGCCAAGCAAAAGAGGAAGACACAAACTCGATAAGAGCGATACGCCACGGTTATCCTCGCGGCGGTGCCTTTTGTGTCCGACAATCGCGGAAGCTCGGCCCCATTCTAGCCGCCTTGTCTCCGAGCCGGCCTATCGGTCGCATTGTGCTGCCTCGCATGGTCCGTAACTAGCTGACACGGTCAGCCATTACGTTATGGCCAACTGCTCCTCGGTCCCAGGTCCAAAAGGTTTACCATTTGCGTTCTATGCACCATGGCGGCGGGAGTTACACCGCGGTGCGCATCGATTTCAGCTCGGCGCGGCACGCCTCACCGAACGGCTTGAGTGGGTCGGTGGCGGGCTCCGCGTGAACGAGTGCGCGCATTTCCTGCACCGATAGGTTTGGCGAGAAGTATTGTTCCGTGATCCGTATCAACAAGCGTTCCGCCTCCGCAAGAACCGCATTGGACGCGGACACCCGAACGCGATTCAGCAGCGCATACAGAGGCAACATTGCCTCCGGCTTGTCCAATGTA
>DATKKX010000237.1:0-11584 GCA_035542775.1 Phycisphaerae bacterium | reverse complement strand
TACTCCGGGTGAGTGATGGCGGTGGAAATCAGCGGAAAGCCGCCGATCAGCAGGCCGACCACCAGGCATTCGAGCGTGATCCGACCGGCCCCGACGCGCAGCAATCCGGCGTAGTGTCGACGATAAATCACCAAGATGGCGATCGCGAACAGCGGCGTGAACAGTCGAGTGGCGGGATACACCCAGGCGTGGGCGCCCAGCATCATGCCGGATAACAGGGCCCAGGCGCCGGCGTGGGGCTCCGGACTCTGCCCGATGGCGTTCGGTTCGTCGCGCGGCAGCAGGCCGGCACGATGAAGCGCCAGCAGCGCCAGCGCCAGGAAGAACGGGGCAAAGCCCGATTCGTGGGCCGTGCGACAGAGAGCGATGTGCCAGGGGTCCAGGGCGAAGACGGCGGCCGCGATCAAGGCGGTGCGGACGCCGGCCTGCCGCTTGAGCCAGAGGTATAGGATCCACACGGTCAGGACGCCCAGCAGCGCGTCCGGCAGCCGTAGGGCCAGGGCCGTCGGGCCGAGAACGGCGATGAAGGGGACCGTTATGTAGGTGGTCAGGGCGGCGGTGAAGTCGCCCATGCCGAAGCTTTCGAGGAAGAGCGGCCAACGCTGCCCGTGGCGGTCGGCTCCGGTTTCGAGGATCGCCCAGGCGTCGTAGCCCCGCGATATCTCGTCCTGGTTGAGGGGAGGGGGGACCTCCTCCAGGGCCGGGAGCCGCAGCAGTGCCGCAACGGCGAGAATGATGGCGAACACCCAACGGACTGGCGTGCTTTGGCCGGTGCAGGCAGTCGGCATGACGGGGGATCATACACGGCCGGCGATGTTTCCGCCCGGCGCCCAAAGTCCGGCCGGTCGGTTGCGACCAGGGCCGGTGCGGCGATACTCTGTGCGACTAATACGGGCCTGGCGGTCAGGTCCGGCTGGATGCGAGTTTCGCCCAACTCGCGCCCCATCCGGCGACGGCGACCGGCTATTGGAGAGGAAGGGCAGATCACGCCGCCGGGAGCCAGCGTCAAGACATCATCTGCCACCGAAAGGTCCTCCGATGACGATCGCGACCGCAACACCGCATGATTCCAGACTGTGCCTTCAAGGGTTCCTTCTGCTGGACGTGTGCGCCCGCCTGTTCATATGGTCCACCTCGCTGACCCTGACCATCGCGACGATGACGGCGCTGAACGGGTGGCCAGAGGAGAGCATCGTCGGCGCGGGCCCCAGGCTGGCGTGGATCTGGGGGCAGAAGCTGACCCATCTGGTTCTGCTGTTCAACCTGTACTATGTCGCCTGTCTCGTCGTGCTGCGGCTCACCGTGCCGACGCCGAAGGAGGGCAGTTACTCGATGATGCCGGGCTCTCCCCTGGACCGCAACCTCATCTATTCGGTGTTCATCGCCGTGCTGACCAAGGCGCGGTACCACGCCCCATTCCCGGGGTTCTTGGTGTTTCACATTGCCAACCTGCCGCCGATGCGGTGGCTGATGAATCCGGTTTTCGGGCCGAAGAGCCGGTCGTGCTACGTTCTCGATCCCATCATCGGCGATCCGCACCTGACGGAGATCGGGCGGAATGTGGTCTTCGGGTTCAACTCGTCCGTCACCTGTCATACGCAGCAGCGGGACTCGATCACGATCCGGAAGGTGGTCATCGGGGACGACGTGTTGATCGGGGCGAACGCGGTGGTGTTCAGCGGGTGCAAGATCGGGCGTGGAGCGGTGGTGTTGAGCGGGGCGGTGGTGCCGCCGGATACGGTCATCGGCGAGTACGAGGTGTGGGGCGGGCTGCCGGCGAGGAAGATCAAGGATTTGCCGCCGCCGGGGGCGATGTAAGAGCGGGGCGGGTGGTGCCCTGCCCTTGCAACCCTGAGCTGGTTTTTCAAGGCCGTCGGTCGACCACTCATGAATCTGAGGGTAGCCACGGCCGCGGCCAATGCCCTACAATCGCCACACATCATGGTAACACACGATCGGCCGGGACTATCTCGAAAATCTTTATGAGATCGCGCAGGAGCCGAATATGGATCCTATCAAGAGGCTCATATTGGTCGCGCTTCCACTCGGTCTGTTCGCCTTCCCGGGCTGCTCAGGCATCGGGCCGGAAACGGTTGCTCCCAGTCGCTTTGACTACACCGCAGCCATCGGCGACTCCTGGAAGCAGCAGATGCTTATCAACCTCGTCAAGCTGCGCTACGGTGATGCCCCTGTTTTCCTGGATGTGGCTTCGGTGATCAGCCAGTTCCAGATTGGAGGGGTGATCAATTGGAACGGGACGTTCAACAACCAGTCCTCGAGCAATATTCATACCCTCGGGGCTACCGGGGACTTCGCCAACCCTGTCACGGCAACAGCCAATTGGGGCGGCACTTTCGGCGAGCCGTTCTTGAGCAGTTCCCAGGCTTTCGGTGTCACCGGGACCTACGCCGACCGTCCCACCATCACCTACATCCCCCTCAGTGGAGAAAAGTTCACCCGAACCCTTATGAAGCCGATCCAGCCGCCTTCCGTACTGAGTCTGGTCGAGGCGGGCTATCCCGTCGATTTCGTCTTGCGAATCTGCGTGCATTCCATCAACGGCATCAGGAACCGGTACGGAGGGGCCGCGCGGGCGCACCCTGCCGACCCTGAGTTCTACCCGCTCCTGGAGCGGCTTCGGAGGATCCAGAACTCCGGTGCCATAGGACTGAGGGTCCAGAAAACCAGCGAGATGGAGGGTGTGGTGATGAGCCTCCGGGGCAAGCTCGACGCCTCGACGGAGGAGGACGTGACCTTTGTCCGAAAGACGCTTGGGCTTGACCCCGCCGAGTACGAATTCAGGATTGTCTACGGCTCGATCCCCAAAGATAACAGGGAACTCGCCATTCTGACTCGCTCCGTACTCGAGATCCTTGTCGACTCGGCCTCATGTATCGAGGTGCCGGCCGCGCACGTGGAGGAGAAAAGGGTGAACCCTACGCTGTCTGAGGAGACTGCACAGGGCACACCCGTTGTTCCGCTCCTCAGCATACACAGCTCTCGTTGCCGTCCCGGCGACGCCTTCCTTGCAGTTCCCTACCGGAATTACTGGTTCTGGATCGATGACCGCGACACGCGATCGAAATCCGTCTTTTCATCCCTGATGTTCATCTTCTCCCTCACCGATACTGAAAGCAAACAAGCAGCTCCGATCGTCACCATCCCTTCCGGCTGAGAGAGCCCGCCTGCATCCTTGCCAAGCCAGTCCGCCTCCTCGCCATGCCTGCCCCTATCCGCGCCAAGCTCGTCCGCATCCTGGCCAAGGCCGCCCGCCTCCTTGGCCGGCCTTCAGCCGACTTGCCTCGGCGTGCGCCAGCGTGGGGGCCGACCGCGAGCCTGGGTCCGCATGGCCATCAGCCCCAGCACGGCCAACGGCATGACCAACGGACTGCCGGCGCCGCAGGCGCCGCACCCGGGCGCAGGCTGTCCGGCCGGCGAGCCTTCGCATGCGTCGCCGATGCCGTTGCCGTTGCTGTCGAGCTGATCGGGGTTCGCCACGTTCGGGCAGTTATCCACGCAGTCCGGGACGCCATCACCATCACTGTCGGTGTCCTTCACGCCGCAACCGCAGACGCCCGGGGCAGTCTTCAGCGGATCGTTCGGGCAGCCGTCGTGGCAGTCCGGCGTGCCGTCGCCGTCGCTATCAGTGTCCGGCACACCGCAACCGCAAATGCCCGGAGCAAACTTGAGCGGGTCGTTCGGGCAGCCGTCGCAAACGTCGCCGCGTCCGTCGCCATCGGTATCGAGTTGATCGGGGTTGGCGATGTCGGGGCAGTTGTCGACGTAGTCGTTGATGCCGTCACCATCCCGGTCCGGCCCGATCGTAAGAAAGATGCCCTCCGAGCCATCGGTGAACTTGGTGTAGAACGCGATCTGGCCGGTGTCGCTGAGGAACCGCGGGAGACCCTCTTGTCCCCCGCCTGCGCCGAAGATGACCTGCAGATCGGCGATGTCCCTCGAGCCCACTCCAGGAATATTGAAATGCTCGCCAACCTCGGCTATGGGCGTCAGGGTGTTGGTCGAGTCGGTCACATAGATGCCGCGGTTGAAAGTTGCGCCGCCAAGGGTGCTGATGGCGATGAAGGCCGTTTGTCCCAGGGCGTTCAGGCAGGGCGAAAAGAAGCTGGTGAAGTGCTCCTGCCCGCCCGTGCCCGGCGCCGGGTCCCCGGCGCGGGCGACGAGGCGTAACACGGGAGGGCTGCCGGCATCCTGCGGGCGGGCGCTTGCATCTGTCCAGATGCCGGTGTCATTGACGCCTGACGTGATGCCGGGGCCGATGAGGTTGGTTCCGAATGCAATCCGCCCCTGGCTGTTAAAGGTAGGCAGCGGGAAGTAACCAAAAACCACACCCGGGTCCGCGACGCCCGGCGGCGGACTGCCCGAACGCACGATTGGCCCCATTGTCCCACCACGGTCCGACCAGATGCCTTGATCGTCGACTCCGGCGGTGATGCCCGGGCCGGCTACCACGGCGGTAAACGCCAGTTGGCCGGCATCGTTGATCGTGTCACCCAAACCGATTTGGATCGGAAACAACCGTGTGAACACCACTCCAGCCGGCATGCCGGGAGCCTGGAGACCTGTGCGCGCCACCAAGGCGAGCGAGGCCCCGGTCTGCAACCAGATGCTCTCGCTATCGCTGGCGCCGCCGGAGTTGACTAGATTGTTCCAGAACGTCAACTGTCCCGGACCGTTAACGGCCAGATTTGCCAGGAGATTCCCGAAGAAAACGTTTGGAATCCCCGGCGCCGGATCGCCTTCGCGAGCAACCAGCGTCAGGGTGCCGCTCACGTCAGACCAAATGCCGTTATCGTTAAGGAAGCCCACACCCGCGCCGCCGAGAGCGCTGGACAACGCCATCTGCCCGTGGGAGTTAAATGGCCACGAATAAAAAGTGGTGAACGTCACGCCGGCAGGTGTGCCGGGCGCCGGGTTCCCAGCCAGGACCCGCAACCCGGCCCTGCCGAGTACGTCGCCGGTCTGGGCCCAGATACCGTAGTTGTTGACTCCAGGGGTAATGCCTGGGCCGGTGAGAAAGCCTAAGAATGAGGTCCGCCCGTTGTCGGCCAGGCGCGGTGGGTTGAGAACACTGAACAGCACACCGGTCGACAGGTCCGGAGCCTGACCACCGGTCTGGGCCACGAAATGCAGCGTCCGTCCGAAGAGAATGTCGCGCGAGGTCAGGGCAGTTGACCAGATGCCGGTATCGTTCGACGTGGTAATCCCCGGGCCGGTCAGGTGGGCCCAGAGTGCCACGCCGTTGTGGGCGCTGAGGACCGGCGGAACCGGGGTCAGGCTCGCGTCGTATTGGTGGAAATCGAGAAACGTGACGCCGGTCGCCGCGCCGGGGGCCTGCTGGCCGGTCAGCGCCACCGTCTTCACGGGCACCACTCCCAGAACTTCCGCGGCGCCCAGACCTAGCCCGACGCTCGCCAGCAGACCAATCAGGTAATAGTGCTTCGGGTACATCTCAGTTCTCCTGGCCTCGCAGCACTGACGGAGTGCTGGCTCAGCTCGCACGACCGGCGTTTGATCATTCGGATTCGCCCGGTGACATCGAAGTCAAAGACGCCGCCTTCGCCGACGAGCCCCGCGCTGCATAGCGAGGGCGGGCGCGGAGTTTGTCCGTTGCCGAGTTGACGACACCTGCAACGGAGCCGCCTAGAAAAGGGTCCTCCGAACTCACTTCGAAAGGCGGCTTGGCCCGTTCTACTCCACGCCTCGACAGCGGGCGTTCACGACATTCATGGTGAGCATAATGCCGGGAGCTCTTCGACGAGCCTGGGTGGATACCCGGTAATGCGAACAACACAAGGACGGCGCTCAACAGGGCAGCCCACTTGGCCGGCCTTCAGCCGGCTGGTGCCCCGCCACCGATTTCAATCGGTGCGCTCTATGGCCCCAGCCCCCTTACACGTCGGCAGCCGGCTTCAGCTGGCCTGGTTCGCCCCCCTCCGCATCCATGATTTGCATGCCAAGATAAATAGACTTTCACAAAATGTTAGGTGCAATTATAAGGGTGACTGTCGGTTCGCTCTGGACCGGGGCCGCGCCTGCTCCGCGCCCCGCCCCTCTGGGAACCGGCCTCAAATAGCGGCGACATCCACCCGCCCGGCCGTTCCGGCCCCCAGCACTCTCCCCGCTTCGTGTTCTTCGTGCCCTTCGTGGTGTCCCCCGCTCCGCCTCCCCCGCTACGGTTGCCGATTGTTCAGGATCACCCGCATCTTCCGCTTCCACTCCTCCGTCAGCAGGCCCGGCAGGTCCTCCGCCTTCTCAAAGACCTCCAGCAGGAAAACGCCGTTATAGCCGACCCGCCGCAATCCCTCATGGCATTCGTCCCACGGGAGATTGCCCCGATACGGCAGCAAGTGCATGTCGCTCGCCCCGTCGTTGTCGCACACGTGCGTGTAAGCGATCCGCCGCCCCGCCATGTCAATCGCCGCCCCGATCCCGCACGTCAAATGCGCATGGGCCACATCCAACAGGAACACGACCCGCTCGCTCCCCACGCTCGCGATCTCATCCACCAGCCGCCGCACATCCGCCCCGACCGGGTGATACCCCGGCATGTTCTCGAAGGCAAAACGCACCCCCGTCCGTTCGCCCAGCCGCGCATACTCATCAAACGACTTCCGCAGTTGGGCATAGCGGTGCTCGACATCCCCCGGCGGAGCATTCGGCGGAGACGGATGAATCACCACCAGATCCCCACCGAGTTGCCGGCAGTACTCCGCCTCGCGCTCGTAGTACGCCACCGCCGCCGCCCGAGCGGCTTCATCCTCGCTCGACGGATCGAGGTCATCCCCGAAGTGCGCATGCAGCGAGTCGATCCTCAGCCCCAGCCCGCCGCAAACAGCCACAACCTCCTTGGCCGCAATCGCCTTGTCGCGATGCCGATAGGCCTGCACCACCTCGCAGCCCGCCCGGGCGTAGAGGCGCAGCACCTCCGGCTGAGGGAATGCCTCGAATCCGAACGCGCCGACTGTCCCCAGGGTCATCATTTCACTGTCCGCCAACGTCATCCCCTCCGGACAAGGCGAGGTTTCCTCTACCAATCCATCGGCCGATCTTCCCCCACGGCGGTACGCGCGTCCAGCACAATTATGGGGTCATGAAAGGAGGAGTTCATCCCCAACGCGCCTCTCGCTTCGGCCGTTCAGGAGTGCTCCTGCTCTGTAAGCCATGCGATCGCGAACCATCGTCGTCCCCGGGCCCCATGTCGCTCCCGCCCCTTTTCCCTTCTTCGTGCCCTTCGAGGTGAACCACTATCGCGAAATGCAATACCAGACTTGCCTACAGCCCCCCGAGCCGCCGCCGGACGATGTCCGCCCGCGCAGCGCTTCGCTGCTCGCCGTTCAGTCGGCTGCCGTGCAGCTTCTGCAAGTGTGCGGGCTGCGTCAGAAGGAAGAGCTCGTTGACCGTCTGAAGATCAACCTCCTTCATCCGGCCGAGATTGATGCCCATGCGCAGATGCGACAGGTGCAGCATGGTCTCCTCACTGCTCATCGTTCGTGCATGCTTGAGCACCCCGTAAGAGCGCCATACTCGGTCGTCTAACGCCAGCGGCCGCTCCGACACCAGGGCCTGCCGCGCCCGGCTCTCGTAGTCGACGATCTTTGGAATGACCAGGTGTTTGAACTCGTCGATGATCTCCTGCTCGGTCCGGCCTAGCGTGACCTGATTGCTGATCTGGAAAAAGTCGCCGGTGGCTTCCGTGCCCTCGCCGAACAGCCCGCGCACCGCCAGACGCATGTCCTTTGCGGCCCGGAATACCCGGTCGATCTCGTTGGTCAGCTTCAAGGCCGGCAGGTGCAGCATGACCGACACGCGTATCCCCGTGCCAACGTTCGTCGGGCACGCCGTCAGATACCCGTACCTCGGATGAAACGCGAAATCCAGCTTCTCTTCCAGCCGGTCATCGATGTGGTTGATCTCATCCCACACTTCGTCGAGTTGCAGACCACTGCGAAGGACCTGAATCCTCAGGTGGTCCTCCTCGTTGACCATGACCGACGCTGCTTCGTCGTTGGTGACGGCGACGCCGCGGCTGCCCCGGGCCTCCAGATGCTGGCGGCTGATAAGATGCCGTTCCACAAGGATATGCCCGTCCAGTTCGTCCAGCTTGTCCACGTCCAGATATGTCCACTCACTCTTGCCTGAGCGGTTCCCCAGACATCCGCTGATTGTGTCGGCCAGCTCGGTGCGTTGCTGCTCGGTCGCCTTGGAAAGAAAGGGGTAGCCCGCCACGTTTCGAGCCAGACGGATCCGCGAGCTGATGACGATGTCGGACATCGGTCCGGAGCATCGCAACCAGTGCACGGGTCGGGGGGCTAACTCGTCGATGGTCATTGCGTTTCCAGTGCCTTGATGCGGTCGCGGAGCTTCGCCGCCTGCTCGTACTGTTCGTCATCCACTGCCTTGGTCAACTCGCGCCGCAGGCGGATCAGATCGCTCTCCGCCGAGCGGGGCACGGCCAGACGTTGCGGAACCTTGCCGATGTGGTGGCTGGCGTTCTCGTGGGCCCGCTCGATCAACGGAACCAGGGCCTTCTCGAACGCATCATAGTCTCCCGGGCAGCCCAGCAGCCCCGCGTTGCGGAACTCGACGAAGGTCAACCCGCAGTGCGGACATTTAAGCTCCGCCAGTTGCTGAATGGCCGCCTTGTCCATGATCATGCCGGCCAGCATGGCGTTGAGGGGCACGTTTGTCGGCGGCTTGGGCGTCAACCCCTCCTCCTGCGCGCACTCCTCGCACAGGTGTCGCTCCTGCATCTCCCCTTCGGGGGTGATATCGGTGAGGTGCACCGTCGCAGGTCGTTTCTTGCAGGCTTGACAGGCCAGATTCATGGAATAAGCCTCTCCCGGACGCCTTGGTGGTCCGAGAAATCCTAGATCGACATTGATTTATCGTCAACCGAACCCGGGTGCATCAGGTCCAAACTGCTCGTCTGCTGACGCCGCGTCGGGAACATATGCTGCAGCGCAATTGAGCGTCTCCCAGACCCGCACCTTCGTTACGCGGACGTTCTCCGGGATCACCGGAGCGAATCGGTCGTGAAGGTACTGGGCCACTTTTTCAGTGGACGGATTCCGTCCGGCGAAGGCCGGCACGTCATTCAGCAGGCGATCCTGCAGATCGCCGGTGATCTGCGACAAATGGCGTTGCAGCACCGTGAAATCGACGAGTAGGCTGGCCCCGTTCAATTCTCCGCCTTCCAGGAACACCTCCACGCGCCAGTTGTGCGAGTGTACAGCCTCCAGCCCCCCATCGGGCATCATCAATTGATGCGCCGCGCTGAATTCGGTCCGAATCAGCAGTTCATATTTGCTCACCGGTAGCCTCCCCAATATCACCCGCGGGGACCGTGCATATCGCCGCCTCCTCCGGAGCTTTCAAAATGGAGGAAAACAGTATCCCCCAGGCAAGGACCAGTGACGGGACCAGTTGCAGGAACAGGCGCGATGGCGTCTGGTCATTCAAAGCGAATCTCGCCTGCGGCGTGAACAGAAACACCGCCGCCTGAAAGCCGCACAAGCCCAGCGTCAGCAGAATCGCCGGCGCCACCTGCGAAGTGCGACGGCTGCACGATAGTGTCACCGCAACCGCGACCAGTGCCCAGAACAGGAAGTGGAACGAGGACCACGCGAACAGATGCTGCCCTAGCTTCGCCCAGACCGCTGGATAATAGTCCAGCTTCACCACCGCTTCCTTCTGCTCCGTGGTGTCGACGACCACCGCAACAATCAGCACGATCGCGCCGATGAAGGCCAGGGCGCCAAGCCGCGCCCGCGTGGACCAGGCCCGGACGTTGCCCACCGACGGCAGCAACACCGCCAGAACAATGATTGCCGCCAGCGCCGCGCTCTCCCGCTTGAGACACGCCGCCGTCAGGGCGAAAGCCGCCGCAAGCAGCAGATGCCGCGCCAGATTCGTCTCCCGCCAGATCAGCAGGTACAGAGCCGCCCCGGCCAGAAATGCCCCCAGGATCATATCCGCATAACCCGGCCGATACGCATGAATGATCATCAGCGGCAGCGACGCAACCAGGTATGCCGCGATCCAACTCTGTGCCGCCGTCATCCATCGCCCCAGGCCGCCGGCGATCAGCAGGACCAGGTTAACGTAACAGAACAGCCACGGCAGCGTCGCCAGTTGCTCGTGCCAGTGGCCTGTCACCAATGGAATCCATGCCGCTATCAGCGGGACAAACGGCGAATAGTGCGGGTTGGAGCCCCCCTGGTGATAATCGCTCCCGGGATCAAGCGGCAGTTGATCGAGCGATGCAATGACCTTGGCCTTGAACAGCCAGATCGAGATCGCGTCGTCGTTCCGTATCGGTATGAACGCATGCGCGCAGATCAGCAGGTATAGCTTGGCCAGTAGGCTCGCCACGATCACCGCCATGCCCACCCTGCCAGCGACGGCTGCCACGCGCTGCCCGTGGGTCCGGCCCGCGGTCCAGGCCGCCGCCTCTCTCGCAACGCCCCCCTCGCCTCTGGCGTTCGTGCCCCCCCGCGCCGCCAATACCCGCCCTCCAAGAAGAATCGCCACCCCCGCCAGAATCAGCAGCACGGCCCGGGCGTGCCCGTTTCCAAGCACCACCAGCGACACGTAAACCGCCGCCATCATCATCGCCTGCCCCGCCAGCCACCCCGCGCCGATCGCGAGAAGTCCGCTGCCGCGATGGTCCCCTCCACGGCGTCCATTGAGCGCCCAGACCAGAGCCGTCCCTGCCGCCCACGGTGCGATCAACGCGCAAATCGTCCAGATCGCGGTCACGGTCCGGCCCTCCCCGCTGCTGGTTCCTCCTCCGGTCCGGTAGAAGGCTGAGACCAGGGCCGCGACACTGAGCCGGGCACCCTCCGCAGAAGGTATACTGCCGGCGACATCTCAGCGGTTTTCTCGGCCCGTATCCACTGATTCGCTCCCCATCGGAACATCCCCGGGCGCTCTTCAAAGACCGCTTCCCCGGCCCGGATGACCACCACAAAGTCCGCGTTCTCGTACGACTCTCGCCAGATCCGTTCCGGCGCCAAGAGGTACGCCAGCCGCCGCGACGGTGTAAACGGATCACCGCTCACCACAGCGAAACTGCCCCCCGGCGGGACCATCTTCATCAGGTTCGAGTATGCCCAGGCGATCTCCGGCCCGTTCATGCTGTCGATCTGTTCCGGCCAGCTCTTGCCCCGCAGTTCCTCCATCTCCCTCTCGGTCTGGCGGGCCAGATTGTTCGTGGCCTGTCCATCGGCCAGCACCCATGCCAATAGTCCGATGCCGACGATCGCCTGCACCGAGAACCGGCGGCCGCGGGCGACGCACAGCATTCCCCAGACCCCGGCGGCGCCAAGTACCCCTGAAACGAGGTAGTAGTTGAACCCATGGCCGAGAACGTGCGGCCCGTGGATGAAGTTGATGCTGTAGTTGACGATCGGTTCGTCCGCATTGACCTGCCGCCAGGCCATGTGCACCCGCTCGCCGATAGGCAGCGCAGGCAGGGCAAGCCAGGTGACCAGAATCGTGTCGCGGACCTCCGGGAATTGAACGCCGAGACGATACGCCTTCTGTGGCGGAATCGGCAGGCTGA
>DATKKX010000236.1:0-4336 GCA_035542775.1 Phycisphaerae bacterium | reverse complement strand
GTCGTCTTGGTGTGACGTCCTCGTCTATGCGGTGCTCGCCCGAATGGTCTATACGCCGTTGAGCGTACGGCGCGGGACAAAAATTCACTAGGTCGGATGACTCATTGACACGCCGCGAGGCGGGGCGCCGTATGGGCGGCGAAGGGAGGCAACTCCCGAGGGAGGGACCATCGGGCGAGGCGGCCATGACTGAGAACGGTACCTTCTGGTCGCGGTGATGGGGCCACGGACGGGGTGACGGCCGCCGGCGAGTGTTGATGTTGACGATCCCCTACTGGGCCCCTACTTGAAAACAAAGGAGGTCGACCAACATGCACCAGTAGTTTGCCGGTGGTAAGGGGAAAGTAGCCTATTACGAACTGTTAGGACTAAAGAGGAGCGACTGAAATGAAAAGGATCTTGTCAGTATTGGGTCTGCTGACAATCACTATGGTGTTAGCAGGCGTTGCCTCTGTAGTTGCAGCAGACATCGATATCGCCCCAAGCCAGACGGAGCCCGCAGGCCAGACCTACGGCCGCTGGGCCGCGGAGTGGTGGCAATGGGCGTTAGGGGTCCCGGCTGCCGAGAACCCGCTCACTGATACAACGGGCCAGTTCTGCGACCAACGCCAGGTCGGCGACGTCTGGTTTCTGGCTGGCGCCTCCGGCTCTGCCCCGATCGACCGCAGCTGTGAGGTTCCGGCTGGGAAGTCCCTGTTCTTCCCCCTGATCAACAATGTCTATGGTGCGTTTCTGAACGACCCGCCGGCGACCCGGACTGAGGAGTATGTGCGCGATGCGGCGAGATGCACGCAACCGGCCCGGATCTCCCTGCGGATCGACCTATCCAATATCCCGAAGGCGCTCCTGACTTTTACCGGGGCCTCGGGTAGTCAGTCGCCCATCTTCAACGTGCAGTTGCCTCCTGGAAACGTGTTTGGGCTGGACGAAACGGTCGCACACGAATTGGTCCTAAGTCCGAGTGCTGAACAGGGGTACTACGTCTTCCTGTACCCGCTTCGTCCGGGTCATCACACCATCAAGTGGACCGCATCGGGATGCACCCCAGGGAGCTCCCAGGACATTACGTACCATCTCAATGTAGTCGGCGGGCCGCACCATTGAGCAAACTCAACATGTGGCCCTCACTAGCCGAGTCAGGGCGTAGTTGGGTAAGGGACGGCATTGAACCGTCCCTTACCATCTCCTGGGGCGGCCCGCGTCCGAGCCTGGGAGGTTATGTCACAGGGATGGGGTCCGCGGACGGGGCGACCGCGCCGCCTGAGGGTACTAATGTCGGCTATCCTCGGGCGCACTCACACCGACGTTCGAGGGGCGACGCCATTTGTAAGAGGAGCGGCTATATCTGCGGTTTGGATATCTTTGCAGTCCTCCTTCGCCTGCGCTGACCGTGTCCGTCGCGGGCCGGGGCGCTCGTTGGATGCGCGAACCCGCCCATCCCGCCGCGCTCCCGGGAAGCGGCTATGTGTGCGGTTGAGTTTGTCGGAGGGTGCCATGGGACGATACGTCGCCGCGGTCCGGTGGCTCGGAGCGCAGGACTGGTTCCCGCCGATCGGCAAACGGATCTTCCCGCCGCTGGACCGGCTCGTGTACCGCCTGACCGGCGGTCGCATGATGTCGGTCGGGCCTGTCCTTTTCCCGACGCTGCTCCTGACCACGACGGGGCACCGCTCGGGCACGGCGTGCACGACCCCGCTTTTCTTCGTGCGAGACGGCGAGTCAATCATCGTGGCGGGGAGCAACTTCGGACTACCAGCGCACCCTGTGTGGTCCGAGAATCTCCTCCGCAACCGTGAAGCCACCGTGCAGATCGGTCAGGGGATCGCGTCGATACACGGCGCGGCCGGCCAGCGACAGCGAGGCTGCCCGAGCGTGGCCCCGGCTCGTCGAGTTTTGGCCCGCGTACGACCGCTACAGGGAACGAGCGGGCCGCGACATCAGAATCTTCGTGCTGACTCCGGCCTGAGGACAGCCCGTTGGGCACGCGCAAGGTTTCGGTTCGCCGTCAATGCGCGGCCGTCGCATTGAGTCCTATCATTTGCTGTGGCATCGGGCTCCTGGGGCGGCCGGCGTCTGAGGATGGCAGATTACGTTATAGGGACGGGGGCCACGCACGGGGCGTGCTAGTGTTGCTTCCGCTCGAGCCGGGAGGTCTCGGCCGCACCCAGTCCGAGCCTGTTCGCCTCGGCCCGGATGAAGGTGAGGGCGACGTCAAGGTGCTCACGCTCGACGGTCAGCTCCAGGCGGGCGAGGTGACGCTCCGGTTCGCCTCTCGCATCGTCGGCGAGCATCGGCGCTTCCTGCGCAAACGCCGCGAGCACGGTCAAGATGAGGAGCGGCATCCTCTAGTCGACAGGAAATGGGCGAGAGCCGTCACCGGGATCGGCGCGGTCCTCATCGTCACCATCCTCTGCGTCGCCGCCTGTGCGGACTCGGCGGCGATCTGCTCCCGGGCGGGCGGAGAGTACGTGAATGGGGCGTGCACGCTGTCCGGCCCCTCGCAACTGGCCGTGCGGCAGTGGTGCGAAGCACACGGAGGCGTGCATCTCGCCGGCCCGAACATCTGCGGGTATGGATCGGGCGGGCCTTGAGCCTTCTCCCTGCTTCCGCTTCTGGGCACCCCGATGGCGCCGACGTGCCCGCACCGGATCTATCGAACGGGAGGCGAGGACTTCCCCTCGTAGCCCAGAGCCGTGGCAGAGGCCGAATGTTGAAAATTCTCGCGATGAATGTGCCATTTCTTCGCTGGGATTCTCGGATAAGATGCGCCACGTCCTGAGCCGGATCCTCAAGATCTGTACCGGCGCGCTGCCACCTACGTGGACCGCATCCTCAAAAGGGGCCAAGCCGGGCAACCTCCCTGTCGAGCAGCGGACGAAGGTCGCTCATCATCAACCTCAAGACCGCGAAGGCGCTCGGTCTGACCATCCCGCCGTCGCTCCTGGGGCAGGAGGACGAGGTCATTCAGGACGCGTACGACTCGGCCTGTGCCCAAACTGTGCCCAACTTGGGCGCATTCGTGATCATTCCAGCACGCTCCCGCGCACGAGGCCGTCGGAAGCCTCGTGTTCCACATCAAACAGTTACGCGTGACGTCGTCCTTGTCCTTCAGTCCGGATGGTCTACGCTTGGCATCAGGAAATGAGGATGAGACGATCCGAGTCTGGATGGCCGACTCGCGAGCAGCTCGCCGAGCTGGTCTGCAACACCGTCCATCGCAACCTCACCGGCGAAGAGTGGGATCGATTTGTCGGCGCTGACATACCCTATCAATTCCATCCGGGAATGTGAATGCGCCTGGGATTCGAAAATCCAGTGACCGCTGGCGACGTCGGTTATGCTTTTCTCGGCCGATCACGCTATCTTCGACCACTTCCCGCGGACTATGACGTTGCGATGGACCCTGTCCGGGGTGCTGCGAGTTACACAGTGGAGGTTCAATTCGAAGGTACCATCTGGGTGCTGGTGCCGCACATCACCGCATCGGGCTATACGTTGGAATTTGTCGGTGCTCATCCTGGTAGGTGGCGCGTATGGGCGGTGGGTACAAATGGTGAGGAAAGCACAAAGAGTCACCGAAGGGATTTCAGGTTTAGCCGGTAGGACCGATGGTCGGATGTGTCGGTAAACGAAGCGGTCAGCGGCTTCGATATCCGCTAATCCCTCGGCGTTCCTGGTTGCGGGCCCTTGATAGGTGGGAGGAGTGGCGCTCCCGAGAGAAATTGAGCAACTCTTATTGCGCGAGAATCACGACGCTATATGCTCCAACACCCACGTTGGCGTTGAAGTTTAACCCGTCCTTCCCTCCGGGGTTGGCAGTCGTGTCGAAGCTCTCACCATTAATAAAACTGGGATCGTAAACGTTCGCGCCGCTGTTGAACAGCACGTGCCACTCGCCCCCGCGCGGAAAGCCAATGTTCAGATGTGGCAGGGGCACATTCGAAAAGTTTGCCACCACGACGACATCATCGCCGGCACCGCCGTGTTCCCAGCGGTGATAGGCCAGCGTCTTCTTGCCATTATCCAAGTGGAAGACGTTGAGATTCTGGCCCGTCAGCCCGCGCGTCTTCTGCCTCACGTTGCGCCTGAGTGCGATCAAATCTCGATACATTTGCACGATCCCTTTAATCTTGGCATCCTCCGCCCGGCTGAAATCGACCTGGGTCGGCGTCTTGAAGCCGAACGCACGCGTCTCGAGCATCTCCTGACCCTGAAAGATCATCGGAATTCCGGGCGAGGTGAGCATGATGGCCGCGGCAAGAGTGGAACGCTTCTTGGCAAACAAGCTCGTGTGGTCGTTGGTGTCGATCAACGTCGGCAAGCGGTTCTGGCCGGG
>DATKKX010000235.1:0-2101 GCA_035542775.1 Phycisphaerae bacterium | reverse complement strand
TTCCTTGAGGCCGAGCGTGGCGACGATCTGATCGATATGGTCTTTTTCCCCGACGATCAGCTGACGGTCGATTTGGGCGACTGGCTGGATCAGGCAATGCTGGTATTGTGCGGGATCATTGCCGCAGTACAAGTGATTCAGCTGGGGTAATCATTCACTCCCCCCTTGACTTACCTGATTTTGACAGGGCAGCATGCGCACCGAGAACCCTGTTACCGCATTGAGTTTGCCGTCTCCATGCACCTGAGCGATCACAGCCTGCGCCAGATCGATGACGCCTACATCCGGTCCTTGGACCCGGAGGCGTTGCGGGGCTTGTCGTTGCGGCTGCTCGCCGACCTCAAAGAGGCGCGGGAGCGATTGAACCAAGGGCCGACCAACAGTTCGCGGCCGCCGAGCAGTCGGGCACCATGGGACCGGGGTGAGATCATAACCAAGCCGGATGACGCCGAGGTACCGTCGGCGGCGGCGGAATCCATTGAGGTGTCTGCCGCTGCAGGTCAACCGGCCCCAGTCCCCCGTGTCATCCAACCGACCACTGTGAACGCGGACCGCAAGGCGGGTAAGCAGCCCGGCGCGCCTGGGGCCGGCCGGACGCAGAGGTTCTCGGCGCATGAGGAATGCCCGCACTACCCCGCGGTTTGCGTCGGCTGTGGCCGGACGTTGGAGCCGGCGGGGGCGGTGGCCTACACCGGGTTTCAGGCGGTCGACCTGCGCTGGAGCGATCCGGCGCGACCGGGTCTGACCCTGTGGGTGGTGGATCATCGCTATTACGAGGTGTCCTGCCCCTGCGGGCATCACACCCGGGCGGCGGTGAGTCGAGGTGAGGGCGATCCGCTGCTGGCCGGGGTGGAGCTGTGCGAATGGCGGGTGGTCGGCCCCGGCTTGGCCGGGTTGATCGTCGCCCTGAGCCTGCGGTTCCGACTGTCGCGGGCACGGATTCAGGAGTTCCTGCGCGAGTGGCTGGGGGTGGAACTGAGCATCGGCACGCTCCACCAGACGTTGCATGAAGCCGCCGCCGCCTTGGCCCCGGCTGAAGACGAGTTGGTCGAGGCGGTGCTGGCCAGCGGCCTGCTGCACGCCGACGAAACCGCCTGGCCGGAACGGGGCCAGCCGCTGTGGCTGTGGGTGTTCACTGCTGCCACCGTCACCCTGTACTACATCGCCGGCCGGGGCAAAGAGTTGGTGGACAACGTCCTGGACGGCTTCACCGGTTGGCTGATGAGCGACGGCTGGGTCTCCTACCGCGGTTACCCCCGACGGCTACGCTGCTGGGCGCACCTGATTCGCAAGGCGCGCGGCCTGGCCGAGAGCTACCAGCGGGACGTACGGGCCTTCGGTCACCACATCCTGGACGCCTTGAACGTGCTGATGGCAGCCGTGTACGCCGCGCGCGAAGGTCCGCCGGCCGATCTGCCGACCCAACACGCTTGCCTCCTGGCCGACCTGCATGCCGTCTGCGCGCAGCACCAGGGCCATCCCCACGCCAAGACCCACGCCCTGGCGGTGGAGTTGCTCAACGATTGGGACGCCATTTTCCAGGTGTTGCACCATCCCGAACTCCCGTTGACTAACAACGACGCGGAGCGGGCGCTGCGGCATTGGGTGATCGCCCGCCGGATCAGTCACGGTACTCGCACGGCCACCGGTTCACGGGTCTTCGCCTTACTGGCCAGCGTCATCGACACTTGTCGGCAACGCGGCCACTCGCCCTGGTCTTACCTGGCAGCGGCCATTGCTGATCGGCGCGCTGGCCGCCCCCTCGCGCCTCTGCCACAGTCGGGGGAGTGAACAACTACACCCGGCTGAAGGAACATCTGCTGGAAGAATGCAACCTGCACACTATCGTGCGGCTGCCTAATAGTGTGTTCAAACCCTATGCCAGTATTGGAACGAATCTGCTGTTTTTCGAGAAGGGCGAGCCGACGCGGGAAGTCTGGTATTACGAACACCGGGTGCCGGAAACGCAGAAAGCCTATTCGATGACCAAGCCGATCCGGTTCGAGCATCTGCAAGGCTGCATCGATTGGTGGGGTGGGGCGGAACGCAAGGACCGGCAGGGAACCGAACAAGCCTGGAAAGTCGGCATCGAGGAAATCAA
>DATKKX010000234.1:0-22524 GCA_035542775.1 Phycisphaerae bacterium | reverse complement strand
CGCCATGGCGCCCGACAATGTGGCGGAAGATGTCGCCACGGACATCCGCTCACTATACGACAAGCTCGAAGCGGTGATCGTGCCGATGTTCTACCGCGAGCGCCGCCGCTATGCCGACGTGATGCGCCATGCCATCGCGATCAACGGCTCGTTCTTCAACACGCAGCGGATGATGCAGGCGTACGTCACCAAGGCGTACTTCGAGTAAACCCTGAACAGCACGGTTCCGCCGACCATTTCTTGCGGCGAGTCAGTTCTTCAGCACCATCCGGTACCTGGCGCGGTTGGTTCGCACCTTGTTGATCGCCGCATTGACCTCGGACATGGGAACGACTTCGGTCTGCGCCCCGATGCCATGCCGGGCGGCGAACTCCAGCATCTCGCGGATCGTCGAGCGATTGCCGATGGCGCTGCCCTGAATGCTCTTCTTGCCAACGATCAGGGCGTTGACCGGAACGCTGACGTTACCGGGCGACGCCCCGACCAGAGCCAGCGTCCCTCGCGGGCGAAGAACTTTGAGCCACGCCTCCCAATCGAGGTCCACGGTGACAGCCGAGATCAGCACGTCCATGGACGCGGCGGCGCGCCGCAGCTGCTCGGCATCCGTGCTGACGACGAAGTTGTCAGCCCCATGCGTCTTGGCTTCCGCCCGTTTGTCAGGAGAGGTTGAGAAAGCGGTAACTTCGCAGCCCATCGCGTGGGCGAAGCGGATGGCCATGTGGCCCAGCCCCCCGATCCCGATCACGCCAACTCGCGACGCCGGTTGCACGTTGGTCTTCAGCGGGGTATAGACGGTGACACCGCCGCAGAGAAGCGGAGCGGCGGTCTCCGAAGACAGCCCTTCAGGGATCGGAATCGCAAAGCGTCCATCCGCCCGGACTGCGCCGGCAAACCCGCCGTGCCGCCCGACGATAGTCCCTTCCTCCTTCGGGCAGCAGGTTTCGTCGCCGCGGATGCACCATTCGCACTCCATGCAGCTTCCGCTTTGCCAACCGAGGCCCACCCGCTGGCCTTTTTTCAGATGGGTCACCGCGGACCCTGTCGCGGCCACGGTACCGACGACTTCGTGGCCCGGTACCAATGGGTAACGGCTCATTTTCCAGTCATTGTCGATCATGTGGACATCGCTGTGGCAGATGCCGCAATGGGTGACGGCTATGTCGACGTCGTGCGGTCCCAGGGGCGGCGGCTCGTAGGCGAACGGCTCCAATGCCTGGCCACAACCATGCGCGGCGTATGCTTTGATGGACATTGCTCTCTCCTCAGGTCTGATATAAACCAGTTCTCGATCTGCCCGCAACGAGCATATCCTAGTTGGCCGGAGCCGCGCAAGCGAGGCTCGGGTGACTACCGGGAAGGCCCAGGACGAATGCAGCGCGGCGCCGCCCGGAGGGCAAAACAAGCAGACCTGGTTCGCCCATGCCCGTCCCGTAACCAAAGGAGGCCGCCAAGGGCCATTCGGCCGTTGGTGCGATTGGCCGGGCCGGTACTCCGAATAGCCGGATCGGGGCTTGACGAAGGCGGCGGAAGGGCATACAAAACAGGGGTCGGCGGTCCCGGTCGCCGCCGGTCGGCAGCGCGGGTGTAGCTCAGTGGTAGAGCGTCACGTTGCCAACGTGAATGTCGTGGGTTCAAGTCCCATCACCCGCTTTTGAAGAGACCCGGCGCCAGAGAGTGCCGGGTCTTATTTGTTGAACTCATCCACGGGCGTTCCAGATTCTGCCGGCGCGATTCATGACACTGACCATTCGAAACTTCCGTCCCGCAGACCGTCAAGAGGGCGGGTCTATCGGAGGACCTGCGAACGTCCTGCTGCTCGTGATCCTGACCGCGGTGCTGCTCTGGGGCGCCGGCTGCGGAAATGAGATCATCCCCATTCCCGTACCCTGTCCATCCTGTGACAGCACGCCGGAGACGACGTGCCGTTACATCTCCCTCGATGACGGGACCAGGATTCGCACGCAGTACTGGCCGGGGGATCCGAATCTGCCCTTGGTGGTGGGCGTCCACGGCTTCGGCGGACTCTACACTGACGTGCAGATCGTGTTCCCGCAGGGACAGTTTCCAGCGTTGGGTTTCTCCATGCCGGGAAGCTTGTGCTCGGACCGCCTGCCGCAAGGAACCCCCCATACGGTGGATAAGGCCGCTGAGACCCTGGCGAAGGTGCTGGAGGAGTACCAGGATCTGATCGACCAGTTCGGCCAGAACAACTTGCTGATCGCGGGGGCGTCCTTTGGGGCTTTGGTCGTCGAGGACTATTTCGCAAAACACCCCGAGAGCATGATCAGTGCGGTGGTCATCGCGGGTCAGGACACACCCGAAACCACCGGCAGCATCGACATCATCGCAGGATATCTGAACGTCGTTTCGTTTCTCTTTCCCGCCACGGACAACTCGCACCTGAAGGAGTACCTGGCATCGGCCAGGGTATTCGACGTTAGCCAGCAGATCGTCCTCACGCAAAACCGGTGGCTGATCATCGGTTGCGCCGACGATGATCTGACGCCGGGAGTGATCGCGATGGCCGACCGACTGGGCGACCGAGCCCAGTACGCTCAAATCCCAGGCAACCATTTGATGCTGTTGGCCAATGGCGGCAACATACGACAGGAAGTCCTGAATCATCTCGACTTCCTGCTGCACAGATAGTGAGATAGCAGCGCCTGCCGAGCCGGCAATTCAGTTCCGCCACGGGGCAGGCGTCCTCGGGCATGCCTTTGTCAGCGTCAGCACCCTCCGTTCAGGAGGCACTCCACGAACAACTGGACGTCCGCCAGGTCGAAGATATCGTCGTCGTTCATGTCCACAGCGAAGCGCTGTTGCCACGAGGAGGCCTCCGGCGCCAGCCAGACTGCGACGAATCCCTGGATATCCTTCCCGTTGATGACCCCGTCCAGGTTGGCGTCGCCACGCCGCGGAATCGTCGCCGTGCAGACCACGGTGCCGCTGATCGCCATGGTGCCAAGGCTGGGGTAATTGGGATCGATCGGGCCGCTGTAGGTGGGATTCAGAGTAAGCCGCAGCAGGCGAGCCGGGGAGACGGTGACGGTGCCGTTCATGTCGCCGGTGGTTGTCCCCTGCTCGGCAAGGTCTATGGCATCAGAGCACGGCCTGCCGGCCGCCGTGAGAAGCGTACAAGGCATCCCAACCGCAGTGTAGGCAACGGTGCCCTCGTTGTCGGACGGAACGCCCGCATATACAAAGGACCCACCGGTGACGGCCGTCGGCGGCACGGGCGGTTGCCCCAGGGGGAAGTGCATGCTGATATTCTGGCCGGTGGCCGAAATGTGGCCGGAGGGGAAGGTCCAACTGAGATACAGGTCGATACTCTGAGTGAGGGCAAAATCGAAGTCATAGAGCGTCAGGCTGGCAGGGCTGGTGACGGGATCGACCTTGACCTCGGCCGAGCCGACGACCGGAGAACTGTCACTGTCGCACTTGCCAAGCATGCACAACTGGACGGTAACGGTCGACTGGCTGGTGTCCACCGAGGTTTCGATGGGCGTGGACCACGCAAGGCCGGCAAGCGACAGGGCGAGAACACTGGCGGTCAATAGGCAACGCATGGCTTCCTTCTCCCGATGAACCGGTTTGAGCACCCTCCATCCGACAAATGCCCATTATACCAAGTACCCCTTCCCGATCCTTGGCTTTTTCATCCGCTTTTCGGGGCAGCGGGCCGCCTTGCGCGAGTGATCCGTGCGCTCAGGCCAGCCTTCCCGGCTCAGGGCGTGTGCCCGGGAGCCCGTTTGGCGAGGGCCGCCTCCAGCCGCGTCCTCGCCGCCGGGTGGGCCGGGTCGAGTCGCAGAGCCTGCCGGTACTGCTCGATGGCCTCTTCAAGCCGCCCTTTTGCCGCCAAGGCTTCCGCCAGGTTGAAATGAGGCTGGGCGAGGTCCGGGGCGGCGTTCACGGCCTCGCGAAAGTGGGTGATGGCGTCGCCGGCCCTCCCCAGCTTCATCAGGGTGACGCCGAGGTTGCTATGGGCTTCCGCGAAGTGCGGCTTCAGGCGCAGCGCCTCGGTATAGCGGAGGACCGCCGCGGTCAGTCTTCCCTGGCTGGTCAGGATTGTGCCCAGGTTGTTGTATGCTTCCGCCCATGCGGGCCGCAGACTGATCGCTTCCTCGTAGTGCTGGATGGCTTCATCGGTCCGCCCTTGATCGGCCAGTACGTTCGCGAAGTTGTTGTGCGCGTCGGGATACGCCGGCTTGAGCTGGAGGGCCTTGGCATAGCATGCGATCGCGTCATCCAATCGCCCTTCCGCGGCGAGCGCGTTGGCAAGCTCAAAATGCGCGAACGCGATGCCGGGGCGTTTGGCGGCAGTATCCGCCCAGATCGCCGCGGCGGTCCGATAGTCGCGATTTCGCCATGCCGTGCCGTAGCCGAGGCCCGCCACGACGACAACCGTCAATCCGACGCCCAGCCGGCGATTCGCCGCCGGCGACGACGACATTCGAGCCGATATGGCATGCAAGAGCAGAGACGCGATTCCCACTGTCAACACAACGACGGCTGCCAACGGCAAGTACATCCGGCGTTCGGCGGCAACTTCCGTGACAATCGGCAGCAGACTTGAAGTGGGAGCCAGTATCAGGAAGAACCAGGCGCCGAGGAAGCCCAATGCCGACCGGCGCCGCAGGCCCCACAGCGTGCCGCTCAGCAGCACCAGAAGCAACAGCCCCTGTGGCCAGATTTGGGCAACACGATGAGCGACGGGCCAGTCATCGTATGAGATCACCAAGGGATGTGGCCAGAAGCAAAGCCGCAGGTACCACACGATGACGCCCGTTTGCGTCTTGATGTAATCCAGCGGGGAAATCTCGAGACCCCAGCCGGCCGTCATCCGCCGTGCTCCCAAGGCCACCAGCCATGCGAGAATGAGCCACGTGGCTCCAAGCCCGGCATAAAGCGACCAATGCTGCTGAAGGGACGCCTTCCAGGAGCGCGAGCGGAAGGTGCGATCGTACATCAGGACTATCAGCGGCGCGAAGATCATTGCCTCTTTGCTGCCCATCCCCAGAGCGCAGCAGACGACGCTGACGACAAACCACGCCCTTCGGTGAGACGGTGACTCCCAACCGCGTATGGCCGCATACACAGTTGACAGGTAAAAGAAGCCCATGAGCAGCTCGGTCCGTTGGATGACGTACGTCACGGCTTCCGTCTGGAGCGGGTGAACCATCCAGATCGTTGCCGACGCTGCCGCCAGCCAGGGAGCGCTCCGGTCGAAGCGGCCTTCAAAAATGGGAGCCAGCAGCGTCCGCCGAATGATGCCCAACAACAGCAGAGCCGAGCACAGATGGATCCCCAGGTTACCGAGGTGATAGCCCAGAACGGTCAAGCCGCCGATTGCGTAGTTGATCGCCAGGGACAGGCACACCACCGGTCGGCCGGTGATCGTAGTTCCGGCCGGGCCGGACATCGCCTGCAACGGCGGCCACAGCCGGCGGATGTTGGGATTGTCCGGGATACTCCCGATATCGTCGAAGATGAATGGGCCGGACAGCCCGCCGGCATATGCCAGAATGCCGATGCCGACCACGACGGCCAGCAGCCATCGAGGCAACCGGGCGTCCGTACGCTTCAACTCAACTGCAGGTTCCACGGTGCTCCTTGATACGGTCACCCTTACGGTTCGCTCTTCTGGTCCGACGCATGCTGCGCAGGGAGCGGACAGGCGCGAGGCCGCCGCGCAACCATGATACCCCAGAGCGTCCCGATGGAGGACTGCCTACAGGTGAGCTTTTCTTGCCGGCCTCCTCAGCCGGGCAGAGGAAACGATAGAGGCTCGCGCCAGACACCGCTACCGTCTTTCGCGGCCGCGCTTGCGCATGGGCACCAGGAGGAGCAAAATCAGCGTGCCCGTTGTCCCTGCTCCGATACCGCAGAGTCCCAAAGAGGGCGTCGGGGAGGTCTGGCTGGGAGGCGGTGTCGCACTCTTGACCACACGCTGGAAGGTCGCGGTGATGTTGCGGTCGCGATCCATCACCACCGTGATCGAATTGTCAGAGCCTGAAGCGTTACCCGTCCAACCGGCGAACTGCCAGTCGGCCCCGTGCTGGGCCTCCAACAGGACCTGCGTTCCATGGGCGTAGGCCGCGGCCGAAGGCGTCTGTTTGACCCAGCCTGCTCCCACCACGCTGCAGACCAGATTGCGCTGCCCGTGCTCGAAGACGGCCGTAACCGTCATGCCCTCGGCCATGGTTACATAGGCGGGGACGTCGCTTCCCTGCACGCCGCCGGTCCAATGGGAGAACAGCCAACCGTCGGACGGCTGGGGCACCAAAGTCACCGGGGCCCCGGCAACATAGTAACCGCCGGGCGGGTCGAGGATCACCGAACCGCCGCCTTCCACGACGATCGTGAGCGGCGTCACGATGGCCAAGGCGGCGGCATGGCTGTAAGCGGTGCCGCAGACCGTCGAAACCGCGGCGCGATAGTCGCCGACATCCCGGGTGTCAACGCCGTGAATCGTATAGCTGGAGTCGTATGCCCCTGGAATGTTCACGCCGTCTTTCTGCCATTGATACCACGATGCGTAACTGGATGTCACACTGACAGAAAACGACGCCGTCGCGCCCCGCTGCACATACTGGCTCGCCGGCTGCCCAACGATGTGTGGGACGACCTGCTCACAGGCATCCAGCACTCCGTTCCCGTTGCAGTCGCCCGACAGCGGCGCGACAGGGGGACCGGTCAACGAGAGCATGAACAGCCCGGCTGCATCACGCCAGCCGGCTATTCTGATCAGGTACTTGTAGCCGGGTTGGGCCCAGAAGGTCACTTGCGACTGGCTGTAGCAGTACTCGTCGCTGCAGGCAATTTCGTTCTCGCGGGTGCCCGGACAACCGGAGTGGACCGAAAGGACGGTGTCGTAGGACGAGCCGCACAGCGAGACGACGGCGACGCCGGCCTGAGCAGGAACATAGAGGTACCAGACATCGGGGCTGGCGTCGGAGTTGGCACACCAACAGTTGCCATCGGGAGTCATTCCCACGGTGCTGCCGGTGTATACGATGCCTGGGGCGACGGGCTGGGCATTGGCGCACGCGTTCTGCGCCACGCTGACAGTGGGATCGTTCCAGGCCCCCCACTGACAGTCGTCGGGGATGCCGTCCGCCTGGCAATCCGTGCTGGCGCCCGCACTAACATCGCAATCATCCGGGACGTTGTTGCCGTTGCAGTCGGTTTCACACTCATCGGGGATGTCGTTGCCGTTACAGTCTTCGCTGAGCCCGTAGTAGACTTCGAGGTCGTCAGGCAGACCGTCGCTGTTGCAGTCCGGCAGGACGTCGAAATCAAACGCCATGGTCGGAGCGGGGGAACTGATATGCTGAATCGCGAGGCCGGAGGCCTTACCGCTCCACCAGGAGGTGTCCGGGTACGTGAAAGGCGTACATTGAGGGTAAGCCGAACCTCCCCACAGGTCCCAATAGTCGCCATAGTTGAGATTGTTTTCGAGATCCCACCAGCCGTCGGCCTGGACCAGCGTGACCATGTAGTGCATGTCCGGGAGCATGTATTGCCAGTCGTTGCTGCCATAGAGGTCGATGTGCCAGATCGCCAGCCCTACATCCCACATGTACCACTCACGGCTCGTCCAATAGCGGTTCTCGATCAGATAAAACTCAGTGGGATTGAGCGGATGCTCAAACATGAAGATATTGTTGATTCCAGCGGTCGCCGTCAGGTGCAGCGGCCCGTTGGTCAAGACGGTGACATCGGCCCACCCGGCCATATATTTCAGAAAGGCGCAGGGCTCGGCAGGGCTATCGTCCCAATCGCCCGCGGCCATGAGGCAGTATCCACCCACGCCCGCCGAATCGCCGTCATAATCATACAGATCGGGCCAGCCGCAGAGCATGTGGCCGTTCTCATGGCAGAACGTGCCCAGGGTCGGGTAGCTACCCAGATTGCTCATCTGATACCGAAACGTACAGACCCCATCGGCGTAGAAGTCCACCCAGCCCTGGTGCGGCCACAAGCCCTCAGACCAATTGTTCACACAGGGGCCGGCGTAAAGACAATTCACGGCATCGATGTAACCGTCATGGTTGGAGTCAAGCTCGTTGAAGTTGAAACCGCTGACGTCCAGTGCTGTCAGGGCCTCGGTGATCAACTCGACGGCCCGTATGGGCTGCGCGACGGTCGGATCGGTGTAGTAGCTCTTGTTGTGCGATGCGCGATGGTAGACCGCGGGCACATAATTTGTATAGGTCAGACGACCGTCCGAGACGTCGTAGTAGTAGTCGCGAACCGACCCGTTGTTACCGTAGCCAGTGTAACCGACCTGATTGCAGTAATCAGAAACGGCCGCAGGCGAGATCGTCGCCGGATCATCGGCGAAGTCGACGAGAAGGGTCAGGCCCTGCACATGGCCGACAGTGGTCGACTCCGGCCAACCTCCGCCCCTCAGCCCGCCTCCGCTCTTTTGTTGCCGCCGGGCTCTGGCTGTCCTGACCTTGGCGTGCACTGCCTCGGAGCTGATGCGAAGGTGGGGAACGAGGCCCGCATCCGCCGGAAGCGACTGGTCAGCAGGGATCCCCGTCGAGACGAGCTCGTCCCCGTCTGGCGAGAGCCGCGCATAGCAGAAGAAGAGCGTCTTGGAATCGCGTACGACCGTGTAGCCGTCCAGGGTTTCGGTATGCCCGAAGAACTCGTCGCCCCAGATCCTGACCTCAACGGGCGTTCCGTCAGGCTGGGGCAGGGTGAAGACTTTTCCGAAGACTGGAGCGGCGACCGCCGTCACTGGTGGCCACCCTAGCAAGAACAATGCCACAACGCCCGAGCACGAAATCGACTTGTACGCGGCTCGCCTCATGTTCGCGCCTCCCAAAGACATGGCCAATGATACTCGGCACACGACGCGGCTTGATTGGCGTCGCATCGCGCTGCATCGAGTCAGCCGGACGATCCCTCACGCAGGAGTTACGCTGCTGGGTACCATTCTACACTGCGGGGGGCAGCGGATGATACTCCGGGGGCTGGTTTTCTCGCGCCGCGCCAGGTTTCCCCAGAGCCCGGCGGTGAGTGGGATGCAGGCCGCACCGGGTCCTTTCGCGTGCCACTGGCGCCATGGCAGCGCGGAAAAGCGCAGGGAGAACACCCATTAATCGATCAAGTTTCCCGTACCTGGGGCTGCGAAAACAGCATTTTTCGCTTGCCGGAGCCTTGGGGGTTCGACCAACCGCCGAATATCGCAGAAGTGTGCACCCCATGGCGGAACAACGCGATCCGCCGGCCGCCATCCTGCATACCGCGGCCCTCGGCAAGGCCAGCCTTTGGCAGATGCCGCCGGGGAGCCCTGCGGACCGGGTAAGGCGTTTTTGCCAGGTATTGACTTGGCAAATTGTCGATAAGTACTACAATCCCTCGCATCCGCGGGGTATCGACCGAACAGGTCAGGCGTTGGCCGCGGATGACGAAGCTCCGAGGATCGGCGTAGGTCGGTCGGGACTTCCAAATGCCTGACCGGCTTTTTTTGTGCGCAGCGGGCAGTCCAATAGCTTCGAGCGCATCCGGCGCCACCAACAGGAGATGAGCAATGGCAGAGGACGAAGTAGCCGCCAGTCAAACTGACGAAGAAACCGAGACGGAAGAGGGCGAGGGCGTCGAAGATCCCAAGGAGGCCCTCAAGAAAGTCGTCAAGGTGGAGGTCGCCGATGCCGGCGTTCTCCGCAAGACCATCACGGTGACGGTCCCGCGCGAGAGCCTCGATCTCGAGTTGGACAAAGACTACAAGGAGCTGATCAGCGAGGCCGTGGTACCCGGCTTCCGGCGCGGCCGCGCCCCGCGGCGGCTGGTCGAGAAGCGGTTCGGCTCCGAAGTGGGCGAGCAGGTCCAGACTCGCATCGTGCCGAATGCCTTCATGGCCGCGATCGAAAAGGAAGACCTCAAAGTCCTGGGCGACCCCATGGTCTGGGTCAAGGTCAAGGACAAGAAGGCCAAAGGCGAAGAGGGCGCCGCAGAGAAAGAACAACTCCTGGACATGGCCTCCGCCTTGCAGCACATGAAGCTCCCCGAGCAGGGTGATCTGACCTTCAAGTGCGAGGTCGAGATGAAGCCGAAGTTTGAGCTGCCCTCCCTGGACGGCGTGCCTGTCGAGAAGCCCGACATCAAGATCTCCGATGAGGATATCGACGCACGCATCGACCGCGTGCGGGCCATGCGCGGGAACTGGGTACCGGTGACGGATGGCGAAGTCGAGGAGGACGACCTGGTCATCTGCAACCTGAAGATGACGGTCGACGGCAAGGTGGTAAAGACGGAGGAAAATGCCCGCCTCGCCGCCCGGCCGCAACGGCTCGAGGGCGCGGTGCTGGAGAACCTGGGAGAGGTGCTCGAAGGCGCCAAGATCGGCGATGCCCGGCAGATCGAGGGCGAGTTGCCCGACGATCATGAGGTGGCTGACCTGCGGGGAAAGAAGGCGACTTTCGACCTGACGATCAATGAGATCAAGCGGCTGGAAATGCCGCCGCTGGAAGAGCGGTACTACAAGAGCCAGGGCTTCGACACACTGGAGGAATATCGGGCCTGGCTGCGGGAGATGATGCAGGGTGAGCTTGATTCCGAGATCAAGCGCAGCATGCGCGAGCAGGTCCGGCAGTATCTGCTGGAGAAGACGCAGTTGGACCTGCCGGAAGGCATGTCAGCACGTCAGACCGAGCGCGTAGTGCTGAGAAGGATGATCGAGTTGCAGCGGCGCGGCGTGCCGCAGGCGGAAGTCGAGAAGTACGGGGACAAGTTGCGGACCGGAGCCCGCGAGCAGGCCGTCGCCGAGCTGAAGCTGTACTTCATCCTTGAGGAGATCGCCGAAAAACTCGAAATAGAAGTCACCGAAGAGGAGATCAACGGGCAGATAGCGGCCATGGCCCGGGCCTATAACCGCCGCTTTGACCGGGTGCGCGACGACCTGGCCAGGAACAACGGCATTGAGTCGTTGTACCTCGAGATCCGCGACGAGAAGTGCATCGACAAGATCCTGGAGACGGCCGAGATCACCGAGGCCAAGGTGGAAAAGAAGCCGGCGAAGAAGAAGTCGGCGAAGCCGAAGGCCGCAAAACCGGCGGAAAGCGAGAAGGCCGCCAAGCCGGCCAAGCAGGCCAAGGCAGCGAAGGAGGCAGATGAGGGCGAGAAGAAGGCACGACCTCGAAGAACGCCTCCGCCGAAATGACCGGCGTCTGAGATGAATTCCGTCCGGCCTCGACAGCCTGGCCGGCGGTGCGAATCGACAGAATGCTTTGAGCAAGGAACCGCTTATGGACGAGAGCAGTTTTCAGCATGGGAGCATCCTTCATCCCCTGGCGATGGCAACATACGCCCAGGGCGGGGCGCCCTATCAGCGATACCGTGAGATGTCGATCGAGGACATGCTCCTCGAAAACAGGATCATCTTCCTGGCGGGTCCGATCCACGAGCGGACCGCCAGCCTGGTCATCATGAGGCTACTCTATCTACAGAGCGTCAAGCGAGACCAGGACATCCACCTGTACATCAACTGCCCCGGCGGACTGGTGGATCAGACTCTGGCCATTTACGACACGATGCGGTTCCTGTCCTGCGACATCGCCACGTACTCGATCGGCCAGGCGGCCAGCGGAGGCGCGGTGATCCTGACCGCGGGCACCAAGGGCAAACGCTACGCCCTACCCAACAGCAAGATCATGCTGCACCAGCCGTGGGGCGGCGTGACCGGCCAGGCAGAGGACATTCGCATCCAGGCGGAGGAGATTCTCCGCGACAAGCGAAGGCTGAACGAAATCCTGGCCTTTCACACCGGCATGCCGCTGGCGAAGATCGAGGAAGAAACCGAACGAGACCGCTTCATCGAGCCCAAGGAGGCCGTGCAGTGGGGCCTCGTGGACGAGATCCTCGAGAACGCGGAGGCCAAGAAGAAGGCCGAGGAAGGCAAGAAATAGCGATCGCATGAACCGTCCCAGCTAAGGAGTGGCTGATGGCCCAGAATAATGCGTTGATTCCATTCGTGATCGAGAAGACGGGCCGCGGCGAGCGGGCGTACGACATTTACTCGCGGCTGCTCAAGGACCGCATCGTGTTTCTCGGCGGACCCGTCGAAGACGAGTCCGCGAATGTCCTCATCGCCCAGATGCTGTTCCTGTCCAACGAGGACCCCAACACGGACATCCACTTCTACATCAACTCGCCGGGCGGCAGCGTTTCCGCGGGCATGGCGGTATATGACACCATGCAGTTCCTGCGCTGCAATGTGGCGACGTACTGCGTGGGCCTTTCCGCCAGCATGGGTGCGGTCTTGTTATGCGGCGGTACCAAGGGCAAGCGATACGCACTGCCGCACGCGCGGATCCTCCTGCACCAGCCGATGATCGGCGGGGTCCTCCAAGGGGCCGCGACCGACCTGTCGATCGAGGCCCAGGAGATCCTGCGACTTCGCGAGATGCTGTACGCCATCATCGGCAAGCACACCGGCGCCGCCGTGGAGAAGATACAGCGAGACTGCGACCGCAACCTCTGGCTCTCGCCGACCGAGGCCCTGGAATACGGCCTGGTCGACAAGATCCTCGAGCGGCAATTGGAAATGCCGAAACGCCCCCCGACGTCGAACGAGTAAGCGCGGTGTGGCAAGCCCCGTACGCCGTCGAGAACGGCCGTGGGGCCGGGGATGGCTCCGCCGGCCCGTGGCGATGCCGGGCGCCGATGGCCGGAACGAAAACCGCCGGATCAGAAGCGCGAAACGGGCCCACGTTCTCGTTCCCGCCGCACGTACCAGGAATGGCGGGTTCCGCTGTGCGGACCCCACAAGTTGCGAGTCTCAATCATGCGACCGAACCCCATCCTCGCCGTCCTTGTCCTTTCCCTCTGCATTGTGGCCGCCGGCTGCAACGGCACCAAGCCCGATTCACGCATCACGCAGATCCAGCAGTTGCAGGACAAGACCCAAGAGCAGGCCCGACTCCTGGCCCAGAAGGACGAACAACTGGCCGCGCAATCCAAACGCATCCAGGAACTTCAGGGGCTGACGGACGAACGCAGCCTCGACAACCTCGTCCACGTCGCCAGCATCGAGATCGACCGGCTTTCCGACGGCTATGACGACGAACACACCGGCGTCGATCAGGGCGTGGTGGTTTATCTGAGGCTGTTGGATCGCGATGGCGACGCCATCAAGGCCACCGGCAATGTACGCGTGCGCCTGCTTGATCTGGCCAAGCCCGAGGGCGCGCAACTCGTCGGCGAAGTCTCGCTGGACGCCGCCGCCCTGCGTCCGCTGTGGTACGGCCGCCTGCTCACGTACCACTACACCATCAGGGTCCCCTGGTCCGCCGGCGCCAAACGGGTGGAACACAAATCGATCACCGTCATCGTGGACTTCACCGACCTGCTCTCCGGCAAGACCTTCACCACTCAGAAGGTCGTCGAAGTAAACGGAGCCGCGGCCTGACCGAGCTCCGGCCCAGCAAGGCAGGAGCGTTGACTGCCAACCGGCTTGCCGGCGCCATCCAGGCAGTCAAACATATCATCTGAAGACGGGCGGGCGGCGTCGCGGATAATGACCTGGCGCCCGGCGCGGACCAGAGAAGGCGGCAAATAGTGGCTCAAGAGCCCCGGCACCACAACAGCCCTTGGACGACAAGCATATTGCTTGCCATCCTTGCTGGCGGACTCGCCCTACGGGTCTGTTACTTGCGCGAAGTCGTGCACTCACCCGGCTTCGATACACCCATCATCGATGCGGCATTCAACGACTACTGGGCCCGCGGCCTGGTGACGAATGACTGGACGCCGCCGAAAGGCGAGCCCGATCCCATGATTCGGGTAACACCGTATCTGCGTCCGCCAGGCTATCCCTATTTCCTCGCCTCGGCGTATCGGGTTTTCGGGTTGAGCTATCTGACGCCGCGGATCGTCCAGATGCTGCTGGGGCTGGAAAATTGCCTCCTGGCGTTCGCGCTGGCGAGAAAATGGTTCGGCGACGGCGCGGGCCTTGTGGCCTCGGCATTGACAGCGGCATCCTGGCTACTCACTTACTTCGAAGCGCAGATGCAGGAGGTGACCCTGCTGACGTTTCTCCTGCTGGCCTTCGTCTATGTCGCCTCGTTGTGGATTGACCGGCGCGGCTTGGGCCTTGCCTTCCTGGCAGGCCTGCTGCTTGGGCTGGCGGGCGTGACGAAGCCGAACCCGCTGCTCTTCGCCCCGGTGGCGGTGGCGTGGATGTGGTGGGTAGCGGGCCGGAGGCATGAGCGCCGCGCCACCTATCTGAAGGCCGCCGCGGGGTTGACGGCCGGCGTGATCCTCGCCGTAGCGCCGACGACCATCCGGAACTACGCCGTCAGCGGGGAGCCGATATTGATCTCCGCCAACTCCGGCTTGAACCTCTACATCGGAAACAACGAGCAAGCCACGGGCATCCAGCTCGGCGCTCTGCCGGAGCTGGGGGTAAGCACCACGTGCTTCCTGTATCCCGAACTGGTCCGCCGCTTGTCCGTTCAACAAGGACGCCCGATGAGTTATTCGGATGCGTCATCGTATTTTGCCGGACAGGCCGGGCACTTCATCCGCACGCATCCGTGGGCGTTTCTGCAACTCTCGTTGAAGCGGGCGGCGCTGTTCTGGGGGCCGCAGGAGATATCGCTCAACGAAGTGATGGAGTGCGAGCGCGAATACTCCGCGACACTAAGTCACCTTCCAGGAGGGTTCACTTTGGGCGCAGCCCTGGGCGTGTTCGGGCTCATCGGACTGGCGATCGACTTGCGCCGTGAGCGTCAAACCGGCGGTTCTCCGGCAGCGGAATCGGAAAAACGAAAAGAGGCTGCGGTTCTGCTTCTGGCGTTCATCGTAACGTTTTTTGCCTCGTACTGGCTCTTTTTCAACGCCTCCTCTTATCGCACGCCGCTGCTGCCCTTCTTGTTCGTCCTGGGAGGCTTTGGTCTTGTCCGCCTGGGTCGAATGGTCCTGGCGAAGGACTACCGCCGGGCAGGGGCATGGCTGGCCATCGGCGTCGCGATCTACGCGATTGCCTCGATCGACATTGTCGGCTATCCAACGCCCGGGGCGGCAGCCTGGCACTGCAATCGCGGCCGCATGTACGCACGCAAAGGCCGGCCCGACTTGGCCGTGGAAGAGGGCCGTGCCGCCCTGCGAATTGAGCCTCAGTCGGCCGATATCCGTGAACGACTGGCGACATGGCTGAGACAAGCAGGACGACCCCAGGAGGCGGAAGAGCTGTCGAGGAAGCCCTCGCAATGATGATGCCGGAGTGAATGGGGCCCGGAGGATCCGCGGGGCAACCGCAGGATCAGAGACTGGTCTGCGACCGTGAGAGCCCGTCGGTTGGGACGCGCGGGGCTGCCGCGCCGGCGATAGCGTGACCCATGCGGGCCTGCCGCTGTCGGTGCGGCCTCCGCTCGCGTTCCGCCGGTTCAGCGCCTCTTGCGATTCGCGCGGGCACCTCCTATCGTTCCAGTGCGATCGGCAAAGCGGTCGCGGTGCACTCGTCGGCAGGCCACTATGGCAAACGTGGAAATCAGACCGGCATCGACCAAAGAGCTCCGGACAGTCCTGCGGCTCACGCTGGGGGCACGGGGGCAGTCGGAGGCCGATCTCGAAGCGCAGGTCAGCGGATTCATCCGTTACGCCAAGGAACTCTCACTCGACCTGACCAGCCAGTGGCTGGCTCTGGTCGACGGCCGGATGGTCACCGCTTGCACCTGCATCGAATCGCCGGGCCGGACCGCCGTGCTGTTTCTGCCCGGTCAAGATCTGGCGAAGACAAACCGAAAGCTGCTTGCAGATCTGATTTCGCATGTTGTCGAGAACGAGGCCGGCCGCGGCATGCGTCTGCTTCAATGCCTGATCCAGCCCGACGACGCGTGCAATCGCCTCGTCCTGCGGGACGTGAAGTTTACCGATCTGACCACGCTTCTCTACCTGGAATGGACCGCTGACCAGCGCGCGGACCAGCTTCAACCCGGCGTACCGGACGCCTTGACCGGGCATGCCGTGGAGTGGATCACTTACGACGCCGGGGAGCACCGAACATTTGCCGACCTGATCGCGGGCACATATCAAGACAGCCTGGACTGCCGCGGCCTGAGCGGCCTCCGCCACATCGAGGACATCATACTGGGGCACAAATCCGCCGGGCGCTTCGATCCGCATCGCTGGCTCCTGCTGCGTTGCGACGGAGCCGCCGCGGGATGCATTTTGTGCGGGGAAAATCCGGTGCGTTCGGCGCTGGAGCTTGTGTATATGGGCGTGCATCCGCGCTTTCGACGCATGGGTATCGGTCGATATCTCCTGCAACAGGGCCTGTCCCTCGCTTGCAGCGAAGGTTTCGCCACTGTCACGCTGGCCGTTGACATCGACAACGCACCGGCATTGGCTCTGTATGAAAGCGTGGGTTTTCGCCGCACACACAGCCGTCTGGCCATGATCCGCCCGTTGAATTCAACCTGAGACAACGCATGAGGATGCGCCGCGGCGGGCCGTTTTTTCCACTACTTCTGCACAAGGCCGTCGAACCTGTGGAGAAGGAGTGGACAAAAAATTTTTACGGCGCGCAAGCTCCTGACACATCTGTGATCCTATCTTGTGAACAACTTTGTCTAAAGATTTCCTGGTTGACGCCGCCCTGACCGCTTCGTACACTGCCGCCGGTCAATAACGCGATGCCAATGCTGATAATCGGGTTTTTCCCGGGGGGAAATGGAGTTGGGAGAAGCTCGAATCCGGTCATTCTGACCTCGCATCGAGCGAAGAGACGGACCCACAGTCATTTGAAGACCGCGCCCAAAGCGCGGGCGGTGAAGGAGCGCGCCGTGCCCTCGCAAATCGAAGAAACCGCCACCCGCATTCTCTCCCGAATCGAGGAATTGGTTGGAAGCCAGCGATACCGGATCTGGTTCAAGAACTCG
Source organism: Phycisphaerae bacterium (assembly GCA_035542775.1). Lineage (GTDB taxonomy): Bacteria > Planctomycetota > Phycisphaerae > UBA1845 > UTPLA1 > DATKKX01. Next base: position 5,635 of record DATKKX010000234.1, on the reverse strand, counting down.
ACTCAGATCACCTGCGCGGACAGCTTTGTCAAAGTTGGCGTCCCCAATCTGTTTGTCGGCGGCTGGATCGAGGACCATTTCTCCGACGCGGTGTGCCAGGCCGCGCGCGAGGTTCTCGGCCGGGAAGTCGCCGTAACGTACGCCATCGATCCGGTCCTCTTCCGCAATCTGCGCAAGAACCAGTTGAACTCGCAGGCGGCGTTCATCGAGAGGAACGCCGGGCCGGCCCTCCGCCGCCCGGTCAACGGGAACGGCAACGGAGCCGGAGTCGGCCATGGTGGCATGCGTGCCGCACCGCAACGGCGCCTCCGCGGCCGGCTGGAGAACTTCGTTGTCGGGGCGTGCAACCGCCTGGCCTATTCGGTGGCCTGCTCGGTGGTGGAGAGCTCCGCCCCCGAAAACGGCTCCGTCTTCTTCCACAGCGGCTGCGGCCTGGGCAAAACCCACCTGCTGCACGGCATCGCGAACGCGCTGGCGGAGAAGAAACCGCACATCCGCTGGGTCTACGCCACGGGCGAGGAGTTCACCAACCAGTTCCTGTACGCGCTCCGCGAGCGGCGGCTGGACGGCTTCCGCCACCGCTTCCGCGACATCGACGTGCTGCTACTGGACGACATGCACTTCATCGCCAACAAGCGCGCCACGCAGGAAGAGTTCCTCCACACCTTCAACGCCATCGACGCCACGGGCAAGCGCGTGGTCCTGGCCTCGGACGCCCACCCCAAGATGCTCGGTGATCTGTCAGAGGCCCTGGTCAGCCGCCTCATCGCCGGCATGGTCGTCCGCATCGAGCACCCCGACACCGAGACCCGCCGAGAGATTCTTCGCCGCCGCGCCACCGCGACGCAGCACAAAGTCCCCGAGCCGGTCATCGAGTACATCGCCGACAAGATCCAGGCGAATGTCCGTGAGCTGGAGGGATGCCTCATGAAGCTCCTGGCTTATGCGGCCCTGACGGACTCGCCGATCACCCTGGAGCTCGCCCGGCAGGCGCTTGACGATCATCTCGCCAAGACCGGCAAGATCATCACCGTCAGCGACATCGAGCAGAGCGTGGCGACGTTCTTCGGTCTGTCCACGGCGGATCTGCACACTTCGCGCAAGAGCCGGACCATCGCCCTGGCGCGCAACATCGCCATGCACCTGGCCCGCACGCATACCGATCTGAGCTTCCCCGAGATTGCCCGCCTGATGGGCAACAAGAACCATACCACCGTGCTGCTGGCCTGCCGACGGATCGGCAAACTCATCGCCGATGACGCCGAGGTCACGTGGCAGAGCGCCGCCGGTCTCCAATCCCGCAAGATCCGGACGCTGGTCGCGTGTCAGGAGGAGCAACTCCGCAGGTAAAGGCCACGGCATCGAGCCATATCGCGCTGGCGCTCACCTCCCCCACCGCATTGAACCGGCAGGAGAGGCGGCTTGCGTCACCGGCCGACAAACGGTTCGGGGAGTGCTGGACTCATGGGTCCCGGCGCCCCGGGTTGAATCGCCAGACTGTCGTCCGAAAAGAGAGCCAGTTGGAGGACAGGAAGCACGCCGGCGGCTGGCAGGGCCGCTGATCGCTCACTAGAGTATTTCATCCGCGTCCTCCACGGTTGTGGAACTGGGGCGGGCGGACAGGCGGCCCGATGTATGCCAGTGGAGCGCCGAAGAGGCCCCCCACCGGAGCAAAGAGACGAGATGGGCACGCCTGGAAGCGGCCCGCGCGGATGACAGGTGATGACTATGCAATCGCCATCGGGCCGCCGAACAGCATTGACGATCCTGGCAATCGTGGGGTTCGCGATGATCGGACCCGTCGGCTCCGCCCGCGATTCCGGCTACGCCTCAGGCCAGGAACGAGTGCAAGCTGAGGCAAAACAGCAAGCGGAAGTCGATGAGCAGGCTCTCGCTCATCTGGAAGAGCTTTCGCACGCGTTCAGTATCATCGTTGATGCGGTCAAGCCCGCGGTCGTTCATATCCAGGCGATTCGCACGCAAGAGTCGCTCAGCAAAGAGCTTCAGGAGCTCTTCTCGGAGAAAGACATCCAGCTTCCGCCGGTGGCGGGGACCGGAAGCGGCGTCATCATCGACGAGGACGGTTATATCGTCACCAACAACCACGTGGTGGCGGATGCCGAGGTGGTTCGCGTCACCCTGGCGGACGGGCGAAAGTTCCGGGCCGACGTGGTGGGCACTGATCGCATGACGGACGTTGCCGTTCTCAAGATCGCCGCAGCCCATCTGCACCCGGTGAAATTCGGCGATTCAGACGAGCTCAAGGTCGGCAACATGGTGCTGGCGATCGGCAGCCCCTTCCGCCTGACCCACAGCGTTTCTCATGGAATCGTGAGCGCCCTGGGTCGCACCGACGTGCAGGTGGACATCGACTACCAGAACTGGATTCAGACGGACGCACCGATCAATCCCGGCAACTCCGGCGGACCGCTGATCAACACCCGGGGGGAGGTCGTCGGGCTCAGCGTGGCCATCGCCACGGATTCCGGCGGCCACCAGGGCGTCGGATTCGCGATTCCGTCGAATACCGTCGCCCGTGTCGCCCGGCAGTTGAAAAGCGGCGAGAAGATCGTCCGCGGCTATCTGGGCGTGGTCATCCAGCAGGTGGACCCGAAGATGGCTGACGCGTACGGACTCGACAAGGCCAAGGGCGTGTTCGTTGGAGGCGTGGGGCGTGAATCGCCAGCGGCCAAGGCCGGCCTGAAACCGGAAGACATTATTCTGGCGATCAACGGCAAAGAGATCGAGACACGAGAGAAACTGCAGGAGTTCATTGCAGGCAGCAAACCGGACACGACAGTGGAGATGACTGTGTGGCGTAACGGCGGCAGGGAGAACATCAGCGTCACGATCGGAGAACAGCCGGAGGGCTTCTCCACGACGGGAAACATCCGTGACCTGAACCGCCGTGAGGGGAGGGACGGCAGGCCCCCCACGGAAACACAGGAAAGAAAGCCGACGGCGGATTCTCCGGCGGAAGTGGCCGGTGTGACGGAGTTCGCAGAGCTGGGTCTCAAGGTCGTCACGCTGACGGCGGACCTAGCCCGCCGCATGAGAATTCCCGACGGCATGGAACAAGGGGCGGTGATCACAGAGGTGCGGCCGGCTGGTGAGGCCTATCTGGCGGGCCTGGCCAAGGGGCAGGTGGTCGTGGAAGCCAACGGCAAGCCGATCAACAACGTCAGCGATCTGGCGCGGACGTTGACCGAGGAGGGACTGGCCAAGGGGGTGCGGCTGAAGATCCGGACGGGCGAGGATACGTTCTACGCGGTGGTGCAGGTGCGATAAGGCGATCAGATATTGACCTTCAGGATCGGCTTGAAGATCAGGGCGAAGATGATCGACAGGATCAGCAGCGTGATCAGCCAGTGAACGTCCCACCACAGGAGGGGCGTAGAGCGGGGCGGGTAGTAAACTTCCACCGACTCGAATACGGAGGACTTGGGAATCGACGGCTCAGCCGAATAGAGCAGGCGAACCCAGAAGCTGCCGCCGCGCAGACGGCTGAGACGGGTGAAGCCATCGCCGGCGCGGAGGGGCACTTCAATCGTGTCGGCGCCCTTTCCGACCGCGAGGTTGTACTCGCCTGCCTTGGATGGCGTGATCCGCCAGTCCACCGTGCGCAGGGCTTCGGCCCTGCAGGGGTCGTTCACATCTCGGCTGAGGCCGTCGGGAAGAACGATCTGATCGCCCACCCCCTTCCAGTTGGCGCCCTCCTTGAGCGTGACCTTCACGCGGGCCTTCTGGCCCACCGGCAGGGGGCGATGCTCATAGCGGAGCCCGATCTGCACCATGATGAGCACGAAGGGGATCATCATGATCAGCATAGGCTGGAACGAGTAGCGAAGGAGACGCATGGCCTGCCAGATGATCCGCCGCTGGGCGCGAAAGGTGACGGAAATGTCGTCCTTGAAGAGGCGCGTGGCGAGGAGGTTGGCGGCGATCTTGCGACGAACGTCGCCGATGGCAGCCTGATTGGACGTGTATCGCCAAATAAACAGCATAACCACGCCGGTGACGGCGGAGATGATCCACAGCGAGACTGTCGGCGAAAAGACCGACAGGATCGCGAAGGCGATATCGCCGAGCCAAACCATCAACTTCGTCAGAACATCCATTCCGCGGCCTATCGCAGGTTCACTCGATGTAGCCCAAGCCCTTCAAGCGTTCGAGGACCTCGGGGTCGGTCTCGGCGTCGTCGCCCTTGGCCTCATCCAGCTTGGCCAGCTCCTTCTCCAGAGCATGGGTGATGAACTCCTCCGGGCTGCTATAGCCGGCGGCCTTGGCGTAGGCCTTCACTCGCTCCAACAGCGCCTTGTCCAGTTTGACGTTGCCACCTAGCACGGGCGGTCTCCTCAGTTCGATGGTTCTACCGTCTCACGACCTTGTCAGGCCGTTTTCGGGATGGTTCAAAGAAGTTCCTGCCAGTCATATAATCCGGCTTGGGGACACCAAACTCCGCCAACACCGACGGAGCGATGTCGATCAGGGCCGGGTCATCTACCGTAATCCGCCTGCTGCAAAACAGCACGCCGGGAACCAAATCGTGTGCGGCGCAATGGTCCGCGGCCCAGGCCTTGTCATTGTCAACGATCACCGCCTTATCGAAATCACCCAGGCAGGTATTCCAGCTTGCACGGTAGTCGCGCTCGTAACCCGGAATCAGATCCGGGGCGTTCCTTGCCTCCGGCCCGCTGTAGCACTCATCAGCGCGATAGATCCGGCGGAAAACGGGTTTGCCGGTCTGCGGATCGACGATCTTCATCAGCCTGTCGGAGATCTCGGTCAGCAGGGCGTTCCGCTCGCTTTCGCTGACGATGCCCTGCTTCTCGCGGCCGCGGAGGTTCAGATAGATGCTACCCTCGACGCCGATGCTGTAGGCCCTGGTCTTGGACCAGTCGGTATCCACCAGGAGGCCTTTCCTGGCCACGAGGTAACCCTCATCCCGCAACCACGTGTTGATGGCAACGCCGCGGCGGAAGTTGCAGAAGCCATGATCGGACATGACCAGGATGGTGGCGTCGTCGCCGACCCGCTCGCGGCAGTGACCGATGGCCCCGTCGATCTTGAGGTAGACGTCGTCCACGACGCTGTCATATTTCCTGGCGTCCTCGGGCGAGCGGGTGGGATGCTTGGCATCGCTGTCCCACCAGAACATGTGCGACTGCAGGTCCGTGCTGGAGAAATAGAAGAACAACAGGCCCTGATCGAAATGATCGAGGGCGTAATCGAGCATCTTCAGCCGCTCATCCAGCACGAGCTGGGCCTGAACGCGAAACTCCTCCTCGTTGAAGATTCCGTGCTTCAGGGCATTGAACTGCTCGGCAAAACCCTGCGTGAAGAACGGGCCGATCTCCTCGCCGATCGCCTTCACAAAATCAGCCGGCTCGCTGAAGGTGATCTCCGACTCGGTGGGAATGAAGTTCAACGGATTCGTATAGACCCGGAGCTCGGGGCGGACCTGCTGCACGAGGAATCGCACCATGGTCTTGTAGATGGGCCCGACCGGGGTCTTGGGGAAGCGAACCTGCTGCCATTCGCTCCACTCGCCGACGTCAAGGACCAGCTCCACGGTCTCGTCGGAAAAGACGCCCTTGTTCACGTACACGATCTTGGCGACATCATTCTCCGGATC
>DATKKX010000233.1:0-2868 GCA_035542775.1 Phycisphaerae bacterium | reverse complement strand
CCAGATGGCGGCGATGGCCGCGTCGATCGGCAAGATGCGATGCGCGTACGTCGATCGGAGCGTAGCCAGCCAGCCGGTGAGCGCCCGCTTCTTCCGCCCCGGCCGCAGCGCCGCGATGCCTTTCTCGATCTCGCCAACCGTCAGCACGCTCACGTAGAGGGCGGCAGGGTCTTGCCCGTTGAACCACGCCAGCACGTTCGGGTTCGGCGCCGGCTTGGTGATCTCGGATACCGCGCAGGTGTCGAGGAGGAAGCTCACAGCTCCAGCTTCCGGCCCCGATCGCGACTCCGGCTCAGTTCCAACTGGTAGAGCGGCGCCCTCCGCAGGAAAGTCTTAAAGTCGGGTTCTCGCCTCTTCAGCTTGCGGTAATCGGCGGCGCTCATCACCACCGCAGTGGGGCGGCCATGCCGGGTCACGGTCTGCGGACCTTTTTCGATGCTCATGTCGATCAGCTTGCTGAACTCCGCTTTCGCTCGTTGCAATTGCCACGTCTGGCTCACGGCTGCCTCCGCATTCTAGTCAGACTAGTCTGAAGGGACTCTACCCGGCGCAGTTTTTCATGTCAATGCGGCTCCGCAGCCCCAACGGCATGCGGCCGCTGACACCTGGCTTCTGACACCCGACCTCTGTCTCATGCGCACCCGTTGAGGGCGTTGTTCACCGCGGTGAGGATCTCGTCCACGGTGATCTGGCCGTTGCCGCCGGCATCACCGGTTTCACAGGCGCAAACGGTGGTGTTGCCCAGCGCGATGTTCACCATGGTGAGCAACTCATCGACGGTGACCGTGCCGTCGCCGCCGCAGTCACCGACGCAGGCCACGGCCGGTGGCGGTGCCGGCGCCAGCAGCGTCCCATACACATCGCCGCCGATGAGCCCACCCTCGCCGACGGTGGCACCCTCGTTCCACGTCACCAGATACTGACCGGCCCCGAACGTTGTTGCTGAGAACATCTGGTTACCGGGTCCCGCCGCAATTGGGAACACCGAGCCCACGGCTGTACCACACTTACTGAAATATTGGCCGTACACATCGGCACACGTTCCCGTGGGGTCACCGCAGGGGAAGTCGGTCCAGGTCACCAAGTAGCTGGCACCGTCGAAGGCGGCGGACGGGAGCCGCGGGCGTCGCGCTGTCGTGATCAGGATCACCCCTCCGGCGAGGGCGCCAGAAGGCGTCACCAATTGCCCGAAAAGCTGCCCCTCGCCGCTGCCTTCCACCTCGTCCGGCCATACCACAAGGTAGTTGGTCCCGCCGAACACGATGGCGCCGGGGTTGTCGCTCGGAGCCAGGCTGCCATTCACGATGAACTCGGCGCTAGCGGATGCCCCCGCTCGGTCGATGAATCGTCCCATCACCAACGGGCGATGGGAGCCTCCGCCGTGCCAGACGACGAGATAATTGTTGCCGTCGAAAGCGACTCCGGCCTCCTTGCCGGGACTCCCGCTGATCATGGTCTCGCTTCCGACGGGGCTGCCGGAGGCCGCAACGAGGCGCCCGTTGATGTAGTTGTCCGAGGAGAGCCGCGAATCGATCCACACCACTAGATAGTCGGTGCCATCCGAGGCGATGCCCGCCGCTACCCCTTCAGGGATGAGGGTGTTGGATTGGCTGATTTGAAACGGGACGCCGGCGGTGGTTCCCGACGGACTCACCAACTGCCCGTAGGCGAAGGGACTGGCATCGAGCGTCGCCCATGCCAACAGGTAGTTGGTTCCATTGAATCCGAGCACCGGCCCAACACCACTGCGATTGGTTGTGGTCAGAGGACCGACCGTCGCGCCCGACGGCGACACGAGCTGCGCGCCGATTGTGGTTTGCGTCTGAATGCTGACGAGAAAGTTCGTGCCGTCGAAGGCGGCGCTGAGGGCTGCTTCCTCCGCTGCGGTTGCCGCGATGGGAAAGCCGGTCGAATCACCGAAGGTGCCAGAAATGATCACTTGCGCTCGGCCCGGCATCGCTACTGCGCCGAGGCCAACGAGAGCCAGAGTCAGCAGGAATGGCGATTGTGTTTTCTTCATCACGCCAAGCTTCGCAAGGCGGAGAGCCATCGCCCGTCTCCTTTCTCAGCATCCGTTCAGGGCGTTGTTCACCGCGGTGAGGATCTCATCGACGGTGATCTGGTCGTCGCGTGTTGCCCAGGGGCTTTCTCGGGCTACTGTCGCTTGACACACGACCCGGTGCCGGAGTCTTTCCCATCAAAAGTGCTCCAGCTGGAGATCATCGAGTTCCCGTCCGCGCTCATCGTGCCAGTCGATGCCCAGCCGAAGCCGCTGCCGTCATTGAGGAGTCCGGTCACGGTGAGCGAAAGACCTGAGATAGACCCCGTTATAGTGAAGGTGTAACCTTCGGACGTCACCTCGCTCCCGGTGATGCCGCTGTCGTTTTGCACCAGCGTCATGACCGTAGTGGTTCCCGGCGTGGAGCTTATGCAGTCCCATGTGCCTGTTGCGGTCGGCACAGAACACCCATTCAAAGCGTTGTTCACCGCAGTGAGGATCTCATCGACGGTGATCTGCCCGTCGCCGTTGGCATCTCCGGGCTCACAGGAGCAAACCGCCGTGTTTCCCAGCGCGACGTTAACCATGGTGAGGATCTCGTCCACCGTCACCTCGGCGTCCCGGCCGCAGTCCCCGACGCAAGGCGACGGCAGTGGAGTGACAAAAGTCCCATAAACATCGGCACCGGTCAGGCCATCTTGGCCGACGGTGGCGCCGTCGTTCCACGTCACCAGGTATTGGCCGGCCGCGAACGTTGCGGCTGAGAACAACTGGTTACCGGGTCCGGCTGCAATCGTGAACGCCGAGCCCACCGCCGTGCCGCACCTACTGAAGTACTGGCCGTACACATCCGCGCACGTTTCCTGGAA
>DATKKX010000232.1:0-12264 GCA_035542775.1 Phycisphaerae bacterium | reverse complement strand
GTGCAGGCAAACAGGGAGGACTCCCGGGGCTCGGCTCGCCGATACCAATTAGCAGGACTGGAAAGGATGATTCGCCGGCGCGGGTCCGATCATGCGACTTGCCCGTCAATATGAAAGCTATGATTTGCCTATCCTCTCCTTGTTTCTTATGTTGAAAGAGGCCTTCACCGATTTCAGCACTGGAAACTTGGCGAAGGCTGAAACGGCTCCAGGCGGCACCAGCAGGTGGGGGCGTCCGGGCCGGACAGGGTGGCCGGATCAAGACCGGCGCGGCTCGCCAGGGGGAAGACCGCCCTGTATAGCGGATGGGAAGACATATCCGCGTTTCATGTTTGCCGCCCCAGGAGTCATGCGGCAAACCAGCCTTTTGCAGCCAGACAGATTTGATGACGGCAAGCCTGACCGGGGCGCCTGCCAGGGCAACGGTCGGGATGGAAACGACGCCGTACGGTGTCGGCGGAAGGGACACTGCCGAAAGTGGGTTTCCCAAGGTTGGGGAAGAACGTTGGGAGGATCGGTTGTCGGCGTGAGCCGGCGGACCGACCAGGCAGCGAGCGTCAGCCCAGGTTGCCTGCAGGAAAGGAGAAACTGGTATGTTCAATTGGATCAAGTCTTTCGTGAGGGACGAAGAGGGTGCGACCGCGACGGAATACGCCGTCATGTTGGCCCTGATCATCGTTGTGGCTCTGGGCGCGATCAGCGCGCTTGGCTCTCGAGTGAACCAGGCGTTCTCGGATACCGAGCAAGCGCTGTCTGACGCTGGCGTAGGCCAGTAACCACGACGCGGCACCAGGCCGGCACGCTTCGGAAATGCTGAAGGCGTGCGGCCGGTGAACCGCTTCGAATAACGGTTTGTCGCACTGGCGGGCGGGAGCCAATGCTTCCGCCCGCCGGATGCGCTTGAGGGGTGTGGATGACAGTCTGATGGGACGCAGGCAGCCAGTTTGAGGTATTTCGGGGCCTTCTATGCCGCATTGGGGATATGCAGAAGTGATGCTGGCGGCGATCTTTCCGGCCGCTCTGTTGGCAAGCTGGAAGGATTATCGAGAGCATCGCGTCCCCAACTGGTTGAACGCGGCGATTGCCCTGACGGGCCTGGCCACGCAGGCGACGTTCGGCGGCTGGGCAGGCTTGGAGAACGGCCTGAAGGGCATGCTGTTGGCGTTCGGCATGCTCATTTTGTTTTGGGCCATTAAGGGCATGGGGGCCGGGGACGTGAAGTTTATGGCCGCGATCGGGACCTGGCTGGGTCCGGACATGACGGTCAGCGCCGTCATGGTCGGGGCAGTCCTGGGCGGTCTCATCGCCGTGGGGATGATTATTCGACGCCGAAAATGGCGGCAAACGCTCGCCAACTTCGGAATCCTCGCGGCCAAGGTAAGCAACCCCAAGATGGCCTTCGGCGAGTTCGGGTCGGCCAGGAGCTTGAGCGGGCAGTCGGCACTGCTGCCGTATGCGATCCCGCTGAGCCTGGGCAGCCTGATCGTCGCCGTAACGGTCTATTCAGGATGGTGGGAAGGGCTATGAAACGGCTGCTGCGAAAACAATATGTGCGACGTGCGACCACGGTCGTCGAAACGGCGGTCATGGCGCCTCTGATTGTCACGGCCATGTTCGGCATGCTGGAGGTGGGCTACGCGTTCATGGTCAAGCAGACGGTGACGCTGGCGGCGCGGGAAGGGGCCCGAGCCGGCGCTCTGCCTGGCGGCAACATGAACGACGTTCAGGCCGCGGCAACCGCCGCGATGTCGGCCGCGAATCTGAGCGGTTACTCGGTGACGAGCAACATCGACTCATGCGGGCCGACGGATCTGGAGGTCTGGGTGGAGGTCAGTATTCCGTTGAACCGGGCGAGCTTCACCGGCAGCCTGCTGGGCGGGGGCTCGTTCGACATCTCGGCCAGGAACTCGATGCGGCGTGAGGGCGTTGACCCCACCGGACCGAGCGGCGGCATCGATCCGACGCCCTGACCGACGCGCGGCGGCGCAGGTCATGGTCCGCGGCTTTGCTGAAAGGGACGTGCGAGGATGAAACCCAGATCGCTCATACCGCTGGTCATAGGGCTCGTCGTTGGCTTTTTCGCCATCAAGATGGGCGTGGACATGATCAAGCGGGCCAAGGGCGCGGAGACCGATCGCAACGTTCTGGTCAGCGCGAAGCAGATCGAGTCCGCCACGCGGATCGAGGACTCGATGATCAAGCCGCGACCGGTGGCCGCAGGCCTGATTCCGGCCGACGCCTTCACCGAGCCCAAGGCCCTGGTGGGGCGGGTCACGATGATGGCCATCCCGGCCGGCGTGCCGATCACCAAGGCCATGCTGGCCCCGCCGGGGGCCGAGCCCGGTTTGCGAGCGAAGATACCCGGCGGTTACCGGGCGGTGAGCGTCAGCGTGAACGAGGAATCGGCGGTGGCCGGCTTTTTGACCCCCGGAGCGCGCGTGGATGTCTCAGCGGTCAATCAGAAGGCCGGCACAAGCAAGCTGATTCTCACCGACGTGGAGGTTGGCGCCGTGGGGCAGTCCCTGAGCCAACTGGGGCCGGACGGCAAGAGCGTCAAGGTCACGAAGTCGGTGACGCTGTTCCTGCGGCCCGAGCAGGTGGAAGTGCTGAACGCCCACGCGGGCAACAAGGGAACAATCCGTCTGGCCCTGCGGGGGCACGGCGATCGTGAGGAAGAGTCCATTTGGGCACAGATGTTCAAGAAGGACGGTGGCACGCAGGCTTCTTCCGGGTGGGGGAGCAAGAGCCACCTCGTGGAGGTAGTGCGAGGTTCCGAAGTCGAGCGACTCGTATTCGTCGAGTCATCTCGGCCCGGTCGGTACAAGCTTGTTGAAGCCGAGGGTGCTTCCGGTGGCCGCACGCAGGGCAGGAATCGGAAGGACACCGCCGGCCGCGCGATAACGGAGATCGGCGAATGATGACGTCCAGGGATGGATACAAGGGTTGCGTGGTTGTGGAACCGCAGGCCGTCCAATCTCATCGGGGCAGCGTACCGCGGCATATGGCCGTGTTGTTCGCCGCGTGCCTGGCGTCCTTCGTCGGGTACGGGATTGCGGACGTACACGGCGATTCCGGCGTGATGCCGGTCCGCGTGGCGCCCATGGTCGGCGTGCTGGTAAACCGGGCGACTGGTGGAGAGGGCGAGTCCCTGACCCCTGCCCAGGGCGGGGTCGTGGCCATGGCCAACCGGCCGATGTCACTGGCGGTCCTGGCCGAACGAGAGAAGGCCGAGACGGCCGCGCCGGGCATCATGGGGCCCGAGTTCGTGGCGGACGACGGCAAGCGGGGCCTCGACGCTTCCGTCAACGAGCAGGTGGTTCTGGGGGATGTCACCCAGGCCGAGCCCAAGGCGCCGGGGAGGCCCGAGGGCGTGGTCAAGGGTGACCAGCCGGCCTCCCAGGAGAGGGACCGAACGCCGGGTGATTCCATCGTGTCGTCGATTCGGCTGGGCGGGAGCGAGGCTCAACCGATCAGCATAGCCAAGAATACCATCGCCGTGATCGACCTGAAAACCGAATTCAACCGGGCGGAGATCGCCGATCCGAAGATCGCCGAGATCATCGTGGAGTCGCCGAGGCGAGTCGTGGTGGCGGGCAAAGAGATCGGCAACACCCAGTTGGTGCTGTGGATCGGCGAGAAGCAGCGGGTGTTCGACATCGCGGTGGAGCTGAATCTCACGGCGCTGCAAGGCATGATCAAGTCGCGGGCTCCCACCTCGGACGTGCAGGTGAGCAGCGTCAACGGGAAGATTGTGCTGACCGGCTACGTGGCCGATCCCGAGACCGCCTCGCAGATCGCCGATCTGGCCGCGTTGGTGCAAGGCGGCGAGGTCAAGAACCAACTGACCATCGCGGGGGTCCAGCAGACGCTACTGCGCGTCACGGTCGCGGAGGTGAACAAGACCTGCACCCGGCAACTGGGCGTGAACTGGGCGATCGGCGGCTCGGATTGGACGCGTGATTTCTTCTTGGCCAATAATCTGGGGCAGTTGAATCCGACGGTCATCACCAGCTCGGGCGTGCCCAACGTGCTGTTGCCGAACAGCGCGGGCGGGCAGATCACTTATGCGATCGGGGCGGTGGGCAATGCCGCGACCACCAACATCACGTTTGGTTTTCCGCGGGCGGAACTGCAGATGTTCATGCAGGCCCTGCGGGAGAACGATCTGGCCCGAGTTCTGGCGGAGCCCAATCTGGTGGCCATCAGCGGGCAGACGGCCACGTTCCTGGCCGGCGGGGAGGTGCCCATTCCGGTGACCCAGGGCGGGGCCACGGCGGGCTCGATCACCATTGAGTACAAGGAATTCGGCGTGCGACTGGCCTTCACTCCCACGGTGCTTGGCGGGCAGGTGATCCGCTTGCACGTCATGACCGAGGTGAGCCAGGCCACCCCCAGCGGAGCAATCTCCGGGGGCCTGCCGGTATTCAGTTTCACTACGCGGCGAGTGGAATCAACGATCGAGTGCGGCAACGGACAGTCGTTCGCCATTGCCGGTCTGTTGGACGATCAGGTCACGTCCACGGCCTCCAAGATCCCGGCGCTGGGGGATATCCCGGTTCTGGGAACCCTGTTCAGCTCGACGAACTACAAGAAACAGGAGACCGAGCTGGTCGTTCTGGTGACGCCGCAACTGGTCGAGCCGCTGGAGCCGCATCAGGTCGGACCGCCTCCGGGCGGACTGATGACGGATCCGGATGATTTTGAGTTATTCGCTCTGCAAAAGCTCGAAGGTCCAAGCCTGCCGGCGCCGGAGTATGAGGGCGTACCGCGCAACAAGCTGCCGGTGAACACACGCCCCGGCGAAGCCACAACAGGCTGGCCGACCTCACAGTTGACCCTGCGGGGTCCGTGGGGCCTGGCCGACTTCGAAGAGAATCAATAACGCGGGCAGCCATACCGATCCGCCGGCCGCTTCCAGAGGCTGCGGGGAACTCGTCACCAAAAGCTGAGTTGTAGGCCAAGGAAACGCGCTCCTGCGCGCGCCGGCGGCCGCATGCGTGGAGGGTAGGAAGATGCATCTGCGAAGAAGGAAAGGGCAATCGAAGCTTCGACGCGCGAGCGTCATGGTGCAGAGCCTGATATTCGGAAGCACCGTGGGGCTGGGCGTGGCGGCACTGGCCGTCGACACGGGCTTGATGTTCAGCGCCAAGCAGGAGCTGCAGAACGCGGCTGACGCGGCGGCGCTGGCAGCGGCCTCACAATTGGGTGTGAGCACTGATCCGGCCGGCGCGGCGGCCCAGGAAGCCGCGATCTATGCGGCCAAGAACAAGGTCGCCGGCGGCGGCTCGGGCCTCGACATCCAGACCGGCATCATCTTTGGACATGCGGTGTTGGACGGGGAGAAATACGATTTCCGTCCGAGCGAGGCGCCGTACGACTCGGTTCAGATCACTTTGAAGCGCGACGCGACGGCGTCAGACGGTCCGGTATCGCTACTCTTCGCCAAGACTTTCGGCATGGACGGAGCAAGCCTCCATGCCAGCGCGACGGCCATGGTCGTGCCGCGCGACATTGCGGTGGTTATCGACTGTTCGGGGTCGATGAACGACGACAGCGAGTTGCGCCATTACAAAGAATTCCAGTCGGAGAGTGGCGGCACGCGACCCGGCGTGCAGATCAACCTTAAGGAGTGCTGGCAGTTGCTCGAGTCGCCGTCGCCCTCTTGGGGTCAGATGACCAACTGGGGCAATGACATCATCCTGGGCTCTTATGCGCCCGTGGGCGACCCGGGACTGTGGAAGATACAAAAGAACTCCTCTTGCACCGAGGACGCCGTTGCGACGGAGTTGGCTGCGCGGGGTTATAGCAGCACCGAGGTCAACTGCTTGAAGAGCGGTTCCGGCGACAATTCATACTATCGGAACCGTGTCAGGGTCATTCTTGGCTTGGCTGACTGGAAGAGTGGCAAGACCGGCGGCAAGTACCCCAGCGGCGGCAACGGAGACAATTATGTGCAGGATAGTGAGCTGACGAACAAGGTTGCGTTTCCGTACCCCACTGGCACGTCGTCTGCTACGTGGAATGACTACGTGGACTATGTATCCGGTTCGAGTGAAATGACGAGCACGGATGCCAATTTCAGGTACCGCTTCGGCATCAAGACTTTCGTCAACTTCCTGCTGGAGAACCGGGGAGCGCATAGTCAGACGCCAAACTTGGCACAAGTGCCTGAGCAGCCGCTCCAGTCGGTCAAGGACGCCGTCCAGGCGATGATTGACGTAATCATCGATTTGGAGACCCAGGATCATGTGTCGCTGGAGGTCTTTGCCCAGTACGGAAGCCACGCACATGACCTGACCGTTCCGCCATCACCGGAGCAATTGGCGGCCGAACTGCTGGAAATCCCAGCGACGCTGAACGGTTATCAGGCGGGTCATATCACTTCGGTGACCAACATTGGCGCCGGATTCGAGAAGGCCCGGATAGAGCTGAGCAGCGAACGAGCAAGGACTTCGGCGGCGAAAGTGGTCATGCTGCTGACGGACGGGAAGCCCAACGTGAACTCGAGTGATGTGTATGTCGGGGACAACAATCCTCAGGCGATCAGTTGGGCCGAGGACAGAGCGCAATCGCTGACGGATATGGGCGCGACGATCTACACGATCGGCGTGGGCGGCGACGTGAACGCGGACCTGTGTCAGGATCTGGCCGGCGACCCGGATCGATACTTCTTCGCCGATAACACGCCAGATCCGGAACACGGCGGACAGCCCATGTACGTGACTCAGCTTCAGCAGATTTTCCAGACGCTGGGCGGCAAGCGCCCCGTCCGGCTCATCCGATGACGATTCCTTTTTCGGACGCCGCGATCGACTTCAGAGGTCGGTCGCGGCGGCCGATAAGGAACCAGGCGAGGTGAATCCTCGTCGCAACCGTCCCTCGGGGGGGCAGGAGCCATCCCCAAGAGTCGTGACCGAGGCCCGAGACGCGAACCCCCGATGGTCGCGAGCAGGACCTCGGCCCTGCTCGTTCTGTCGGTTCTTGGGGGGAGCACCGGACCTTGAGCGACGAAAGGCCGCCGGGCAGCCATGGCGCAGACAGTACGCATCATCCTGTATACCTCCAATGAAGCCGCCGCGCCCGAGCTGCGCCGGGCGATCACTTCTCTGCCGCGGCTGCGGATCGTGGCCGAACTGGATGAGCCCAGCCTGCTGGGACACGCGGTGGCCCAGTTTCCGTGCGACCTCATCGTTGCCGATCTCGATCCGAATGCATTGGTGGTCATCGAGTGCTGCAAGCAATTGAAGGAAGCCCATCCGTCGCTGCCGGTCTTCGCGGTGAGCGGCCAGACCGAGGGCGACGTGGTCCTGCGGGCGCTGAAGGCCGGGATCAGGGAATACCTGGTCAGGCCGCTGAACATCCAGGAACTCCAGGAAGCCATCGAGCGGGCGATCGGCGCGCAGTCGAAGACGAAAGAGCCCGGCAAGCTCATCTCGGTCATGGGCAGCGCGGGCGGAGTAGGCTGCACGACCATTGCGACCAACCTGGCAGTTGAACTCGCCGAGCTGGTCGGCGACAGCCGAAAGGTCGCCCTGGTGGATCTTGACTTCAGGTTCGGCCACGTGGCCACTCTGCTGGACGTTCACGGGCAGTACACCGTCGCGGACCTGTGCTCGACGCCGGAGCAGCTCGACGAGCAGATGATCCTGAAGGCCCTGATAAAGCACGAATCCGGTTTGCTGGTCCTGCGGCGACCTCACTCCTTCGCCCAGGCCGAGTTGATCAGCGCCGCGCACTGCGCCAACGTGCTGACCAGCCTTCAGGAAATGTGCGCCTACGTCGTGGTGGACGGTCCAACGCGCCACGATCCCGGGGCGCGGGCGGTGCTCGACGCGGCGGACATCAACTTCATGATTCTGCAGTTGCTGGTGCCGAGCGTCCGGAACGCGGACCGCATCGTGCAGGAGCTGGCCGCGCAGGGCTTCAACACGGAGCGGATTCAGTTCGTCTGCAACCGCCTGGGACGGGATTCCGCCCATCTGGACGTCAGCCAGGTAGAGACAATCCTGAATCGCAAGGTGTTCATGACCATCATGGACGACTGGAAGGCGGTAAGCTCCGCGATCAACATCGGACAGCCCTTGAAGGTCGAATTCGGCCGCACCCGCGTGCGGCAGGAGCTGCTGACCCTGGCCATGAAGATTCACTGTCCGGAAAAACTGGCTGAAAAGGATGGGCGGCGCGGCGGGCTGCTCGGCAAGTTCCTCCGGAAGGGCGGCGGCGAGGCCGCTCCGCAGAAGACCGAGCATCAGGCGCCGGTGCCGAACGCCGGATGAGGCGCGGCACGCCCGGTCGAGCACTCCCTCAAACACGTCCCAAAAACATCGTGTCGGATGATCAGCGACGAGGGCCGCGGATGGATCATCCGATCGGAAGCGGCGACGGTGTCCGGGGAGGTGGGCACGTCGGGGTGAGCGGCCGGAGAAAGTCGTTCTCAGCCAAAACCACCTCGGCTTCCAACCGATGATGTAGATGCGAGAAGGTCTTGGGGACGGTCGCAGCCGGCGAGTTCTCGGTCCTGGCCTCCGGCATGGCAGGCGCCGGACCTCGGTTCCGGGCGGTGGCGAATCAGGCCCCGGGAAGACCTGCGGAGGTGGAAAGCAATTATGTTCGGTCGGGCGAAGATACCCACGCTGAAAGTGCCTCAAGCTCCGTCTCCTCATCCCGGCGCGGCCGCGCCCGCGGCGGCTCCGCCGGCAGGACAAGGGGCGACCAAACCTCCCGCGGCGCCGGGAGCCGCGCCAGTGGCGGCTGCGCCGGCGGCAGCGTCGAAGCTGGCCAAGGACCGCACGGACGAGTTCTACGGCCTGAAGTCCCGCATCCATCGCAAGCTGGTGGAGACGCTCGATCTGGTCGCGATCGGGAAGCGGACCGACTCGGAGGTGAAGGAGGAGATCAAGCAGGTCATCGTCAAGCTCTGCGAGCAGGAAGATGCCCTGCTGAACTTCAACGAGCGGCAGCAACTGGTCAGCGAGATTCTGGATGAAACCTTCGGCCTCGGTCCGCTGGAGACGCTGCTGAAAGACCCGCACATCAGCGACATTCTGATCAACGGCCCCAAGAACGTGTACGTGGAACGGCGAGGCCGGCTGGAATTGAGCAATGTGACCTTCAAGGACGACGCCCATCTCATGCACGTGATCGACAAGATCGTCTCGTCGGTCGGGCGCCGGTGCGATGAAGTCTCACCGATGGTGGACGCCAGACTGAAGGACGGATCGCGCGTCAACGCGGTGATTCCGCCGCTGGCGATCGACGGGCCGTCGATGTCCATCCGCCGGTTCGGGGCCGACCCGATCACGTGGGATGACTACGTCCGGTTCAAGTCGGTGACGCCGCAGATCGTCGACTTCCTTCGAGCCTGCGTGATCGCACGGCTGAACATCCTGATCGTGGGCGGCACGGGTTCGGGGAAAACCACGCTGCTGAACAACCTTTCGGCGTTCATACCGGATACGGATCGCATTGTGACGATCGAGGATGCCGCCGAGCTGCAACTGCGGCAGCCCCATGTGGTCCGGCTGGAATCGCGCCCGGCGAACATTGAAGGCAAAGGACGGATTTCGATTCGCGAACTGCTTATCAACGCCCTGCGAATGAGGCCGGACCGGATCGTGGTGGGCGAGTGCCGCGGGGCCGAAACGCTGGACATGCTGCAGGCGATGAACACGGGGCACGACGGCTCGTTGACCACGATTCACGCCAACAGCACGCGCGACGCGGTCCAGCGTGTCGAGACGATGGTCATGATGTCGGGCTTCGATCTGCCGGTGAAAGCCATTCGCCAGCAGTTCGCCAGCGCCATCCACATCGTGATCAATGCCATGCGGCTGAGCGGTGGGCCGAGGAAGATCACGTCGGTTGCCGAGATCCAGGGTATGGAAGGCGACGCCGTGACCATGCAGGAGATCTTCAAGTTCGAGCAGATGGGAATCAGCCCGACCGGAAAGGCCTTCGGCCGGTTCGTGGCCACCGGTCTGCGGCCGGGATTCGTGGACCGGCTGAAGTATTCCGGCGTGGATCTGCCGATGGCGATATTCGAGCGGCAAGTGCTGCTGACGGATGAGGTCGAGTAAGAGTCTCCTCGGAGGGCGCGGGGCCGGCCATCCTGGAGTGCAAGCGGCATGACTGAGCAGATGATACTGGCGTTGGGTGGGGCTCTGATGGATCAGGCGGCTCTGTATGCGCTGCCGCTGATCGGCTCGGTGATGCTCGCTTACGCGGTATTCAACCTGATCCATGATCTGCGGAAGGTCCAGTCCAAGAAGGTGGCAGAGCGGCTGCGCGAGCCTTTCGGGGGAATGGGAGAGAGCGAGAACGAGCGGGCGGTCAAGGAATCGATCCTGCGGCGCACGCACGAAGCGACCGGCTTGATGAGCATGGCTCTGTCAAAGCTGACCCTCGTTCCCAAACTCCAGCGGATGCTGGAGCAGGCCAATCTTCCGTGGTCGGCCACGAGCTTTCTGGTGAACGTGATCGGCTTCACCGCCGTCACATATATCGTGGGCTACTTCCTGAAATGGTCGCAGGCCATGAGCATCGGCATGGCCCTGTTGGTTCTGCTGTTTCCGTTCATCGTCATTTACTTCAAGCGGAAACGGCGTTTGAACAAGTTCATGACCCAGCTTCCGGATGTTTTCGAGCTGATGGGTCAGGGCCTGCGGGCGGGACATTCACTGGCCAACTCGATCATGCTGATCGGCCAGCAACTGCCCGACCCGGCGGGCACGGAGTTCGCCCGGGTGTTCCACGAGCAGAACCTGGGCATCAAGGTGGAAGAGTCCCTGCAGAACATGGCCAGCCGGATCGGGCTGCTGGACGTGCGGTTCTTCGTCACGGCGGTGCTGATCCAGCGGCAGACCGGCGGAGACCTGGCCGAGGTGCTGGACAACATCGGGAGCGTCATCCGCGAGCGGCTGAAGCTCTTCGGAATGGTGAAGGCCTTGACGGCGGAGGGGCGACTGTCGGGCTGGGTGCTGCTGGCGTTGCCGGTGGTGTGCCTGGGAATGGAGCTGGTGGTGAACCCGACCTACGCGGACGTGCTGCTGAACGATCCCATCGGGCAATACATGCTGATGGCGGCGGGCATCAGCCAGTTGCTCGGTCTGGCCATGATTCAGAAGATCGTCAATATCAAGGTGTAAGGGTCGTTCGATGGAAGTGGTTGTGATCATCGGCATGCTGGCCGTCGCGATAGGCATGGTGGTCTGGTCGCTGATGCCCAAGCGCAGCGCGGAGCACGTCGAGGCGGTGAAACGCCGGACCGCCGGCCTGAGCTCGGATGAGGACAAGGCCTTCGCGGAGCGAAAGGCCAAGCAGCGGGCCTCCAAGCATAGCATGCTGGACAAGGCCATTCCGCTGCTCTCCAAGCCGGTGATGCCGATGAATGCCGAGGAGCAGTCCACGCTTCGGGCCAAGCTGGCCGGCGCGGGCTTCCGCAAGGAATCGGCGGCGGCGCTGTTTCTGGCCGCCAAGACGGCGGGGGCGCTGGTCTGCGGAGCGATCGCGGCGATCCTGGCCGTGAACAGCGACAAGGAGTGGGCCATGCTGCTCGGGCAGACGGTTTTCGGCCTGGGCCTGGGCTTCATGCTGCCCAATCTATGGCTGAACATCTCGGTGGGACGGAGAAGCGACGCGATCCGGGCCGGGCTGCCGGACTCATTGGATCTGATGGTCGTGGCGGTGGAGTCGGGATTAGGCCTCGATGCAGCGATGCAGCGGGTGGGCGAGGAAATGCGCAACGTGCACCGGGAGCTGTCGGAGGAGTTCCAGATCGCGACGGTGGAGACGCAGATGGGCGTGCCGCGGGTCGAGGCCCTGACCAAGATGGCGCTGCGGACCAATGTCGCGGAGATGCGGGCCCTGGTGGCGGTGATCGCGCAGGCGGAGAAGCTGGGCACAAGCATCGCCAAGGCCCTGCGAAACCAGGCGGAGTCGCTGCGGACCAAACGGCGGCAGAAAGCCGAGGAAAGGGCGCAGAAGACCGCGGTGAAGCTGCTGCTGCCGCTGATCCTGTTCATTTTCCCAACCATTTTCGTCGTACTCGTAGGGCCGGCGGCGATCCAGCTCTACAAGATGTTCACGGGGGACAAGCCGGGGCAGTGAGCGGGCGACGGTCAGCGCTCGCTCGCTTCCGCGGTTTAGCAAGCGGATGCTGCGTCCATTCCCCTGAAAACCACTTTTGGCAGAGTAAGCACATCGGTGCTGCCCCGTTTGTTGGGACGGCGGCAGCGGGCCCGTACGGTGCTGGTTCAGCTTCTTACT
>DATKKX010000231.1:0-17337 GCA_035542775.1 Phycisphaerae bacterium | reverse complement strand
CCAAAGAGCCGGTGACCGAGATCGCCATCAAGCTGAAGAAGCAGGGATCGTCATCCGGTGGTGCCGCCAGGACCAAGAATGATTCCGGAGACAAGGGCAAAGCCCCCGCGAAACGAAGGCATGGACAGAGATCGTGGAGCGGACGGCGCAAGTCGGCGGCATAATCTCCCGTTCTCATCAGAAACTCACCACGAACGACAGAAAGGTCATGCAGCAGACGGCCGAAAAAACGGTTTCGGCATTGCCCAAGGGCTGGAACATGGCGGGGAGGTTCGGGCGAGAGGTGCGACCTATCGGACGTGCCGGGGCGGAGGGGGAATCAGGCAGACGAGGGTCGGGGGCGATGCCCTTCGCGCTACCGCTCGGGCTCTGAGTGGACGCGGGCAGGCGGGTGCAGGGCTGCCTTGTGGCGCGGGGGACAAAGGGGTAGGATGGTAGGTCTTTACGTTTGACCGGCCCGGAGGCGCATCTTGCATCGAGCGAGACCTTTGATTGCGGGTGAATTCCGGCGACAGCAACGGTCGTGGAGGCAATATGCCCACTTACTCGACAAACGATATTCGCAACATCGCCATTGTTGGCCACAGCGGATCGGGCAAGACGTCGCTGTGCGAGGCTTTTCTTCACGTGACGGGCGTCACGAACCGCCTGGGGAGCGTGGCGGACAAGACCAGTACTCTCGACACGGATGACGAGGAGAAGGACCGGGGCTGCTCGATCGACTCGCATCTATTGAACATCTCCCACGAAGGCCGTGTGATCAACATGATCGATACGCCTGGCGCGCCGGACTTCATCGGACCGGCGATCGCCTCTCTGGCCGCGGTCGAGACGGCCGTGCTGGTGGTTCACGCCGCCGCGGGCATCCAGGTTAACACGCGCCGCATGAGCGACATCGCCAAGAACTTCGGGCTGGCCCGGGCGATCGTGGTCAACCGCATCGACGCCGAGAACATCGATCTGGACGGGTTGCTGACGGCCCTGCGCGAGACTTTCGGCCCGGAGGTGACGCCGGTGAATCTGCCGGCCGGCGGCGGAAAGTCGGTGGTCGATTGCATCGCCCAGGACAAGGGCGACTGCGACTTCTCCAGCGTCGCCGACACCCACACGCAGATCGTCGAGCGCGTGGCCGAGGTCGACGACAGTCTGATGAACAAATACTTCGAGCAAGGCACACTTTCGCTGGACGACATCCATCAGAACTTCGTCAAGGCGATGATTGCCGGGAAGCTCGTGCCGCTGCTGTTTACCAATGCCCGGGCGAGCGTCGGCGCGAAGGAGTTGCTGAGCTTCATCGCCACGTGCTGCCCGTCGCCCGCCGAGGGCAAGCAGCGCAAGCTCCGGGTGGGCGACCAGGAGAAGCCCATCGACGGGAAATATTCTTTCTGCGGCCAGGTTTTCAAGATCGCCGTGGATCCCAAGAGCAACATCAAGTATTCGTTCATTCGGGCGCTATCCGGGATGGCCAAGCCGGACGGCAACCTGGTCCTGACCGGCGAGAAGAAGGGGGCCCGGCCGGGGCACCTGCTGAAGTTCCAGGGCAACGAGCACAAGGACATCGACGAGGGCGTTGCGGGCGACATCTTCGCCGTGGCCAAGATGGACTTCCACATCGGCGACACCGTCTTCGGTGAGTCGGGCGAGGGCAAAGTCGCTATGCCGCGGTTCCCCACGCCCATGTTCGCGCTGGCCCTCGAACCCAAGGCCCGCGGCGACGAAACCAAGATCGGCGACTCCGTGAAGCGGTTCACCGACACGGACCCGTGCTTCCGTTCCTTCCAGGATCCCCAGACCAAGGAGTTGGTCATCAGCGGCGTCGGCGACATGCACCTGCGGACGATCCTGGCCCGCATGCTGCGGTATTTCAAACTCGAGGTGAACACCAAACCGCCGAAGATTCCGTATCGCGAGACGATTACGGTCCCGGCCGACGGCCACTATCGCCACAAGAAGCAGACCGGCGGCGCCGGGCAGTTCGGCGAGGTCTTCCTCAAGGTCTTTCCGCTCGAGCGCGGCACGGATCCGCCGCTGGAGTGGTCGTGGGACATCTTCGGCGGGACGATTCCGGGGCAGTTCGAGTCGGCCATCAAGAAGGGCGTGACCGAGCTGATGGGCGAGGGGGCGCTGGCGGGCTTCCCCATCCAGGATGTGAAGGTGTCCATCATCGACGGCAAGCATCACCCGGTCGATTCGAAGGAAGTCGCGTTCAAGATCGCCGGCAAGCAAGCTTTCAAGGATGCGATTCTGAAGGCCAAGCCGGTGTTGCTGGAGCCTATCGTCAACATCGAGGTGACGGTGCCATCGGAGAACGTCGGCGACATCACCGGCGATCTGGCCCAACGTCGCGGCCGGCCGAGCGGGCAGGACATGCTGCCCGGCGGTCTGGCGGTCATAAAGGCCCAGGTCCCGCTGTCAAAGGTTGCGGACTATCACTCCCGCCTCAGCTCGATCAGCGGAGGCAAAGGCAGCTACGCGATGGAGTTCTCACACTACGAGACGGTGCCGTCGAACGAAGTGCAGGCGATCATCGCGCAGTACAAGCCGAAGAAGGAAGAGGAAGAGTAATAGCTTCGGCTCCGCCGTTGGTTCCACTGGAGCATCGGTCCCCAGCAGGCGACATGAGCTGCGGGACACCACTCCCCCAGGCAGGTCGTGGTTTCGTCAGTTGTTGCACTGTCAGCCGTGGGCGCGCTGCGGCGCACATGGGGAATAGTGCCCGCCCGATGGCATCTGGCGTCAGTCATAACGTCTTAGTGTTGCTATAGCATCTCTTTCCGCGCTGCCGGACCGCCCGATTTCCTGAACTCCGGAGGGTGGCGAGTATAATGGTGTCCCGAATCCGACACTTATCGTGCTGGGACGCTATACGGGAGCCGACTACCCCGTGGCCCATGTCAACCGCGGCACGCCGGCATTCCATCAAGGAGGCAGTAACATGTCTTTGCGCTGGTTCGTTTTGGGATTTGCTTTTGTGGTGGTGGCCACCGGGGCAGCGCGGGTGCAGGGCTCGCCCGGCGACATGAACTGCGACGCCGCCATTGATGGGGCGGACGTCGGCGCTTTCGTGCTGGCCCTGATCAATCCATCGGAATACGAAGCAACGTATCCGGGCTGCCCGGTGAGCAACGGGGACTTTGTCTGCAACGGCGGAGCGGATACGGAGGACATCGGCGACTTCGTCGAATGCCTGCTCACCGGCAACTGTCCGCCATGCACGCGGCCCGGCATGGTCCTTGTCCCGGCCGGCGAGTTCCAGATGGGTGATCCATGGAGTGAGGGAGGGAGCGACGAGCTCCCGGTGCACACGGTGTACCTCAGCCCGTACTACATCGATATCTACGAGGTCACCAACCAGCAGTACGCTGACGGGCTCAACTGGGCTCTGGCCCAGGGCGGACTGGTTGCAGTCATAAGCGGAACCGTCTATCAGTACGGCAGCGGGACGAGCTACCCCTACTGCGAGACGACATGGAGCATGTCGGCGGAAAGCCGAATCACCTGGAACGGCAGCACGTTCGGCGCGGTGAGCGGCAAAGAGAATCATCCGATGGGGCTGGTGAATTGGTATGGAGCCGCGGCGTACTGCAATTGGCGGAGCGCGATGGAGGGCAAGGCGCTGTGTTATGCCGTCGATACGTGGGCGTGCAACTTCAACGCGGCCGGGTACCGCCTGCCGACGGAAGCTGAGTGGGAGAAGGCCGCCGGCTGGGACCCGGAGCAGGCGCGTCACTTCCGCTTCGGCGAGCATACCGACGGCTGCGGCACAAACTGCCTCGACGGACACCGCGCGAACTACACGAGCAGCGGTGACCCGTACGAGGTGCAGCCTTGGCCGTTCATTGCGCCGGTGGGCTTCTATGACGGCGAGTTGCACTACAAGGCGGATTTCGGCTGGCCCGGATTTCCATCGAGCTATCAAACGCAGAGAGCCCCGAGCTACTACGGCTGCTACGACATGAGCGGCAACATAGTGGAATGGTGTAATGACTGGTATTCTGAGTCGTACTATGCGAATTCGCCGGGATCGAACCCGACCGGCCCGGCGTCGGGGACGAGCCGCGTCATGCGAGGCGGCCATTGGTTTTCCCCTGTCCTCAGCCTCCGCTCGGCGGAACGCGCCAGCGAGCTGCCGGGCGAGCGGTACGCTCACAATTGGCGAGGCTTTCGTTGCGCAGCGCCGAGCCCGTGAGGCGGCATGACCGGCCGACGCAGGGAGAAGAGGAAAAGTCCTTCTCGACAAGGCTGTGGTGGTTCCGCTGTAAGATCCGGTACCCGGTGTATGGTTGTCAGATCGGGCTGGCGTTTCCGCTGCCGGAGCGGGCGGCCACATGATCCTGTGGGGTGCGGGGTCGGCGCGCCATCGATCGCTACTTTGAGTTGGCGCCTGGATTCCGGATTGCCGTGCCGCACTCGGGGCAGATGCCGCTGGTGTTGCCGGTGAGGTTGTAGCCGCATTCGCGGCAGAAGCCGGGGGTCAGCCTTCTCCAGTCACCCACCCACCATATCGCGGCCGGAGTGGCGAAGAGGAGGAATGGCAGCCAGAGCGGCACGTCCATACGGAACTCGGTGCCGCTGCGCCATTCACCTGGCTTGAATATCCGCGGCAGTCTGAATCCCGCCCGCTGCATCCACTTGCCCGACGCAAATGGGGCGACATCCCGATCTCCCACGCGGCAATGAAAACCAGCGAGTTCCGATGGGGCCCGTTGGTAGTCGCGCGGCCACACCGGGTAGTCGCCATAGTCGAACGCGAACACGCCATTCTGAATCTCTGCGATCCGCCAGGTGCGAAGGTAGTTCTGCTGATAGAGGAATGCCACATAGTGCAGAGTGGAGTAGGAGACCACCACCTGCCGCCTCGTGCTGACGAGCCAGAGAAGGAATACGGCGACGGAGGCCGAGGCGCACGCCCACTTTGCGAACCGGCGAAATCGCAAACGTCTGGCCGTGGTCATGCCGGGCCTGCCTTTGCCGTGGGCTGCTGCGAGATTGCCGTTCCGCACTCCGGGCAGATACCAGTGTTGTCGGCGGTGAGGTTTCAGCCGCATTGGGTGCAATGGCCCGGCGGCGGTTGCCGAAGTCTCCGCCACGTGCGCCATGAGATTGCGGCGAGCCGCATCGTGGTCAGAATACGCGATGGCGGGGAGGCTTTCGAGGGGGATGCAAGCCAATCGCGCCAGCGCGGGCTTTCGGAGAAGAGGGAAATGCTGTTGTCGCCTCAGAGCACGGACAAACTGAGTCTGTCCGTGCCACCCTGGCGTGCCACCGCGTTGCCAAGCGGCCGGTGAGGGCACCGGCTCCACTTTACGGCCCGTATTTTCTTGATAGTGAGGCATGTACAGCACTCGCCATTGGGGATGGAAATGCGGGGGCTAGGGAGCGGAGGTTCTCTGTGGCCCAGGGCTTGATGGTGGTCGAGCGCCGTTGTCCGAGGGCTCACGCCCCTCGTCTATGGACTGGCGCCCCTTCAGGGCTGAAACCAAAACGGCTCAGCGGGAGCCTCGCCCTCCCGTTCGTTGCAGCCGGTGATTTTCTGAACACGGATTCGCGACGCACATTCCCGGGAACCATCATGGAGCAGGCGATGCGGCCGGGACCGATCTGGAGTGTCCGGGGGGCGGACATTACCAACGTCTGGCTACTATCCGGGTCTGAACCACGGGGCAGAGGGCGGTGCGCGCCCTCATACAATCCAGGAGATTCAGGTGGTATGATTGGGGCCGCAATGGTCCCGCCCGGCCGGCCGACCGAATTGACGATGTGGAGTAACCCATGAGTGCCGCTGCCATTGAGCTGGATGACGTTCGGAAGATTTACCGCAAGGGCAAAATCGACATCCCCGCCCTGGACGGCATGAATCTTCAGATCACCGCCGGCGAATTCGTCGGCATCATGGGACCCAGCGGATCGGGCAAGTCCACGCTGCTGCATCTGGTGGGCGGGCTGGATGCCCCCACATCGGGCAGGGTCCGCGTCGGCGACGCCCAGCTCGACCAGATGGACGAGCGCGAGCTGACGCAGTGGCGCAGCCGGCACGTCGGGTTCATCTTTCAGATGTACCACCTGGTGCCGGTGCTGACGGCGGCGCAGAACGTCGAGCTGCCGCTGCTGCTCTTCAAGATGAAGGCGGAGGAGCGGCGACGGCGGGTGCAGACGGCGCTGGAGGTGGTCGGCCTGGCGGACCGCACCGATCACCGGCCCAATCAGCTTTCCGGCGGTCAAGAGCAGCGGGTGGCCATCGCCCGGGCGATCGTGACGGACCCCGACGTGATCCTGGCGGACGAGCCTACCGGCGACCTGGATGCGAAGACGTCGCAGGAGATTCTGAACCTGCTGAGCCTGCTGAATTCAGAGTTCGGCAAGACCATCGTGATGGTCACGCACGATCCGCGGGCGGCAGCGCATGCCCATCGCGTGCTGCACCTGGACAAGGGGGTGCTGGACCGCGAGGAAGCCAACGTGATGCGACCGGCGGTGACGGCAGTGAAGTGAGGGGCAGAGAGGGGACGGCGCGCGGGGCGTACCCTCCGAGCAAGCTCGGAGGTTCTCGGCAGGGAGACGAGGCGTTGACGCTGACATACGTGCTGATGCAGAACCTGCGGCGAAACCGGTTGCGGACGGCGCTGACCTGCATGGCCTTCGCGCTGCCGATGGGGATATTCGTCGCGGCGATCTCGCTGGTGGTGGGCCTGCGCGAGATGCAGGCCGCCAACGAGAAGCAGCTTCGTCTGGCCGTACATCACAAGGTGACGCTGATCAATCTGCTGCCTGAGGGGATGCGGCGGAAGATCGAGGCCCTGGACCCGGACAAGCGGCGGATTGCCACTGTGTGCGGCATGCGCTGGTTCGGCGGGCAGCGGGAGAACAGCCAGAACACAATCCAGACGCTGGCCTCGGACACGGACACTTTTCCCGCGGCCTTCAGCGAAATCGGCATGACACAGGGCGAGGTGGAGCAGTGGCAGCGGGAGCGCCGCGCCGCGCTGGTGGGGGGCAACCTGGCCCGCGAGTTCGCCTGGAAGGTCGGGGACCGGGTCACGCTGAAGAGCTCGATTCCGCCGTATCTGGCGCTCGATTTCATAGTCATCAAGATCATGGATGACGAGTCCAAGGCCAACCTACTGTATTTCCGCCGCGACTATCTGGAGGACTCGCTCAAGGAGGCGAACTTCCCGGTGAGCGGCTGCAACATCTTCTGGGTCAAGTGCAATGATGCTGCGGCCCTGGCGACGATGCAGCGGGAAATCGACGCCGCATTTGCCAACAGCCCCGACGAAACCGTCTCCGAGGATGAGAACGCGTTCATCAACAACTTCATCCAGGGGACGGGCAACATTCCCGGCCTGATTCAGGCGATTTCCATCGTGGTGGTTTTCATCATCACCATGATCGGCGGCAACACGGTGATGATGAGCTTCCGCGAGCGGATCGCAGAGTTGGCGGTCTTCAAGGCCATCGGTTTCCGATCGAACCGGGTATTTCTGCTGGTGCTGGCCGAGAGCGTGTTGCTTGCCCTGCTGGGCTCGCTGCTGGGCATCGTCCCGGTGACGGTGGTGCTGACGGCGTTCCCGGTTCGCGGGCTGTTTCTGGGGGGGATCGGGAAGGTGACCGTGTCGCCGACAGGGGTCGTCGGGGCGCTGATGATGGCGGTGATGATCGGTGTTTTCGCCGGATTGTGGCCGGCGCTGCGGGCGTTGCGGCTGCGGACGGTGGATGCGCTGCGCACGATGTGATCAGGGTATGAGATGGCTTTGCCATTGGCTTATCACTGGCGGAACCTGTTCGTCCGGAAGACGACGACGGTGCTGACCATCCTGGTGGTGGCGGCGGTCATCGGGACGTTCTCATGGATGTTCAGCTTCGCCATCGCCTTGCAGGATACGTTGTCGGTGGCGGGCGATCGCCAGAAGCTGATCGTCCTTCGCCGCGGCTGTGAATCGGAGACGCAGAGCGCCATCCCCATCCCGGACTTCAACAAGCTTTACCAACTGAGCGAAGTCGAGCGCGATCCGGCGAACGGAAACCCGTTGATCAGCCCTGAGACACTGATCCAGGTGCGGATTCCCCGCAAGAGCGACAACGGCAAGACATCGACCAGCGTGGCGGTGCGGGGGAGCCTGGAGATTGCCCGTCAGGTCCATCGGAACGTGAGACTGCAGCAGGGGCGCTGGTTTGATCCCGCGGCGCGGGAGATCGTCGTCGGGGCGGCGGCGGCGCGGCAGTTCACCGGCCTGGCGGTGGGACAGGCCGTCGAGCTAGGATTCGGTGGTGACCGGACCTATACGATCGTCGGCCTGTTCACGGCCGACGGCGGGCCGCTGGAAAGCGAAATCTGGGGCTATTTGCCGTCGTTGCTCAACGCATACAACCGCAGCTTGTACTCCTCGGCCAGCCTTCGCCTGAAGCCCGGCACCGACCCCAGGGCGGTGATCGCCCAGATTGAGGGGCCGGCCATTCAATTGACCTCCATGACGGAGGACGATTACTGGGTCCGGCAGTCTTCGCGGATCGGCGGATATTTGCGGGTCGCGTATGCGCTGGTGGGGGTGATGTTCGTGGCAGCCATTTTCGCTGTGGCCATCACGATGTTTTCCGCGGTGGCGGGGCGGGCCCGGGAGATCGGCATGCTGCGGACGCTGGGTTTTTCGCGGTTTGCCATCCTCGGGGGATTCATGCTTGAGGCGGTGATGCTGTGCGTGATTGGTGGCCTGGTGGGTTGCACAGCCTGCGCGGCGTGGCTCGCCCTTTTCGGCGGGGCAAAGGACATGTACGGCACGTCGACCTTCACGACGCTGGCATTCAATATCCGGCTGACGCCCGAGACAGTCGCCGGTTCGCTCGGGTGCGTGGCGCTGGTGGGCGTGATCGGGGCGTTCGCGCCGGCGTGGCGGGCATCGAAATTGCGGGTCATCAATGTACTGCGAGCGGCGTGATCAGAGAAAGGCTGACGGGCAAGGGATGAAAATGGGCCAGGCCGGGGGGCGCATCCGCTTCTAACCTTCGTTCTTCATCCTTGTCTAATCCAAGAGGGACTGCCGTGACGGCATCAATGGGTCGGAGGGTTTAGGCGACGATAATGAAGTTGAGGCTCCTCTATCTCGCCCGGAATCTCACCCGCAATCCGCTGCGATCGGGGCTGACCTGCGCCGCGGTGGCGCTGCCGATCATCATCTTCGTGCTGTCCGCCGGGGTGATCGACGGGATCGAGCATTTTCTTGACAACTCCAGCCGCCAGCTCCGGCTGGCCGTGACCCAGAAGGCATCGATCAGCAATCCGCTCCCCAGCGGGCTCCGCCCCAAGATGGAGTCGCTTGATCCGACCAGGCAGGGGCTCCGCTCGGTATGCGGCATGCGCTGGCTCGGCGGGAAGATCGAGAACGACCAGCGCGTGCTCTCCACCGTCGCCGTCGATGCGGACACCTTTCCGGCCACCTTTCCGGAGCATCTGCAATCGGCCGAGGAGCTGGCCGCGTGGCAGCGCGACCGGCAGGCCATTGTCGTCGGCCGCAACGCGGCCTCACAGTTCGGCTGGAAGGTGGGCGATCGCATCACGATCCGGCCGTCAGTCCCGCCCTATGCTCCCATAGAGTTTCACATTGTCTCGACGGCTCCGAACCCCGACGCGGATCCGCTGACCCTCCTGTGCCGCCTCGATTACGTGGAAGAGGAGGTCAAGAAGTTCGGCGTGCCGGTGGATATCGTGCACTTCTTCTTCGTCAAGTGCGGATCGAAGGCGGACCTGGAACACTATCGCGCGGCCATCGACAAGTTCTTCGCCAACTCGCCCGATGAGACGCTGACGCAAGACGAGAAGGCATTCATGAATCAGTTCATCACCCAGCAGTTCAATCTGCCGCGCAACCTGTCGATCCTTGCGGCGGTGACGGTCTTCGTCGCAGTAATGGCGGCGATGAACACCATGAGCATGAGCTTTCGCGACCGGCTGAGCGAATTCGCCACGCTGAAGGCGATGGGCTTCGGCGGAGGAGTCGTCTTCCTGATGGTCCAGTTCGAAAGCCTGCTGCTGTGCGGGACAGGCGGCTTGGCCGGGGCGCTGGCGCCCTATGTGGCCTTCACCTACACACCGCTGGCCCACATCACCGTGCCGGTCATTCAGGCCCTCAACATACGTCCTTTGGTCTGCTTCCAGGCGGTCGGCATTTCCCTGCTGGTCGGCCTGGTCGCCGCGCTCTGGCCCTCCTGGGCCGCGGCGCGGATGAGGGTGGTCGACGCTTTCCGGGCTTTGGAGTAATGCCGCATGGCCATTCCGCTTTACTACAACTGGCGAAATCTCCTGGCCCGGCGGCTGAGCACGATCCTGACGCTGGTCGTGGTCGCGGTGATCATCGTTGTTCTCTGCACGCTGCTTTCGTTCGCGGCGGGGATTCGGGCCTCGCTCGTGGCGACGGGCTCATCGATCAACGTCATCGTGCTCAAGCCCGGCGCCACGGCCGAGAGCACCAGCATCATTCAGCCGGAGGAATCGATCCGGTTGGCCCAGACCCCGGACGTGGCCCGCGATGCCGCTGGCAACCTGCTCATGAGCACCGAGGTCTGCGTACAGACGGACATCCCCCGGAAAGGACAGGGCGGCGCATCCGCCAATGTGGCCCTTCGCGGCGTCGATGACGTGGCTTTTGCCGTCCACCCGGAGGTTCACATCACCGAGGGGCGCAACTTCCGCCAAGGCATGCTCGAGGTGATCGTCGGCAAGGCGGCCTGTGCCCGATTCGCCGGATTGAACCTCGGGGCGGAGGTGTCGCTGGGGCGTCACGGCCAGCGGCAGTATCAGGTAGTGGGGATTTTTGAGGCCAAGGGCGGCGCGCTGGAAAGTGAGATCTGGGCGCCGCGGACGATGTTGTGCGATTCCTACCAGCGGCGGATGGCTTCCAGCGTCTGCCTGCGGATGTCGGATGCGGCTTCAGCGCCTGCGGCAATCGAGTACATCAACGGTCCGACCGTCCAGCTCGACGGCAAGCTCGAGACCAAGTACTACGACGACCTGGCCTCGAAGACCCGCGACATCGTCGTGCTGACCACGGTTCTCGTGGGGATCATGGCGGTCGGAGCGGTCTTCGCCGTTGCCAATACCATGTATTCATCAGTCGACGGCCGGCGGCGCGAGATCGCGATGCTCCGGGCCATCGGCTTCAGCCGCAGCGCGATCGTGCTGGCCCTGGTGACGGAATCGCTGCTGTTGTCGAGCATTGCCTGGGCGTGCGGGCTGGGGGCTTGCACGCTGGTCATGCCTCTCATCGGGCAGCGGCAGGATTTCTTATCAGACCAGACCTGGACAGTACTGGCTTATGAACTCCGCCTGACGCCGATGATCATCGTGGCAGCCCTTGCGCTGGCGGTCATCGTCGGGGCCACGGGCGCGGTGGCACCGGCCCTGCGGGCGGCGCGTCTCGATGTACTTGAGGCCCTCCGCAAGGCCTGAGTACGGCCGAGGGCGGATCAGGGCTCAAAACACCGGGGGGACCGTCCAGCGGGTCGCGGATCCGGCGGCGAAAAACGGGCCGGCTGGCGATCCATGATCTGCGGGCTCGCTTGTACTGTGAAAAAGGCTCCATACGCATAGAATTGAATGGCCATGAAGGAAAGCAGTCCACTTCAGGATCAGCTTCGCAGCCTGAGCATTTCGCGGGAGCAACGGCCTCGCGGCCGGTCCGCCTCCGGGACATCGCTGAGGCGGCGACTGGTGATCGCGGCCGCGGTCGCGGGCGTCCTCGCGATCGTGGGCTACTTCGGATGGCAGAAGCTGGGCAGTTTGGCGTCATCGGAGAGCGCCGCCGCAGCGGAGCAGGTTCCGCTGCTGAAGGTCATGGCTCGGGATGAATCTGATGCACGGCCGGTGCTGACCGCCACGGGGAAGATTGTTTCGGATCATCAGGTGGAGGTGTCGACGAAAGTCTCTGGGCAAATCGTGGCCCTGTATTTCGAACAGGGAGACAGGATCCAGAAAGGCCAGCTCCTCGCTCGAATCGAGGATGACATTTACCGTGCTCGACGCGATCAGGCGGCGGGCGAGTTGGAAAAGGCCAAGGCCGAGGTGGAGTTCCAGAAGGTGAACTTCGAGCGCGTCGCACGGCTGTACAAGGAACAGCAGGCACCGGAGATCGAGTACGCCCAGGCCAAGCGGAGCCTTGATACGTCCCAGGCCCAGGTGGTCGCCGCTGAAGCCACGCTCGCGGGCATGGAGAAGATGCTGCGGGATTGCGAGGTATTGGCGCCGATCTCGGGTGTGGTTCTGGAACGCAACGTCGAGGTGGGGGACTTCGTGGCGGCGGAAGGCGGGCGCGGAGCGATGGCGAACTCGCAATTCGCCGCCATCGCGGATATGGAGCAGCTTCGCGTCGAGATCGACGTCAGCGAGCTGGACATCCAAAGGCTGCATCGGGACATGCCTTGCGTTGTCATCCCTGACGCCCACAAGGACCGGAAGTACACAGGCCACTTGATGTGGATCGACCCCGGCGCAAACTACGCCAAGGCCACGGTGCAGGTCAAAGTGCGGATCGAGAATCCGGACGAGTTCCTCCGGGTGGAAGGCGCGGCGCAGGTGCAGTTCTTCAACGGCCCGAGAGCCGCCGACAGCGGCGGGAAAGCGTCAACGAGCAGCCGGGCCGTCAGCGCCGACAAGACCGTCGGGCCGGTCCCGGTCACGGCGGCGGCATCACCAGCGGCCTCTGATCCGCTTCAGGCCGGTGCCGCGCCCACGACTCAGCAATCGCCGGGCATCTGGATTCCGCTGGCGGCATGCCGCCCGGACTCCTCCGGCAAGACTGCGGCGGTGCTCGTCGTCGCCGATGGACGCTTCAAGGAAGCCACGGTGACGCTCGGCCGGCGGGACGGCACCAGCGCTGAAGTCCTCAGCGGATTGAGCATCGGGCAGGAAATCGCCGCGGATATTCAGAAGGCGAGGGCGGGCCAGCGCGCGCCGCGGTGAGAAGCAAGCCAGGTAACAGACCAGGGTTGCCAGCGGCGTTGCGTACGCGCTTGACGCCGGTGCGGAGCTTCGGCACACTGCCCTTGCTGTCTTGGCGGGGCTCCAACGCAGAGCCCAGGCTGATGTTTCGTCAGCCGGGTCCTATCAGACCGTCTTGAGAATTGCTCGAACGGATCGCATCCGTAGCAAGGCAGCGCGGACGCGCAGGCCGCGTCCGCTTTTATTTGCCATTTTGGCGGCCGGCCATGGGTTTTCTTGATGCCATACGAGGGTTGTTCGCCGGTGGGGAAGGCGGGCGGGATATGGCCGAGCTGTGCCGGCGGCTGGGGCTCAGCGTCGAGGAACTCCGGGCGATCCGACCACAATATCATGTCTATCGCATCGCGAAACGCGGCGGAGGGCAGCGTGAGATTGCGGCGCCGGAGGATGGCCTGAGGGCTGTCCAACGAGGCATCTTGCGCAAGGTCCTTGGGCGGCTTCGCGCGCATCCGGCGGTCCGCGGCTTCGAGCGCGGACATTCGATCGTGACCAACGCCCGGGAGCATTGCGGGCGAGCAGTCGTGGTCCGGATGGATATCCGGGATTTCTTTCCATCGACAACGGCGAAACGGGTACAAGCGTACTTCCTGGCTATCGGCTGGGACAGGGGCGCGGCGCGGGTGCTTACGGAACTTACGACCTACTGTGGTGTCTTGCCGCAAGGCGCTCCGACGAGTCCTCGATTGGCCAACCTGGTCAATTACGCGTTGGACTCGTCACTGGATACTCTGGCCCGCAAGCGCGGCGGCACGTACACGCGATATGCTGATGACATGGTTTTCTCGTTCGTGGAGGACAACCGGCAAACCGTCCATACAGTAGTGCGCGTGACCGGGCTTGTTGTAAAGAAGTACGGTTATCGCTTGCACATGGGGCGGAAGCTCCGAATTCGGCGGCGGCATCAGCGGCAGGAAGTGACGGGCCTGGTGGTCAACGCCCGGACGAATCTCCCGCGGAGCACGCGCCGCCTGCTCCGCGCTGTCGAGCACCATCAGAGAGTGGGCCGCCCGGCTACGTTGACGGCGGAGCAGCTGAACGGATGGCGGGCTCTGCAATCAATGATAAGAGATCAGGCGGCTGACCAGGCATCGGAGGAGCCGGCATAACGGCCGGCAGCATCGCCGCGGGTCACGCGCCGGTTTTTCTGTCGTCGCCGAGATCAACCGGATAAAACGGCGTCCAGTCTTCCTCGCCGGCCGATTCCGGCCCGGTCGGCAGCTCGCCTGGCTCAAGGTCGGTCTGGCCGGCATCCGATTGGGCGGCCAGCCGCTCCATCAAAAACCTGACGAGCTCGAGTTGCTCAGCGGCGGAAAGAGAGCTTGCTTCACTGAGGATGGCTTCAAGCTTGGTCATGCCTGTATTGTATGACCCAAAGCGACCGCCGCCCAGAATTACAGGGCGGTTGCGCCACGGACGTAGCTTTGGGCAACTCGGTTGTCAGATCGAGGTTGTGATCAGTATTCTGCCGGCAGTTCCTTGAGCTGCGCCAGCGTGAACACCGGCCCGTCCTTGCAGACGTACACCTTGCCGACGTTGCAGTGGCCGCACTTGCCGAAGCCGCACTTCATGCGGTTTTCCAGCGTGGTGAAGGTCTGCTCGGGCGTGAAGTTCAGCTTGGCCAGGATCGGCAGGGTCAGCTTGATCATGATCGGCGGACCGCAGACGATCGCGACGGTGTTCGCGTTCGACGGGGCCAGGTCGTCGAGCACCTTCGGCACGAACCCGACCTTGCCTTTCCAGTCCGGCGTTTCGCCGCCCGGATCGACGGTGGTGTAGAGGTGCATGTCCTTGCGCTGGCCCCACTCCTCCAGCTCGTGCTTATAGACCAGGTCGGCGACGCTGCGGGCGCCGTAGATGACGGTCACGTCGTCATACTTGTCGCGCAGGTCGAGCACGTTCCAGATCACGCAGCGGAGCGGCGGCAGGGCGATGCCGCCGGCGATGAAGATCAGCTTCTTGCCTTCCCATTGCTCGATGGGGAAGGTGTTGCCGTACGGCCCGCGGAAACCGACGATGTCGCCGACCTCGCGATCGGCCAGGGCACCGGTGACGCGGCCGGCCTGACGGAATGTACACTCGATATAGCCCCTGCGGGTGGGCGACGAGGCGATGCAGAACGTGCACTCACCCTCGCCGAAGACCGAGTACTCGCCGAACTGCCCGGCCTTGAAGTTGAAGGCCTTGGCCTCGGCCTCGTCGGCGAATTCCAGCCGGAAGGTCCTGACCGCCGGGGCCTCCTCGCGAATGTCCGCGATCCGCATCTTGTAGGGCTTGTAGATATTCTCACTGACCATCAGCCGCCTCCACCAGGGCGCTCAAGTGTTCCACCAGATTCATGTCTGCCGGGCAGGCCCGCGAACACCGACCGCAACCGACGCACCCGAGATGGCTCAGGCGCTCGGGGAAATACGAAAACTTGTGCATGATCCGCTGCCGCCAGCGCTGGCTCTGCACCGGCCGCGGGTTGTGACCCGAGGTGTGCAGCGTGAACAGCGAGAAGCCGCACGAATCCCAGCACCGCAGCCGCGTCCCGCCGTTGCGGCCGGACTCATCCTGAATATCGAAGCACACGCACGCCGGGCACACAAACGCGCACGCCCCGCAGCCCAGGCACGCCAGAGACTGATCGACCCAGGCGTTTTCCTTCGGGAACAAGGCGGGCAGCTTGGCGGTGAGTTTCTTCTGATCGAACTTCACCGGCACCTTGGCCAGCACCTTTTCTTTGCTCTCATTGCCGGCGGGCGTGAACAGCTTCGCCGCCGCGTCTACCAGCTTCTTGCCCTTGTCCGTAACGATCTCGACGAGATATTGCTCGCCGTCGATCGGCGTCAACAGAAGGTCGCTGCCGCGTGTATCGCCCGGGTTCAGCTCGACGGACGTGCAGAAGCAGTATTCGTCCGACTTGGTGCAGGCCAGCCCGATGATCGTCGTGTTTTCCAGCCGCCGCCGGAAGAACTCGTCGTTGTAGTCCCAGGAGAAGACCGAGTCGAGGATCGCGAAGCTGGCGGCATCGCACGGCCGCACGCCGAAGACCACCGTCGGCGTCGTCTGCGGCTTGAGATCCGCGACCTTCACATCGTGGCCTTCGTTCTGCCAGCGGACGATCTCTTCGCACGCCGGGAACACCACGCTCTTGGCTGAGGTCGTGGTCTGGATATAGTCCTTTGCCAGCTCGGCAGGCGAGGAGACCTCTTCGTATGTGGTCCGCCCGTCCTTCTCCACCGGCCCCAGCAGGCGCCGGCCACCGGCTTTGATCGCGTCGAACAGGGCGCCGAGAGACTGCTTTTTCAGAATCTTTTTTTCCATCGGCTTTACCTGATGAAGTCTTCCTTGTCCTCGGGCTTGAACATGGAAAGGGCGTACTCGCGTTTCGCTGTGAAACCGGCCTCCGCGCCGAAGTCGCCCCCGATCTCATCCGTCAGCATCTGCGTCAGCAGGTTCAGGCGGATCCCCACGGGGCACGCCTCCACACAATAGCCGCAGTTCAGGCACCGCCCGGCCAGGTGCATCGCTCGTACAATGTGCCATTCCAGGTTGCCGATGCCCGTCGGGGCCACCGGAATCCATTGCGGCTGATTCGACTCGATGACGCATTTCGTGCAGTAGCACATCGGGCAGGCCGCCCGGCAGGCGTAGCACTTCATGCAGCGGGAGAACTCGTTCACCCAGAACTGCCAGCGCTGCTCGCGGGGCATGGCCTCGATCTTGGCCACGGCGGCGCGATCCTCCGCGGAGAGCCCGCGGGCCTTGCCCGGCGCTTCCGACGGCGGAACGGCGGTGTTGAGATACTCCTCGATGGCGTGGAAGCTGGTCAGTTCCAAAACCTGTCCGTTGTTCACAGCCAGGGCCATGACCAGCCCGTCGGTGAGTTGGTTCTCAGAGGCAAGCTGGAGGATCGTCCGCAACGTCGAAGGCTGGGCCACGACGGCCGCCTTACCGAGCGACTTCACTTCGTTCTTGACCAGATACACGGCCAGGTTCTGGACGCAGCGGTCGTCGAGGATCAAGGTGGCGGCCTTGTCCGGCTGGCGGATGAACACCGCTCGCGCCTTGCCGCCGGAGCCCTCGCCGTAGCCGATGACGACCGCAGCGGCCTTGCCTTCCAGTAATTCGCGGGCTTTCTTACGCAATGCTTCCATTGATTAAGCCCCAACCGGCTGAAGCTGTGACTCATCCAGCTTACAAATGTCCTTGTACGGTCCCATCTGGCGGACCTCTTCGGCAAAGGTGTTGACCATCTCCGCCCATTTGGCGCCTTCGGCGGCGGAGACCCACGAGAACCTGATGCGGCGGGTGTCGATGCCTACAAAATCCAGCAACCTGCGGAACACGATCCAGCGCCGCCGGGC
>DATKKX010000230.1:0-3424 GCA_035542775.1 Phycisphaerae bacterium | reverse complement strand
CGGACCGACCGATGCGACGGGATTGTCGATGTACAGGACCGAGCCGAGCACCAATTTACCGGCGATGATGGCCAGACCGAAGATCAGGAACGGCAGCAACAGGCGCGCGACGCGGCGGCTGACCAGGCGTGGCCACTCGTGGGGCGCCAGACGCGCGGCACCGGACAGAAATGTCACATAGCCCGACAGATACATGAAGAACGGCATGTGGAACTGATAGATGCCGAACTTCAGCAGCACGTACCAGTTGTTGCCGGTGGGCGGGTCACGCGCCACGATGTGACCGAAGACCACGAGCAGGATGGCGACTGCCTTGGCGCGGTCCAGGTCCTCGTGCCGGTTGGCGGGACTCACGGGCGCCTCCAGCCCGGCTGCCGCAATGCCGGCGCGGGCATGACGGCGGGCATGAGCGCCGAGGGCTGCGACTTCAGATACAGGAGGTGCCGGCCCAGGCACAGGGTTGCCAATGTCATGATCAGGAAGTTGAAGTTCGACACGGTGAACCAGTGCGACTCGGACAGGTTGGCCAGGAATCCCTGGAAGAGCAACGCCAGATAGAGAGCGGCCTGCGCCCGGTCGGCCTTGAAAAGCCGCAGCCCCTGCCGGACGAACGCGATCAGATAGGTGACGAGACAGGCACCGCCCGCGTAGCCGAGGTCGTTGATGACATCGAGGTAGCCGTTGTGCGCCTCGGTCGGATAGATATACGTGCGGATCACGAAGTCATAGGAGGCGGAGGTCTGGACCGGTCCGGTCCAGTACGCGCCAAACCCCACCCCCAGCAGCGGATGGCGGCCGATGCTCTCGACGATGATGTCCCAGATGATCCTGCGGCCGGAGAACGTCATGTCCTTGCCCGTGATCGCGGTGATGGGTGCCAGCAGCAGTTCCAGGCCCGGGACCAGCTGCAGCACGGCGAGCGAATAAGCGAGGATCACGCCGGTGAAGATGCCGATGACGTAGGGCATGTAACGGCGCATCACCGGGCTCGTCTTCAGCATGAGCATCATGAAGGGCATGGCGAACAGGCTCGACAGCAGCGATGTCGAACTGCGCGAGAGGATCAGGCAAGTGCCCGCGATGGCGAGATGGAGCAGGGCCCTGGGTCCGCCCACCTCGCGGCTCAACCAGGCATGGAACCACAGCACAATGCCCACGGCTGACAGCGATCCGAGAGAATTCTTCTGCATCGTCAGACCGCGCCAGGCGCCCAGCAGCTCGGCGGTCGTGCCCTTCTCGATGGCCAGATCGGGAGCCAACAGTCCGAAGATCAGCGAGCCACCCAGGATGATCGTGACCAGGGGCCGCAACGCACGCTGAAAGCTGCGCGGTTGCCAGCCGAGCAGCGTGAACGCCAGGCAACTGCCCACGATGGCATCCAGACGGAACAGGCGGCGCGAGGTGGCGCTCGGATCCCACGACCACAGCACGCTCAGCATGGCCAGCAGCACGAAGGCGACGAATCCGCGATTCAGCTGCGGCAGCAGTTTCAGCAGCAGCGGCCAGCGCCACAGGATGATCACCAGCGAGCAGCCGAGCGAACTGCTCAGGATCAACGGTCCGCTCAGTCCGCCCTGACTGACCGTGAAGTTGTTGGTGACGTAGTTGAGCTCGGGGGGCAGGATCAGGAAGGCGAGCACCAGCCAGATGACGGCGACGGGCAGTACCGACTGGCGCCCGGGCGCGGAGCCTGCGGGGGCGGTCTGGACGCCCGGGGCGGCGGCGGTCCGCCAGGGTTGTGCCCTGTTCATCAGGCCCGACTCACTCGGTTCACGAACCGGGAGTATGGGTGAAAGCGCCAGCCGCGGGTGTGCGGCGGTTCACTGGCCGCGGGCGCGCGCTTCAGCGCTTGCAGCTGGCCGTCGCCCGGCACTGCAGATGCTGCTTGAAATGCTGTCCGAAGCCATCGCTGGGCGTACCGGCGGCATCCTTGATCAGCACGTTGTCCGCGCCGCCCCAGGTGTCCCAGGTCCAGCCCAGGTAGGAGACGTTGCGGGCATCGGCCCAGGGGAGTATCTGCGCGAGAAAGGGCGCGCCGCTGGTGCCAGGGGCACTGTGGTCGCCGACTTCCCCGATGAGCAGCGGGAATCCGGCGGACAGAATCCCCTCGGCGTGCCGGAATTGCTCGGTGCCGCCGGTGGGAACCGCGGCATCCGGGCCACCGGAACCCGGTGACTTGGGATACGCATGCCAGGAGGCCACCAGCTGGTTCAGCGGGTCCCTGGGTCGGTGACTGACCCAGCCGCTCAGGTCGCTGGACCACTGCATGCCTCCAACAATCAGCACATTGGTCGCCCCGGTTGAGCGCACGGCATCCACCAGTGCCTGCATGCCCGCAGCCTTGTACTGGTAGATGTGCGGGCCGGGCGCGTACTGCGAGAGCGTGCCCCCGTCCCTCCAGAACGCCCACGCATCGCCGCTCGCGGTCCAGTCCTCGTGTGGGAAGGTCCACGACTCATTGTAGAGGTCGAAGAGCACGGCGGGATTGCCCTTGAACTGCGTGGCCACCGACACCCAGAAGGCCGGCGAGTTGTCCATGTCGGGGGCGGAGTTCATCTCCTCCGGGCACAGGTTGCCGGGCGCGGTCCACTGCAGATCCAGAATCACGTACAGACCGGCGGCGTTGGCCTGCTGGACGCTCTGTGCCACGGTCTGGCGGTAGTTGCCGCCGGGATCCGGATTCCGCTTCTTCTGCCCGGGACCGGGTCGGACGCAGGGCTTGCCCAGCCAGGAGGCCTCATTCAGGGGCAAGCGCACCACATTCGTCTTCCAGGAGGCGATCAGGCGCCAGTTCGGGGTGTCATCCCCGGTCTGGCCGCCCCAGGGATTGGCAGGGCTCCAGCCCTGCATGGGGACGAATTCCAGGCCCGAGACGTTGACCCCTCGCAGCTGGATCGGGTGGCCCGCGCCGTCCAGGAGCTGCTTGCCTTGCACGCGGATCGACAAGGAGGTGGCGGCGGGCGTCGCGGCGGATTTATCCGCATCCGTCGCGGCCCCTTGCGCCTGAGGTGTTTGCTGCTGGGGAGGCGGTGTCTCCTGGGCCGCCTGCCCTGTGGGCGGCAGGAACGCTCCGGCCATGAACGCCAGGCTGGAAAAACCAGCCATCAGAGACGGGACGACTGTGGGTGCCCGTCGCGAGTTCACTTTCTTCTTCTGCGTCGCTGCCAAGACGTTTACCGGGCCAGGGGCCCGCGAGCGGGCGTTCGCGGCCAGTATGCGGGCAGGCCCGGACGGGGTTCAAGGGCGGGAAACGCAACGGGGACGGCGCAGTCTCCCGCGCCGCCCCCCGCTGCTGATCTCGTGGCCGACTGTCTTTACGGGCAATCCGGCTCGGACTGCATGGCCACGCAGAAGGCTGTGTTCGTGAACGAGGTGCCCACGTCAATCTCCCAGCCCGCGTTGATCGCGTTCAGGTACAGGCTGC
>DATKKX010000229.1:0-10371 GCA_035542775.1 Phycisphaerae bacterium | reverse complement strand
GCGACGGCGTGGGCGACGCCTGCGACAACTGCCCGAGAATCGCGAACCACAATCAGGCGGATGCCGACGGTGACGGTCGCGGCGACGCCTGCGATAACTGCCCCAGCGTCGCCAATCCGGGTCAGGCTGATGCCGATGGCGACGGCGTAGGCGATGCCTGCGACAACTGCCCGAGAATCGCGAACCACGGCCAGACGGATGCCGACGTTGACGGCATTGGCGATGCCTGTGACAACTGCCCGACGGCTGCCAATTCGAGCCAGATCGACACCGACGGCGACGGTCTTGGCGATGCCTGCGATCCGTGTCCCTACGATGTCAACAACGACGCGGACCACGATGGCATTTGCGGCAGCGTGGATAACTGTCCGGGCATCTCCAATCCTGACCAGACCGACTCGGATGGCGATGGTCTCGGCGATGCCTGCGATCCCTGCCCGAACGACCCCTTGAACGATGCGGACGGGGACGGCATCTGCGGAAATGTCGACAACTGCCCGACGGTCTACAATCCCGGCCAGGAGGATGCCGATGGCGACGGTCTGGGCGATGCCTGCGATGACGATGATGACAACGACGGCTTGACGGATGTCGAGGAACTCGCCCTCGCGGCCGGCGGCGACTGCCCCGATCCGTTCAATCCCGATTCCGACGGCGACGGCCTTCTGGACGGTGAAGAGGTGAGCCTCGGCACGGATCCGTGCAACGCCCGGCCCACCGCGGTCGCGACGGTCGAGCAGCTCACCGATATCGGCGAGATGGCCCTGGTCCAGCTTGACGGCTCCGATTCGACTGACACTGACGACGCCATCTCGACCCTGACATTCCGGTGGACGGTCGATTCGACGGTTGTTTGCGACGGACTGGCCGCCAGTTGTGAGACGATCACCATCCTCCTGGATTATGGCACGCACGTGGTGACGCTGCGGGTGACCGACCCCGCCGGCGGCTCCAGCGAGAACACCAAGACCATTACGCTGGACCCGGCCAGCCTGTCGGTTCTCGAGATCGAGAAGGCGAGCGTTTCATTCCCGCATCACGGACCTCGCATTGTCGAAATCAAGGGCGAGATCGGCCTGCCGTACGGCGTGGACTACTCTGAACTGGCGCCGACGGCCACGGCACAAATCACGGTCGCCGGCGTTATCGTGGCGCCGGAAAGCACATACGTGTTTGCCGCCGAGGGCCATGACGGATCGAAGTGGCGATATCACGACCCCGAGACGACCGTGACGCATTTCGATATCGATTGGGACGGCGCGCGCTTCGCCTACAGCGATCGCTGCTTCCCGATCGCGTTCCGCAGCGAGCTGATCTCCAGCACGGAGACGGTCATGAACATCCAGTATGTCACGCGGCAGCTCCGCGGGCCGGTCACCATAGACTTTGACGGCCGGGCCACCGTCAACATCGCAAGCAACGGCACCGCGACGGCGACCGTTCCCATCGAGATCGACCACGCGGGTCGAGAGGTGACGGTGACGCTGCCGTTCCCCATGACCGAAACGTCCGTGATCACGGTCGCCGGGGCCCAGCACCGCACGATTGCGGCCGGTGACCACCTCAAGGCCTCGGTCGGTCGCTACCGGATTACGGCGAAGTTCTCCTCGACGATCCTGCCCGACGGAGTCCACACGACGCCGCGGACACTCGACCTGAGCGCCACTGTCGGCCAAGAAGCTTATCCCGGCACCAGCTCGCTCGGTCCGGAGAACTTCCGCGTGTGCGGCGACACCTGGCTGAGCAAACATGGGAATGATAGATGACAGTTGATGCTGATCCGGTGCCCGCCGGCTGACGGGCCGGCGGACGCCGGACGACCACGAATTGACTCTCGATGAGGCGTCCGGGCGCTCGCGGATTCACCCGCGGGCGCCTGGATGCCTGCTGCCTGCCGCCTGAAATCAACAAGACAATCAGCGCTCTGTCCTGGCGTCGATCCTCTGTCGCCCCTCAGCTCGTCGGCATTCGGACCGAATCGAACGCCCGCTTGCATTCGCCCCCGTCTCGACCGGACAATGCCGCCATGAATTTCTTTCAGCACGAGGAGCGGGCTCGAAGGAACACCAAGAAGCTGGTCGTCCTCTTTGCCCTGGCCATCATCTGCATCGTCGCGGCGCTGTATTTCGTCGCCGTGATCGTCGTCACCTTCGCGACGCACGCCCACATGATGCGGTCGAAGGTGGTCTACGACGACATCGTCTTTTCCTGGTGGGACCCGAACGTTCTGGGCTGGGTGATAGCCGCGACTTTCGTAATCATCGGCAGCGGAAGCCTGTACAAGATCTATTCGCTGGGCAGCGGAGGGGCGGTCGTCGCCGAAACCCTGGGCGGGCGGCTGGTCAAGCCGGAAACCACCGATGCCGATGAGCGCAAGCTGCTCAACGTGGTGGAGGAGATGGCCATTGCATCGGGCCTGCC
Source organism: Phycisphaerae bacterium (assembly GCA_035542775.1). Taxonomy (GTDB): domain Bacteria; phylum Planctomycetota; class Phycisphaerae; order UBA1845; family UTPLA1; genus DATKKX01. The sequence goes on along the minus strand of DATKKX010000229.1, from coordinate 7,950 downwards.
GACGCCGCTGGTGTATGTGCTCGACAAGGAGGACGGCATCAACGCCTTCGCGGCGGGCTTCACACCCAACGATGCCGCCGTGGCCGTCACCGCGGCGGCCATGCGGATGCTGAAACGGGATGAACTGCAAGGCGTCATTGCCCATGAATTCAGCCACGTTCTCTGCGGCGATATGCGCTTGAACATCCGCCTAATCGGGCTCATACACGGCATCCTGATCATCGCGATCATCGGCATGCAGATGATCAGGGTCGCGGGCCAAGGCAGCGGGCGCCGCAGTGGCAGAGGCGCGGCAGCCATGTTTGTCGTCGGCGCCGCGCTGGCCGTCATAGGTTACATAGGCGTTTTTTTCGGCCGGCTCATCAAGGCGGCCATTTCGAGGCAGCGAGAATATCTGGCCGACGCTTCGGCGGTGGACTTCACTCGCAATCCCGACGGCATCGCGGGAGCGTTGAAGAAGATCGGCGGTTATGGGTTCAGTTCCCGCATCATGACGGCCTCCGGCGAGGAAGTCAGCCACATGCTGTTCGGGGACGGGCGGCTGAGAGCGTTCCAGTCGTTCGGCTTTCTGTCGACTCATCCGCCGCTGGTCGAGCGAATCAAGCGAATCGATCCGTCTTTTGACGGGACCTTCCCGAAGGTGGAAGGGACTGCCCGCCCGAGTTCCGCCGCTGAAAAGGCTGCGGCGGCGACGGGATTCGTGCCCGCTGAGGCGCCGGCCAAGCGAACGCTCGATCCCAGGGAGGTCATCAAACAGGCGGGCTCGTTCTCGCCGGCCCACATGGCATTCGGGGCCGCCCTGATTACATCCATGCCCGAGCCCCTGCGCCAGGCCGCCCGCGAGTCGGCTCGCGCGGTCTGTCTGATTCATGCCCTGCTGCTGGACACGGACCAGGCCAAGCGTGAGCGGCAGCTCGGCTTGCTGAAGGACAAGCTGAAGCCGACGCTCATCGAAGAAACTGTGCGGCTGTTCGACGCTCGGGGGGCACTCGACCCCGCCGCGCGCCTGCCGCTCATCGACCTGGCGATTCCTGCCTTGAGGCAGTTAGACCAGGGCCAGTGTCGGGCTTTTCTGCGGCAGGTCGAGATCCTCGCCGGGGCGGACCAAGAAACGAGCGTTTTCGAGTTTGCCTTGCAGGCGTTGCTCAGCCATGAGTTGCGGCCGGTGATCGAGGGGGTCCGCCGGCGCGCTGTACAATATCCGTCCTACTCGCCTCTGCAGGGCGATTGCGTGACCATTCTCTCCATCTTGGCACGCCTGGGACAGCGCGACGCGGACGGAGTCCTGATGGCGTTTCGAGTCGGCACGGCGCGATTGCCCCCCGATCGCAGGGGAGTCCTTGAAGAACCGAGACCGCCGGAGGCGTGCTCATTTTCGGCCCTAGCCGCGTCCCTCGATCGACTGGCGCTCGCCGCGCCGATCATCAAGGAGCGGGTGCTCGACGCGTTCGCCCATTGCGTGCTGGCCGATGGGACGGTGACGATCGAAGAGGCGGAGCTGTTGCGAACGATCGCACGCTGCATGGGCTGTCCGTTGCCGCCGTTCCTGCCTTCCGCGGGAGAAGGAGCGAGCGGGCCAACCGCACCAAACTGAATGGGAGGGATCGGACGCAGCACCCGTCCTCACGTCGATGGCGGTTGGAGCACCGGTCTCCTTCCGCAGGCTAGGGCTAGCAGTTCATGGCGAAACAAGATCTTGTGGTGAGCGATCTGCTTTGGCCGTGTCCGCGATTCGTCCGAACAGAATCCCGGTTTGGCAATCATTCTGTGTTTCGGCGGTTGAATTACTCGCTGCACGCGGGCGCATCGTATTTCTCCCGTGCCTGAAATCAGGATAGTCTGTTAACCTATTAAATGGTATAAGGTTGTAGAAACACATTAGTGCTGATTGACAGCTCCCATTCGCGTCGATATTCTGCGGCACAATTGGCGCGGCCGGCGTGTATGGAGCCGCCGAGTGGAAGAATGTGCGCTTCCGATGCGCCCGGGCCGATCATTAAATCTCAGGCCGTGATGGAGGAATGACTGTATGTATTCCACAACCTGTAGCGTTGCTACTTGCCGGCGATTTGGTCTTATGGCGGTGCTGGCGATCACAGCGGTCGCCGCAATGGTCGTTTTTGCAGCGCCCGGCATTGTCGCTGCGCAACAGCCGCAAGGCGTGCGATCTCCCTCACCCGCACCGGCCCAGCCGATGAGCCTGGCCCAGGCGGAGCGCCCCAAGTCCGAGCAGACCGCCGTGAAGACTGCGGAGCGGACTGTCGAGACCACATCGACCGGCGAAGACGAGGTGGCAGAGCGGCAGTCCATCGATACATGGAGCTCGATCGAGGACGGGCAGCCGGGCGCGCCGGGCGAGCTTGAGATCCACCTGGCATCCGGCTGGCAAACCAGATCCGGCGAGCACGATCCCGTGTTCCTCCATCCCGAGCTGGAGTACACGCTGGACGGTTCTGAGTTTCTCCGCAACACACAGCTACTCCTAGGCGTTCCGCTGACGCTCGGCTTTGGAGACTATGCCGGAGAAGGCGACATCGAGTTCGGCTGGCAACAGCGCTGGGTCAAGGAGGAAGGCCTCATGCCCACGCTGGCCACGTTGGCTGAGATGAGGATACCGTCAGGATACGAGGGCTCCGGCGTTGACGGCAAATTCACCGGCATTGTCGACAAGGACATCGGGCCGGGCACCGCTTACCTGAACGCGTTCATCATCACAGCGAATGGCCACGAGGTCGACGACCTGCGCCATTTCCAGTGGGGAGCCCGGGCGGGCTACAAATGGCGGATCACCGATGCCCTTGCACTCCTGGTCGACTACGTGCACCAGTCGAGCGAAGAAACGGGTCATGCCAACAGCAATACGCTGGAGGTCTCCTCAGAGTATAAGGTGACCGAGCACTTCAGCATCGGCCCCGGCATTGTGATCGGCCTCGACCGGAACGGGGAGACGCCTTATTTCGGCGCCGGCTGCCGCTTTGTGTACACAATCAAGTAAGCAGGGCCGACCAACGGGCCTGCGCATGATGATCCTCGCGGGCGGCCCCATGGCGGGAGCTGCCTGCGAGGATCTTGTTTTGGGAAAACGGGGAGGCGAGCGACGCACACGCTCAGGGCCGCGAATCGCCGCTCAGCGGCAGGCTCACGGTGACCGTCGTGCCCTGGTCGGGCCTGCTTTCGATGCGGATGTCGCCGCCGTGAAGCTCCGCGATCGTGCGGCAGATCGGCAGGCCCAGCCCGGCGCCGCCGGCGGCACGGCTCGATCGCGAACGCTCGGCGCGATAGAAACGGTTGAAAAGATGGGGCAGATCCTCGGCGGCAATGCCCGGCCCGTCATCGGCGACCACGACGATAGCGCTGGCGTCCATCTGTGTCACCGTGACGTTGATGTGGCAGCCGGTTCCGCCATACTTCACGGCGTTATCGATGAGGTTGCCGAGGAGCTGGCGGATTCTCGCCCCATCTGCGGAGATTTTGACCGCTGGCCCGTCGGCCAGCCCAAGGTGGATCCCGCGGTCCTGAGCCAGCGGGGTGTACAAGTCCACTACGTCGGCGGCCGCCTGATCCAATCGGATCCAGTCGCGGGCCAGCGGCAGTTGGCCGACGTCCGCCCTCGCAAGGATCAGTAGATCTTCCGCGATGCGGCTGAGCCGGGAGTAATGCTCCATGCTTTCCTCGAGCACGGTGCGGAGTTCCTCCGCGGAACGCGGCCGTGACAGGGCCACCTCGGCGCCGCCGCGAAGGGCGGCCAACGGCGAGCGCAGCTCATGCGATGCATCGGCGGTGAATTGCTGCATCCGCTGGACGTGCCCCTCGATGCGACCGAGCATGCCGTTCAGTGTTTCCGCGAGACGGTCCAGTTCGTCGCCGCTGCCGGAGAGGGCGATGCGGCGCGACAGATCGCGGGCCCCAATTTCCTTGGCGGTCTGCGTGATTCTCTCAACAGGCCGCAAGCTGCGCCGGGCCAGCACATATCCGCCGGCCAGAGCCATGATCGGCACAACCAGCAGCGCCGCCACGCAGACTTGACGGAAAACGGCCAACGAGTTTTCCGCTCCGTCAAAGACGTACGCCGCTTGGGCTACATAGGAAACGCCGTCGTGCAGCTTGATCCAATGGCTGCACACGCGGTAGCTCGGCCCGCGGTGAGGCACGCGAACGGTGACCGTCTCCGCCGCCTCCGACTCCGCCTTGCCGATGGGTGCCAGAGTCCAGGGGTTGGGCAGAGGGTCCGCCGCATCGCTGCTCAGCAGCAGTCGCCCCGAGCCGTCCAGCAGCCGGAAAGTCAGATCACGGCGCAGCCGGCTTCCCAGCTCCCGGCGTATCTCGCGCTCGACGCCCGAGAGATCGGTCTGTTCTTTCTCCTCCGTCAAAATGGACCGGAATTCATAGACCTCGCCCTCCAGGAAGCCATCCACCTCGCGGATCAACGAATGGCGCAGGCCGAAGTACAGGAGCATGCACAGCAGAACGCAGGCCAGCAGAGTGATGGCGGCGCCCCACAGGGTCAGCCGAGCGCCAATGGTCCGCCAGAAGGCCCATCTCTTATGAATCGCTGAGGACATATCCGACGCCACGAATGGTGTGGACCAGCGGCTTCGCGAAGCCGTGGTCGACCTTCTTGCGCAAACGGTTAATGTGAACGTCGACGACGTTGGTGAGCGGGTCCTGGTTCATGTCCCAGACCTTCTCCAGAATCATGGTCCGTGACAGCACCTGGCCCGCATGCCGGGCGAGAAACTCAAGCAGCGAGAATTCCCGGGCCGACAGATCGATGCGACGACCGGCCCGATGCACCTGCCGGGCCACGACATCGAGCGTCAGGTCGCCCACCGTGATAGGGTTGCTCGCCAAGGCCGACCCACGCCGCAGGATCGCACGGATGCGGGCCAGCAGCTCCGCAAAGCTGAATGGTTTTGCAAGATAATCGTCCGCCCCCAGATCCAGGCCCTTGACCCTGTCATCCACGGCATCCCGGGCCGTCAGGCAGATGACAGGCGTGGTGATGCCCCTGCCGCGCAACTCGCCGAGAATGGAGAATCCGTCCCGCCTCGGAAGCATGAGATCCAAGATAATGAGGTCATAGGATTCGGCGCAGGCCATATGGCTTCCATCGTCCCCGTTGTCGGCGAGGTCCACGGCGAAGCCCGCCTCGCGCAGGCCTCGCCGGACGAAGGCCGCCACGCCCGGCTCATCTTCTATAACCAATACTCGCACGAGCAAGATCCTCCGGAACCGACGCCGACGTTCTGGAAGCCGCCTATCCTGCCCCCCGCCGCAAAGCACGTCAGGCACCGCCTAGCCCGGCGTTCACAACCGCCGTTTTGCTGATTGGCCAGGGGCAGGCCATTTTCGTCAGTTTTTCGACACGCGGCAAGATTCGCCGGCGGCCGGCGAAAACCAGGCCTGGGATGAGCCGGTCCCCGCCGTCCCCGCTGCGAGATGACGGATTTGTCATCAAACTGTCATCGCCGGGCCATCATAGGCTTGTAGACTCCCCACGAGATCACCGTTTCCGCCGCACCGCCGCAGCACGATGGGTCTGCGAGCGGGATTGGCATCCGGGCCAGGCGCGGGCTGGACCGTTGACAGGTCGCGAGTATGATTCGCGGCCAAAGTCTCACGGGCCTCTGAATCGTCTGGATGCGGTCGAGCGACGGATGTCCGTCCGGGTGATGCGCTCCCCCATCGCGACATGGGCGGCGCGGTCTGCACCGGCGGCGTCGCTGAGGTTCGTCGAGTTTCTTGGCGAAAGCGACGTGAGAAGAAAGGTTGGTCTCGTGACGGTATTCCGAGCGGGCCACATGGCCGTCTGCTGGGCGCTGGGGGTCGCTGTGATCGGCGGTTGCGCTCGCGTTGAGCCGACCCACGACTACGGTCGGGCAAAAGATTTGATTCGGCAGGAAACAGGGTGCGATACGGTGTACGACCCGGGCGACGAGTCTGTCGTGCAGGCCAAGGTCGAGGAACTGCTCCAGGGCGGCTTGACGGTCGACAAGGCCGTCAGCCTGGCCCTGCTCAACAACCCCGCCTTTCAATCGTTGTTCCTTGATATTGGCGTATCCAGGGCGGACCTCGTGCAGTCGAGTCTGTTCACCAATCCCACCTTGTCTTTCGGCGGTTTGCTCCCGGAAGGCGGCGGTCGTTCCAGACTGACAGCCAGCGGAGCCCAGCAGATCGTCGATCTCTGGCAGATACCGGTTCGCAAGAAGATCGCCCAGGACCAGCTCGACCAGACCGTCCTGGCCATCGCTTTCCGGGCCACGACACTCACCGCCGAGGTCAAGAGTCAATACTACCGGGTTCTGGCCCTACAACAGGCCGAATCCATCACCCAACGGTACGTCAAGCTTGTCGAAGAGACGGTGGATCTGGTACGGCGGCGGTTCGAGGCCGGCGAGGCCAGCTTTTTCGACGTGAACCTGGCGAAGGAGAACGTGGTCGACGCCCGCCTCGAATTGGTCGATCTCGAACGACAGCGACGAGTGGCGGAGGCGGGCCTGGTGCACATGATGGGCCTGAGCCGCCGGCTCCAGCAATGTACGTACGCTGATCAGCTTCCGGAGCTGACGTCGCTCGGTGCCGATTACGGAACGCTCCTGTCCCTCGCTGATTCGCAGCGGCTCGATGCCCAGGTGGCATCCTGGAAGGTAAACGCCGCCGACGAGGAAATCGTCCGGGAATACCTGCGCATCTTCCCGGATATCACGCTGGGCTTCGACTTCGAGCGCATCGAGAGCCGCGCCCTTCCAGGTCGGACCATCCTCGCCGACACCGCCCGTGACTCGGTGGCTGCTGGAACCCTGACGGCTCCTACAATCCAGTCGCGTGGTCAACGCAACCTCGAGCGAGGCCAGATCATCGACAGCGTGCTCGGGCCCGCCATTGCGGCCACCCTGCCGATCATGGATCAAAACCAGGCGCAGATCGCCAAGGCTTGCGTCCGAGCATTGCAGGCCCGGAAAGATCAGAACGACGTGCTGGACCTGATCGCCGAACAGGTCCGCGAGGCGCTGGCCGTTGCCGAGAGCAGCGCCGAGCTGGTTCGAATGTATGAAGAGGAGGGGGTGCCGCAGGCCCGCGAGAACGTCGACGGGTCGCGGAGCGTATTCCAGGCGGGCGAGCAGAACGTCCTCGTTCTCATCGAGGCGCAGGAGGTTCTGATCCGTCGCCAGTTGGCGAATGTAAACGCCCGCCGTGATTTGGCCTCGGCGTTGGCGCAGTTGGAGAGCGCCATCGGTGGACGGCTGCCTTTGACCGGTCCAGCGGCGACCACGCAGCCCTCGCCGCAGTGATGTGCCTCGCCCTCGCCCAATGGGTCCGGGAGGTCTGAGCGTGAATCACAGTCTTCGTCGACGATGTGCCGCCATGGTATGCGGGTTAGGCGTTGTGGTTTTATTGGCTGGCGCGGGCTGCGTTCCCGCAGACTCCACGGGAGGCGCGACGACCACCACCGACTTCTTCGCCACACTGACGACGTTTGTCGGCGATTTCCTCCGCCAGATACTCGCCGCATTCCTGTTCTGAGGCGAGGACACCTCCCACCTCGGACCTGGTTTGGTTCACTGACGTATGGAACAACATGAGACAAGGAAAAAACTGGGCGCTGCGGGGAGCCCACGGGCTGTCGCGGAGACTCCGAATCCACGTGTCCGCGGCCGGCGCCGCCAGATCCACGCCGATGGTGTTCGAATGATGAAAAAGCTCACGTTTGCAGGTTGCGTAGCCATATTCCTGTCCGGCGGCCTGATGGTTCTCTGTCTATCAGGCTGCGGCAAGTCATCCGAGAAAAAAGAGACAACCGCCAAGGCTGCCCTCGCTCACGATGATGAGGCGGAGGATGCTCCCAAGGAGAAAGGGGAGCAAGCGGCGGGCAAGGAAAAAAAGGAGCAAAACGGCGAGAAAGAAAAGGAGAAGAAGGAGGAAAAGAAGGAGAAGGAGAAGGAGAAGAAG
>DATKKX010000228.1:0-2282 GCA_035542775.1 Phycisphaerae bacterium | reverse complement strand
CTCCAGCCGCGATCGGGCCAGGTCCAGGACGCCTTCCGGATCGACCCGCTGCGAACCGAGATAGTCGAGGTACGCCCGGTACAGCAGGGCGATGTCGTGCAAACGCGGGCCGGAGGGGTCCTGTTCGGCAAGGGCGGCCTTTCCTTCGGCCTCCAGGCGGTCGGGCGAGGCGCATTCCTGGAGCAGCTCGGTGATGGTGCGGGCTACGGCCGCGACCGTGCCGCCGCGGTCGGCGACGCCGGCGAACTCGCGAAGGGACTTACGGTGGCGGGCGATGAGGTGGCGGAGGGCCATCTGCCGGCCGGTCGGGGAAAGGATCGCGGGCGTCGGGCCGGCGGACTCGTTCAGGATTCGGTGGGCCAGGCGGCGAAAGCTGAGGACCTCGCAGCGTCCCAGCGTCCGGGCGGGCGACATGGCCAGGAGGCCGCGTTCCATCTGCAGGGCGGCCTGCTCCGGCACGAGCATGATCAGGCGCGGCCCTTCGACGAGACTCGAGGCCAGGGCCTCGCAGATTTGCCCCTGGCACCAGTGCGTCTTGCCGCTGCCTGCCCGACCTGCGATGAGCCGAACGGCCACGCGAAGCTCCCAAGGTCACTTGCCCCCTCACGTCGACGGATTCTCATGCTAGAATGCGCCCCCGCAACGGTCAAGAAACGGAAAGGCGCTCAACCTTGCCACCCGCCGCGGCAGATCAGTCGATTCACTGGCCACACTGGCTGCTGTACTTCGCCCAGTTCAAGAGCTATTTCATTTTGTTCCTGGCCGCCGCCGCCGCCACGGCGGTGGTCACGCCGGTCTACATCCTGATCGCGCAGCGCCTTGGGTGGGTCGATCGGCCGGTCGGGCGAAAGCGGCACGAACGGGCCACCGCCACGATGGGCGGACTGGTCGTGTTTGCTGTCGTTTTCGCCGGGGCCATGGTGGCGATACGGCTTGACAATCTGGTCGGCGAAATGCTGCGGGCCAAGTCGACGTATATCTACGGCCTGATTTCCTGCACCGGCTGCATGCTTCTGCTGGGCGTCATCGATGACCGCCACGGGGTCCGCCCGCGGGTCAAACTGCTGGTGCAGACGGTGGTGGCCATCGGAGCGATTTGTCTTGGCTTCCGAATCGAGGCGATCACCGTGCCGGGCTACGAGTCCGTGCGGTTGCCGGATGTCGTCGGCATAATCCTCTCCCTGCTCTGGATTGTCGGGATTACCAATGCCATCAATCTGTCCGACGGGCTGGACGGTCTGGCGGCGGGCATCTGCTTCCTGGCCTCGACGGTCAATGCCATTGTGGCCATCTACCTCGGCAATCATTACATGACGGTGATGATGGTGCTGCTGGCCGGGTCGCTGCTCGGCTTCTTGCGATGGAATTTCCACCCGGCGCGGGTTTTTCTGGGGGATACCGGTTCGCTGGCTTTGGGCATGTATCTGGCCCTGGCCTCGCTGCACTCGGCCCAGAAGGCCCACACCGTCGTGCTGATTCTGATACCGCTCTTCGCGCTGGGCTATCCGATCTTTGACACGCTTCTGGCGGTCGCCCGGCGAATGGTACGGGGGCAGCCGCTCTTTGCATCGGACCGGGACCATATCCACCATCGCTTGCTGGATCGGGGGGGCAGCCCCTCGGCGGCGGCAATCTCGATTTATGTGGTCAGTCTGCTTGTGTCGTTGCTCTGCATTGCCGCGGTGACGGCGAATTATTTCGTGCTCGGTCTGGGTGTGGCGGGCGTGCTGGTGATGGCGTTGTTCAGTGCTCGCGTCCTCGGTTACCTGGAGTGGGGGGGCTGGACGGCGCGGTGGTCGGGGCGAGAGGAGACGAAGGTACTGCACGCAGCGGCGGCGCTGGCGCGGTTGAAGATACAGCAGGCGGAGGATTTGAAAACGCTGGTGCGAGCCGTGGCGATCTTTGCTGCGGAGATCGGTTGCCTTGAAATCGTGGTGAGCCACAAACGGGGCGAGGAAAGATGGACAGACCCGTACGGGCGGCCGGGCGGCAAGACGGGCGAACCTCAGCAGTTGGAAATGGCTCTGGACGATGATCTCCAGATCCGATACGTGTTCGACTCGGATGCGGGCCTCGACGCCGAGCGGCAGGAGTTGATTGAGGAATTGAGCAGGTTGGTGGCGGATCGGCTTACAGAAGGCGCGTGAGTTCAGGATTGGCCTTGGAATGGAGATTTGGCTTCTCCTGGTCCTGTTCATACTTCTGTTCTGGGGCCTCAGGCGGCTACCAGGGATTATTCAGCGTGGCCCGATGGAGCGCCGTGCACGGAAGGCCCGCCGGAT
>DATKKX010000227.1:0-5227 GCA_035542775.1 Phycisphaerae bacterium | reverse complement strand
GATGGCCGAAGGCTCCTATGCCGGATGGCGCTAGCATGGAGGCCTCGCGCGGCAATGCCGCGACCCATGTGGCGGCGGGCGACCTCGCGCGACCGCCGAACGCCCAAAAGCCACCGCGGCGCGAGAGGGAATCGAGCGGTTGCGTTATTGTGAGTGTCGGCAAGCGGGTTTGCGCCCTGATCATTGTCCTTGAGCTTGCCGGTTGCGCCGGAGCAACCGGACAGGCAACGATCCCGGAGCGAGATGCTCGGTCTCCCGGATATCCAGCCCATTGGTGGGCACCGGTCCCCGGGACGGAGGCGGCCTCGTGGGAAATTCTTCCGCAGGCCGCGGGGCGGGGGGAAGTCATCCTGTCCAAGCGCAACGAACTCGGCCTGCTTTCCAATCTGGCCCCCACACCCTTTGTGTTCCACGGCCGACGTTACGCCAGCCTGGAGGGATTCTGGCAAATGATGAAGTACCCCGAAGGGCCGACGGACCCGCGGGCGACCTGGCCGGGCGTTGTTTGGAAGTACACGCGCGAGGAAGTCTCGCAGATGGCCGGATTCGATGCCAAGACCGCCGGCGACCTGGGCAGCGAGAACATGAAGACGATGGGCATAGACTGGGTCACCTTTGAAGGCAGGAAGATGAGGTACCGGACGGGAGAACGGGGCGAGCACTACGCCCTGATCGTTGAGGCCACTCGGGAGAAGATCCGGCAGAATCCGCGCGTGCGCGACGTGCTGCTGTCGACGGGGGATCTCAAACTCCGGCCCGATCACCGCCAGGCTTCCGATGCGCCGCCCGCATGGAGGTACTGCGACATCCTGATGATGATCCGAGCCGAGCTGCAGGAGGGTGCTGCCCCCGCGGATTGACGGCGGCAGTGTATCCTGGGGCGCGGCGGGGGCGGGGGCATCCGTCTTTGTTTGGGCGAATGCGTTTGCGGCGAGGCGCGCGGGGAGGCTCGGATTTGCCGCATTTCCGCCATTTTTCAAGCCCTGAGGGGGTTTGACGGCACATCGACAGAACCCGGTATTTGCCTGGGTACACTCAGGGGGTCATCTTCATATCATCAGTGTTTGATGTCGCCGGTTCGCGGCGGCATATCGGGCCGGATGATTTTGCTTGTGAACGACGATGCACTGGCAGCCGTGCCGGGCGTGCCGAGAAGCGGCCTGACGCTCTCGCGCAATGAAGCACTCTCGACCGCGGTCCGCCAGCGCGACAGAAAGGGGACAGACACGATGTTGCGAGTCACAACCGAGATCTCAAAGCGGGAAGCGCTCAAGAGCTGGATGTGTCCTCCGCCGTACATCATGAACGAGGAGTTACAGTCGCCGCACGTGGAAAAGTGGCTCTTCAAGGCCTGGCCGACGCCGGCCACCGGCGCCGGGCGGCTGGCGTACGAGGAGGAAACACTGCTTTTCAAGCAGATGCACTACTGCGGTCATCGCCTGAGGCAGTTGTACAGGGCCGCGAGCCGCCGAGGCCCCAACAGTGCGATCCGTCGGCGGTACAACGAGTGGTCCGTACGCTATCAGCAGATCCGCACTCGCTTGACGGAGAGCAATCTGGGCCTGGTTTACGATTCCATCCGGCGGAACCGATTCAGCAACCTCGATCCCGATGAGGTGTGCAGCGAAGGCATGATGGCGCTGTTGCGGGCGGTTGACACATTCGATCCATGGCGCGGCTTCCATTTCAGCACCTATGCCTGCAACGCGATCACGCGGGCATTCTCCCGAAGCGCGCTGTACGAATCGCGACGACGCAGCAAGATCGTCGGATCGTTCGATGTGGAGTCCGACCAGGCCGGCCCCTTCAGCGCTCACCGGGCCAACCAGGGGGCCCTTTTCGCCGAGCGGCTTCAGCAAACCTTGCAGATGAACAGCACCTCCCTGACGGATATCGAGAAGACGGTACTGGCTCGGCGGTTTCCATTGGAAGAAGGGGGACAGCGGCAGACGCTGGAGGACATCGGCTTCCAAATGCGCCTCAGCAAGGAGCGCGTACGGCAGATCCAGCTCTCCGCGATCGCCAAGCTCCGGGGAATACTGAGGCGGGACAGAGTCTTGCAGTAGGCGCACTTCAACGAGACGTTGCAAGGTCCCATCTCGCCCCTTTCGGGTCGAGGCATTGATGACACCGCGCGGGGAGAGACACCCGTTTCATGTGTGTCGCAGCGCCGGGGCGGGGTATTTCACTATTGAATGCAGCGGTCATGCGTGCTGCTGCGCGGTCGGCGATGGGCAAAGGAGAGGGCGGCGCGCACCGCAACGCCTGCTTGTGAGTTGCTGTGGGACTGAGAGCGCCTTACCTGGTCGCACACAGAACTCGTTCCCTGTCGTGACGGGCCTTGGCGCGGCCGGCACGCGGCTGATACGTGAGCAATGCCATGCATTGCACGTACCAGCGGCAGGTCGCGTGCGGGCAGTGTTCCTCGGCCCTGCCGAAGCACGGCCGGTGCCCCTCCGTCCGCTGAATGGTCTGAATCAAGTCGATGTTGGGCATCTCGCCGGTGGCGATGGCCCGACGCACTGCTCGGTCTCGGGCGATGTGTATGTCGAGCATGATACGGATCCTTCCAGTCCATGAGTCGACGCAGCGCCCCCTCCATCGAGCCCGCGCGGCTGATGGTTTCGAGATGCGACGATAACACCATGATGCGGCGTGGATAACCGGGTAAACACCCGGGAACAGGAGAAGTTGTCAGCGCGAAGAAACTAGGTCCATCCGGCACGGCGCGTCATGACTGGGCGATCGACCGGGCCCGCGGGCGTCTTGACGCGCTCAGGCGTCGACGATGCCCTCGCGGATGGCAAAGCGGGCCAATTCAACGCGGTCGTGGATCCTGAGCTTGTCCATGAGGTTGGCGCAATGATAATCCACGGTCTTGATGCTCACGCACATGGTGTCGGCGATGCCCTTCTTGGTCAGGCCCCGGGCGATGTAGCAGAGCACCTCCCGTTCGCGGGGCGTGAGCGTCGAGACCAGGGACTGCCGCTTGTGGACCAGATGGGGTCCTTTGGCGCCCATGACGAGCCGGGATTGCACGTCCGGCGAGTAGTAGGCGAAGCCGCGCGAGACATCGCGGATCGCCTTAACCAGGGTGTCAGCCCGTTCCGACTTGGTCACGTAACCCCACGCCTTCACCGCCAGTGCCCGTTCGATGAAATGATCCCGGACGAAGGCGGTAAAGAAGATGGTTCGCGTGGCCGGGTTGCGGGCCTTGATCCGCTCGGCGGCGTCAAAGGCGGAGAGGCCCGGCATGTCGATGTCCATGAGAAGGACGTCCGGCTTCAGTTTGATGGCTTCTGTTGTCGCCGCCTCGGCATCGCCCACGTGGGCCACGACCCGCATGTCGGCCTCCGCCTCCAACCGGTCCTTCAACAGCTCGCGTACGCTGTCATGATCATCCGCGATCAGAATGGAAATCACATTACCCATTGAACTTGCCTCCGCTATTGGATTCCCAGGGCATCGCGAGTGATCCTACTCAATTCCGGCATTCCAAATGGGCCGCGGAGCCGGAAGACGCCCGCTTCGAGTGCATCCCCCATTTCTGCGTCCTGGGTGGTTTCGTTGCATACTACCACGACCGGCGCTCGGATCCCGAGAGATCGAATCTCGCGTACATAGCCCGCCCGAGTACTTTCGGATGTCCCCTGATCGATGACCACAAGTCGAAGGCGGTCGCGGAGGTCGTCGCAGCAGGCCTCCATCGCGGCCTTGTTGCCGGCTTGCACCACGTCGAATCCCAGCAAGCGCAGGGAGGCCCCGATTAATCCGCGGGAATGCGGATCTTCGCCCACCAGCAGCACGACCAGTCCCTGGGCCTCCGGGATTTCCATGTCGGGGGTGGCTTCGGCGGCAAGATGCGTTGGCGGCTCTATGCAGGGCCAAAGGATCGTGAATGTCGTGCCCTTCCCCACCTGGGACCGAACGTCGATGCTGCCGCCGAGGTCCTGCATGATGCCATGAACGATCGAGAGGCCGAGGCCGGTTCCCTGGCCGCGCGGCTTGGTCGTAAAGTACGGCTCGAAGATCCGAGACCGCACTTCCGGCGGTATTCCCGTGCCGGTGTCGCGGACGACCAGGCGAGCGAACTTCCCATCCCGCCTGCCGGCCTGGCCGAGTTGATCGATGTCGGTTTCGGTGGCCGGCGCGAGAGAGAGTTCGAGCTGGCCGCCGTTGGGCATGGCATCGCGGGCATTGATGCCCAGGTTCAGAAGGACCTGCTCGACCTGAATGGGGTCAGCGCTGACCCACACGGCTTGTTCGCACCGGCGGTTGATCAGCTCCACGGAAGATGGCAGCGTGTGGCGCAGCAGGTAGGCCGACTCGTCCATAACGGCCCGCAAGTCGACCGGCCTTCGCCGTGCCGCTGTCTGGGAACTAAACGTGAGGAGCGACTGAACGATGCCGTTGGCCTGGCGGACCGCCTCTTCGACCGCGTCCATGGCTTTGTCCACGGCGGAGGTATCCCGGGAGGACTTGCGGGCCCGCGATGCGCAAGCAAGGATCCCCGCGAGCAGATTGCCGAAGTCGTGCCCCAAACCGGACGCCAACTGCCCGACCGCCTCCATCTTCTGGGCCTGGTGAAGCTGTTGCTTCAGCCTGGCCCCGGCGTCCTCCGCCAACTCGCGGGCCACGATCTCCACTTGGAGGGCTTCGACGGTGCGCTGCAAGTCCGCGGTACGCTCCCGTACTCGCCGTTCCAGCTCGTCATGAGCCCGGCGAAGCTCCTCGAGCAGACGTTTGCGCTCGGTGGCGTAGTCGATTGCCCTGGACAGCAGGCGGGCGTCAACCCTGCCCTTCACCAGATAGTCCTGGGCTCCGATGCGAATGGCTTCGAGCCCGAGCGATTCGTCGTCCAGGCTGGTGAGAACCACGATCGGCGTGAGTGGTGCTGCCGTCTGCATGCGAGAGACAGTCTTTGAGCCCTTGCTGTCGGGCAGAGAAAGGTCGAGCAGGATCGCGTCATACGGCGCCTCCTCCCGAAGTCGTCCCAGGGCGTCGCGGAGGCATGTCGCGTGGATGACTGTAAAACGGTGGGGGCCGGCGTCGCCGAGCATCTCTCGCAGCAGCTGCGCATAGTCCGGATCATCTTCTACCAGCAGGATCCGGCAGGATGGGTGGTCCATGATCTGGTCCCCGGCTGCACAGGCTCAGCGCCGGCACTCAATGTCTCAGGGCGAAACTCGCCCTCCCCAATACGACCGCGGCGCGATCCTCGCCACGC
>DATKKX010000226.1:0-3030 GCA_035542775.1 Phycisphaerae bacterium | reverse complement strand
TTGTTTAAGACCGCTCTACAAGCCTTTCCCGCACACTGCCCGTCATCATGCCGCCGTGGCAGATCAGGCAAAGACAAGCTGAACTTTACAGACTGCTTCCGGATGCTCCTCGATCAGTCGGAAAGCATCCTGCACCTGGTGAAAGGGAAACTCCTGCGTTACCAGCTTCTCCGGATCGACTTTGCGGCTTTCGAACCATTCGAGCACCGCTGGGATCAGCCGGCGGTTCAACCGCGATCCCAGCAAAGACAGCTCCTTCTTCACCAACTCCGACTGTGGGATGGCAGAGGTTCCCGGCTGGAAGTTCAGCACCATGATGCGCCCGGCCGGTCCGGTCAGTTGCACGGCCTGCTCGAGAATACCGGGAGCGCCCGCCCCGTCGATGACCAGAGTGACCCCGTAGCCCGCGGTCTCGGCCTGTACCACTTCCTCCAGCGATTCGCGCTTCGAGTTGACCACGCGCGCCGCCCCCAGCGCCCTGGCGCGTTCCAGCCGGCGGTCCTCTATGTCAGCCACGATACAGCGGACGCCTCTTGCCGCCGCGGCCTGCAAGCTGCTCAGGCCGACCATACCGGCTCCGTAGATCAGGGCCGTATCATTCGCGTCAGCCTCGCTGCGCAACATGATGTTGGCGGCGATCGAGTACGGCTCCGCCATGACCGCCGCACGCTCTGACAGCGTCTCGGGGACCTTGACGGCGTTGGCCGCCGGAATGAGGCAGAACTCGCTCATCCCACCGTCCCGATGCACCCCGATCACTTGCAGGTTGCGGCAGACGTTCGGCCTGCCGATCCGGCACGCGTGGCAGACACCGCAGCTCACCACGGGGTCGATCACCACCCGATCGCCCGTGGCAAAGCCTTCGACATCCGGCCCAATCACGGCCACTGTTCCAATAGCTTCATGACCGATTACGCGCGGATAGCGAGCGAACGGGTTCCGGCCATGGAAAATGTGCATGTCAGAGCCGCAGATGCCGGTTCGCCGGATGCGCACCAGAAGCTGCTCCGGCCCGACCGCAGGTTCCGCGACTTCCACCAGCGCGAGATCCCCAGGCTTCTCCACCCTTATCGCCCACATCTCACCCTCCGCACCCGCCCACCGGCTCCGCTTCCGATGACCAACATTGCCTGTAAGATTAAGTTTTAGCTAGTGCACAAGAGCGCTTCATTGAGACGGTGCAGGTGCGTTGAACCGAACGGTCGAAATGGTCGCTCAGACGAGGTTCCCAGCCGCATCGAACGCCAGCTCGGCGGGTTCCGACAGCACCTCCACTCCTGCGGTCTCGCGTGCTTCCGCCAGCATCGACTCGGAGACAAAGATCTCGCCCATGTGCAGTGTGTCCCGGATGCGCACGACGCGGGCACGGGCAAGCTCGCGCGCGTTGCATGTCTTCACCGCCGCTAGGATTGCGTCGCGGTCGTCGTCAAGCACCGTCGGCATGTGCGTCGGCCCCACCACCGTCGAGGTCAGGCCGTTCGCGTACGTCATCTTGAAGTCGATTTTGACGGCCAACTTGCGGGTAATGAAGTCCGCTGCCCCCATGCCGTTGGCGTTGCCGTGCGTGGCCTCCGTCAGGTCCAGCACGGCGATCTTGGCGATGTCCGGCCCGCCGGACGCATACGGCGTCGGATACCGGCCGGTGATGTTGGGGTCCATGCCGTCGCCCGAGATATCCTTGCCGATCCGATCGACAATCAGCGCGTCGAACTGGTTGAACAGGAAGCGTGGCATGTTCGCCTTGGCTTCCACCAGCAGGGCCCGGTCGGTTTCCACCATCTCCCCGGCCGGCATGGCGACGACCCGGGCGATTCGGTCATAGGCGTTCTCCGCCGTCGCCACGCCGAACAGGATGGGCATCCGCGCCAGCGTGATCTCCGACATGGCCTTCAGATGCTCGGCCATGTATTTGAAGCCATAGGCGTGGCAGGATTCCGCGCCCTTCTGCTTGCCCAGGCCGATAGTGAGCATCTTCACCACACCGCTTTCGTTGGGACCGCGAAAGGCGGTGTGCGGCTTCACCCGGTTGATCACCACGATCCCGTCGGCGTCGTGCGCGAACTTATCGACGTAGACCGGTAGGCCGTTGTCCAGCCGACCGATCTCCACCACCTCCATCGTCGAGCGGATCGGGCAGCGGGCGCTCGCCTCGGTCACGCCGAGATTGGCCAACACGGCGCGTTGCCCCTCGGCGGTGGCGCCGCCATGGCTGCCCATGGCCGGAACGATGAACGGCTCGCCGCCCCGCTTCCTGATCTCCTCCACGGTCACGCGGGCCAGTGTCGGTATCTCGGCCATCCCCCGGCTGCCCACCGCGACCGCGACGCGCATGCCGGGCTTGACGGCATCGCCCACTCCCGGCCTGGCCAGTTGCTCGCGCAGTGCCCCAACGACATCAGCGACTTCCCAAGCGGGGAAGTTCTGCCGAATCCTGGCCAATCGCGGCACGGGGACACCCTGCAGAAGCTGCTTGACGACATCCACGATGTTTCTCCGCTCTAATGCTTGGAGGAAAGCGGCCGGTCCGGCCAGCCTTACCGAACGCCGGCTTCGATTTCACGCCACGATCCTGCGCCTCACCCACGAGCGGGACGCTGGTCGGAGACTGCTTCCGCCCGCTCCGCGATGCTCGCGCACCGCCGCTGCGGGGGCGAACTGGCGGTGTGCATCGTGGGCAAATGCCCTGACTTGCTGGCTTCGCTGCGCAAAAGCCCAGCAGGGCTGCGAGCACGGCCCGGCGATGCGGCGCTGGCCGCGGCGAGACGACCTGCTGATTGTCGCGCACGCCAGGCCGGCCCGGGACGTCGCTTTCTGGGGCGATGAGACCAGCCTGCGCCCGGACGAGGTGCACGGACGCGGCTACGTCCCGCGCCACCGGTCGGCCGTCGATCCCTGAAGTACCAGCCAGGCTCGCTAACCTGGAGGCTTCTGTGAGATCCCGCGTGCCGGCACGGCGCTGAGAGCGCCCTCGGCCGCGGGACCTCATTGAAGCCCGGTCGAACTGAACCGCGTGCCACAGACGGCTATGGG
>DATKKX010000225.1:0-5623 GCA_035542775.1 Phycisphaerae bacterium | reverse complement strand
CAGGAAAACCAAGGCCAGGATGAAGGCCGCGGTCAAAGCGTCCACGAAGAAGCCGAAGACCGCCAAGAAGAAGCACCACTGATTCGCCACGGCTGTGGGCCGCAACACCGCGGCGGCGATATCTCGAGTATGCTTTTCCATCGGCTGGAGCGTCCGCCAGGACGCCCCAGCCGGTTGTTTTCGATCTGCCGAACGTGTCGCCTTTCACCCGCGCGGCTTGAACGCCAGCGCCATCTCCTGCGACCACACGCCCGGGATCGCCACGCCGCACTTCGGGCACTTCCCGTCCTTGATCCGGTTGGCGGAGATGCGAAACCCCATTCGGCTGATCAGCTCTTCCTTGCAGCCGTGGCAGTAGGTGTTCTCCCCCGGATGGCCCGGCACGTTGCCGGCATAGACGTAATGCACGCCCGCCTCCATGGCGATCTTGCGGCATCGCTCCAGCGTCGACACCGGCGTCTGCGGCAGGTTGGTAATGCGGTAAGTCGGCTGGAAGCGGGTGAAGTGCATGGGCACGTCCGGTCCGAGGTGCTCGACCACCCAGCGGCTCATCGCCTTGGTCTCATCCGGTGAATCGTTCAACGTCGGGACGATCAGGATGACCAGCTCGAACCAGATGCCGATGTCCTTGAGCGTCTCCAGCGTCTTCAACACCGGCTTCAATTCGCCTGCGCAGGTCTCGGCGTAGAACTTCTCAGTGAAGGCCTTGAAGTCGATCTTGATGGCGGTGATCTGCTTGCAGATCTCCCGCAACGGCTTCTCCTGGATGTAGCCGTTGGAGATCATCACGCTGCCGATGCCCTGCCGGCGAGCCAGCGCGGCAGTGTCATGCACATATTCGTAGAAGACCACCGGCTCGGAGTAGGTGTACGCAATCGTCGGACAGCCGCGCGACTTGCACAGCCCCACCAAGCGTTCAGGGGACACCGGCGTGCTGTCCACCTGCTCCGGGCGGAACTGGCTGATCTGCCAGTTCTGGCAGAACTTGCACTCCAGGTTGCACCCTGCCGTCGCCACTGAAAAAGCCGTCGAGCCGGGCACGTAGTGAAACAGCGGCTTTTTCTCGATCGGGTCGATGTTTGCCGAGCACAGCGGCCCGTACACCAGCGTCTGATACTTGCCGCCCTGGTTCTCGCGGACGCCGCAGTAGCCCCGCTCCACGTCCGCGACCTGGCACTCGCGCGGGCACAACGTGCACTTGACGCGATTGTCGGGCTGCGACTCCCAGAACATCGCCTCGTGCCGGACGATGCCCCCGAGCTTGGCTCCCCCCAGCTCGGTCTGGCTGCCGACGTCCTGGGCAAGCGCCGCCGCAGGTCCGCTCAATCCCACCGCGCGGCACAGCACGCCCGCCGCCCCGCAGGTCAGCCCCAGTCGCAGCAGATCACGCCGCGAGGGCTGCTTGAACACGTTTTCGAGATTATCCATCGCCGACTCCGGCTTGGTCCTGACTCCAATTATACCCTCGGCCCCGGGTGGCACGGACAAAGCCGGTTTGTCCGTGCTTGCGCTGCTGCAAAAGTGCTCGCCATGCGGTCCATCCCTGTCTCCCGGTCAGCAGCACATCGTAATCGAGCGCATCGCGTCCGCCACGTTTACCACCCGCCTGTTCGTCTTCGATCTACAAAAGTACAATTCCTCGAGGCTCGCTTCAGGCCGCGATGAGCCCGGCCCGACCGACCCCATCTCTGGCGCCGCGCCTATGAATGAACCGCAGACCCTCGACCAACCTATCCGCTCCCGCGGCTGGGTTGCCTCTCACCCCAAGACAGTCGTCCTGGTCAGTCTGCTCCTGATCGTGGTCCTTTCCGTTTTCATGCTCGATCGATGGGCTCAATCGCGATTCAGGCAACAAATCGAGGCGATCCGCCGGAAGGGTGAACCTGTCAGCGTGCAAGACATTATCGACGGGCTGCCAAGAATTCCCAACGAAGAGAACATGGCTTTCCTGATCGGAGAGCAGATCAGGAACATCGAGGCGTTTCCTCTCCTGGAAGAGACGAAGAAACTCCTGCCGGTCGTCGGCTACGCCGAGCGCGGACCCACGGGCCGCCGCCTGCCGCCGGCGCAACTGGCAACGGCACGATGGTTTCTGGCGAAGTTTCCCGAGGAGCTGGCCGGCATTCACCAAGCCCTCCAGCTCGAGTCAGGTTGCGGAGAAGTACGTCCAGCAGAGACTCCCACCTTCCTCATTCAACCGGCGCTCTCGAATGCGCGGCTCGCGACGAAAACCTTGGCCGTCGAGTTGCTCGTTGCCACGGAGGACCAGGACTCCATCCGGGCCGGAGAAATCCTGTCGGACATGTGCCGCGTGTACCGGATGCTCGACCACGGAGTGGACATGGAAAGCACGCTCGTGCGGTTGGCAGTCGATGAGATGGCGGCAAGCTACACCGAGCAAGCCATAAACCTCTGTGCTCTGGATGGCGAGACCCTGCGGCGGCTGCAAGCGGCTTTTGGCGCCAAAGATCCGTGTCTTCCCTTCAAGAAGGCCCTTCTAGATGAAAAGGCGCGGTTCATTGACCTTGTTCGGCTCCTGCAGACCGGACAGACGATCGACGTGGAAGAAGATGGATCTGTAAAAAGGAACTGGTGGAGCCACATTCCGATCGTGTCGGCGTTGGATGCGGCCGAGGCTGTTGAACTCTATCAGGCAACTGTCGACTTGATCGAGCAGCCGGATCTCGATGCCGTTCGCCTGCTGCGGTCCACGGAACCGCCGGGAACAAAGCCTCGTCCGTATTCTTCAGTTGCTTGCTTCCTGTTCCCCAGTTTTGCGCGCTCGGCCCAGTTGTGCCTGCGCACCGCTGGCATGAACCGCGCCATCATTGCCGCGCTGGCATGTGAACGGTACCGGCTTCTGAACCAGGATTGGCCGACAGAACTACAGATACTGGTGCCCGACTATCTTCGGGCCGTTCCGATCGACCCCTTCGATGACAAACCCATCCGCTATCGCCGAATCCCCGAAGGCATCTGTGTCTGGACCATCGGCGAGGATCTCGTCGACAACGGCGGCGACGTCATGCGATTGAGCGCGCCGAAGTCCGGCCGGCGGTCACCTGATTTCGGCTGGGTGCTGCTGAATCCGGAACTGCGCGGCCTGCCGGCGGATGAAACCGCCCCCACAACCGCCCCGTCGCCTTGAAATCTCTGGCGAACGTTGTCATTCCCGCGACAATCGTCAAACACGTGGCTCGATCACATCCGCGTCGTCGTCGCCGGATCGAGATGTTGCCGGGCGCCGGTGTCGAGTTGAACCAGCAGGCCGTCCGCGGGGTGGACATCGACGATCCGGCCGGTGAATCGTTCGCCCTCGCTGAGCAGCGTGACCCGCGCGCCGACATCCGCGCTGTGCTCTCGCCAGGCCGCGACCAGTTGGTCGTCGCCCACGCGGCCCGGCTCGGCGAAATAGGCGTCCAGGTTTCGCAGGATCGCCCGGGCGACGGCCGTTCGATCCACCGCCCGGGAACTTTCCAGATCGAGCGAGGTGGCCGCTCGCCGGATTTCCGGCGGGAAATGGGCGGCCCGCTGAAGGCAGTTCACGCCGACCCCGAGCGCCAGGGCCCGAGAGCCCCGTTTGATCGCCCGGCTCTCGGCGAGGATGCCGGCGAGCTTCTTGTCGCCTACGTAGATGTCGTTGGGCCAGCGGATGACCGGCTCGACCTCGGTGCTCTGCTCGATGCCGCGGACGACCGCAACGGCCGCGGCCATGATGACCCATGAAGGCGAAAGCGGCGGCCGGCCCTCCCACAGCAGCGTGGTGAACAACAGGCTCGCGCCGCGCGGCGAGTGCCACGACCGCCCCAGTCGCCCGCGGCCGCCCTCCTGGTGCTCGGCGAAGACGACGTGCCCGTCGGCATGCTTGCCAGCGGTCGACGCCAGGACCTCAAAGGCGTATTCGTTGGTGCTGTCGACCTCCGACAGCACGGTGATCTCCCGCCCCACGCGCCGGACGTTCAGATCGCGCGACAGCTCGGCGGCGCTCAGCTCGTGCGAACCTCCCCGCGCGGTCATGCGGCATCCAGCCCCAGGTCCAGGCTCGGAGCCGAGTGCGTGATGGCCCCCACCGCGATCCGCTCCACGCCGGTCTGGGCGATGTCACGGACGTTGTCCAGGGTTGCGCCGCCGCTGGCCTCCAGCTCGACCTTGCCCCGGAGGCCGGCGTCGTTGCGCATCTGCACGGCCGCCCGCAGCTCGCCGACTTCGAAGTTGTCCAGCAGGATGAGGTCGATCCCGACGACCTTGACCAACTCGGAGAGCTGCTCGAGGTCGTCGCACTCGACCTCGACGAATGCCGGCCGCACCGGCAGCGTCTCGATGCGACTCAGCATCTCGAAGACCGTGTGGGCCAGCCTAGTAACGGGGATCCCGGCCAGGTGGTTGTCCTTGATCAGCACCGCGTCGTACAGCCCGCTGCGGTGGTTGTGCCCCCCACCGCAGCGTACGGCGTACTTCTCCAGCGTGCGCAGGCCCGGCGTCGTCTTGCGGGTGTCGTAGATTTTCGCGTGCGTGCCCCCCACGGCGGCGACGAACTTGCCCGTCAGCGTGGCCACGCCGGAAAGATGCTGCAGGAAGTTCAACATGGTGCGTTCGGCGGCGAGCATCTGACAGACCAGCCCGCTGAACCGGGCGATCTCCTGGCCCGTCGTCACCGGCTCGGAATCGCACCGGGGCCGGAGCCAGTCCAGGCGCACTTCCGGAGCAAGGGCCTTCAACAATGAGGGAAGGACGGCTCCGCCGCAGAATCGCCCCAACTGCCGCGCCACCAGCCTCCAATTGGAACTGGCGTGGTAGGCCGTCTCGGGCAGGAGGAGAGACGTCAGGTCGCCGCCCGTCTCGCCCCAATCCTCACGGCGGGCAAGCTTGAGGATCACTTCGAACTGCTCCTGATCGATTGCCGAATCGTTCATCATGGCACATTCCTCTCGTGGGCTGAAAAGCGTTCCTGGTTCACGCATCCATCTTGTACGCGCAGCGAACGCGGCGCTCAAGCCATTGGTTCTGTCGGCACTCCCTGCATCGCAGCTATCCGCCGCGGCGCTCCCATGGCCAATGTTATCGCTATCCGGCCGGCCCAGCGGATCAATGTACCCGCAAATACCCAGGACGCCAGTCCCCTTCCGTCCGGCAACTTGATGCCGTGCCGAGTCGCCCGTTTGCTGTCGCGTCCAAACGGCGCTACTAGAATTTCACGGTCCGACTCCTGCCTGAAGCACTTCCTTTCGGCAGGCCCCCCTCGAGATCCCAGGCGTGCCGGTTTGGCAACCTGAGCGGTGTCTTGACGACACTGGCGCGTGTTCCAGCCTTGAGCGCTTCACGAGGCCGGAGCAGGGGTTGCGAGAAGCATAGGAGGCCATCGAAGATGGCTACTGAAGTGTCCTTCAATACGAACGCAATGGAACATATGTGGCAGCACGCGCGTGACGGGATCTTTCTCATCGACCGCCAGCGCCACTACGTGCTCTTCAGCGAGGCCCTGGAAAGGATGACGGGCTTCAAAGCCACGGATTTTGCGGACAAGGACTGCATTTGTGCGGACCTGCTGAACTGCCGTGACGAACAGGGGCGCAAGCTCTCTTCGGTGTTGTGCCCGGCCAAGGCCCTGTTCGAAGGCGCGCAG